>NZ_JASMRI010000011.1:0-146844 GCF_041431375.1 Flavobacterium sp. Arc3 | reverse complement strand
AAAACATAGGCTTTAAAATAAAAAAACTCAAGCCATCTGACTTGAGTTTTAAACTGTGGAGAATACGAGATTCGAACTCGTCACCTCTTGCCTGCCAGGCAAGCACTCTAGCCAAATGAGCTAATCCCCCAATTCTTTGGCAAATATAACATTATTTTACATTGAAAAGACAAATTAAAAAACAACTTTCTGTTCTGATAAAAGGATGACTTTCTTCATAATATTTTTAACTTTACATAAAAACAACTAAAATGGCACTAGAAAATCCAACAGGTTCATTAACCACTACAATCGACAATACGATTGCAACGGTAGAATTTAGTCATCCAGCAAGTAATTCTTTTCCAAGGAAATTGTTAGATGCGTTAACTGAAAAGTTGAACGAGCTGAGTGTTAATGCTGGCGTTACTGTAATTGTTTTACGAAGTGAAGGAACAGCCGCTTTTTGTGCCGGAGCTTCTTTCGACGAACTTTTAGCAGTATCCAATCAGGAAGAAGGAACGCAATTTTTCTCGGGATTTGCTAATTTAATAAACGCCATGCGCAAATGTTCTAAAATTATAGTGGGACGTATTCATGGAAAAGCAGTAGGAGGTGGTGTAGGTATTGCCGCAGCCTGTGATTATGCTTTTGCGACCATTGATAGTAGTATTAAACTTTCGGAACTTGCTATAGGGATTGGTCCATTTGTTATTGAGCCTGCGGTAAGCCGTAAAATTGGTAAGACGGCAATGACAGAAATGACTCTAGCGGCCACCGAATGGAAAAATACAGATTGGGCTCAAGACAAAGGGCTTTACGCCAAAGTTTTGGAAAATCAGGTGGAGTTAGATATTGATATAGCTCACTTTACTACAAAGCTAGCTTCCTACAATCCAGAAGCCTTGGTGCAAATGAAGAAGATAATTTGGGAAGGAACTGAGGACTGGGATGCCTTATTGCTGAAAAGAGCAGCAATTTCAGGCGAATTAGTACTGTCTGATTTTACTAAAAATGCTTTAGGTCAATTTAAAAAATAATAAGAAATGAAAATTACAGCTCTAATACAACAAGTCGATATAGCGGGAAAATTGAAAAATGCAACTGATAGTAATTACCAGATAGGTGTGATTATTGGTTCCGTCATTCCATTTGTTGTTTTACTAGGATTGGCTTATTGGATGTATGCTTCTGCAAAAAAAAGAGATGAAAACGGTTAATTTTTCACTAAATTTGCAAGCAAAATTATACGGAAATGAGCAATATCAGAATTACAAAAAAATTTAGTTTCGAAACTGGTCATGCGCTATATGGGTATGATGGCAAATGTAAAAATGTCCACGGACATAGTTATAAATTGTCAGTAACTGTTATCGGGAGTCCTATCGAGAATCGTAATGATGTAAAATTTGGAATGGTTATCGATTTTACCGACTTAAAAAAAATTGTAAAAGAAGAAATTGTAGATCAGTTTGATCATGCCACCGTTTTTAATGAAACCACCCCTCATGTAGAATTGGCACACGAATTAAAAAATCGAGGTCATCATGTTATATTGGTGAATTACCAGCCTACAAGCGAAAACATGGTAATTGATTTTGCGCAAAGAATAATTGGTAGGTTACCCGCAGGTATCAAGCTTTTTTCTTTAAAATTACAAGAAACAGATTCTTCTTTTGCTGAATGGTACGCTAGCGATAATTTGTAATTCAAAATTCATACTTTAATTTCATGCAATTAGCCAACAATAAAAAAATTTACTTCGCCTCAGATCAGCATTTTGGTGCTCCAACAGCAGAGCATAGTTTGCCAAGAGAAAAGCGATTTGTGGCTTGGCTTGATGAAGTAAAAGAAGATGCTGAAGCGATTTTTCTATTAGGAGATTTGTTTGATTTTTGGTTCGAATATAAGTCGGTTGTTCCAAAGGGGTTTGTTCGTGTCTTAGGTAAATTAGCTGAAATAAGAGATAGCGGAATTCCAATCTATTTCTTTGTTGGGAACCACGATTTATGGATGGAAGATTATTTCCAAAAAGAATTGAATATCCCTGTATTTTATGATAATCAAGAGTTTACTTTCGGGGATAAAACATTCCTTATTGGCCATGGGGATGGTAAAGGACCAGGCGACATGGGCTACAAGAGAATGAAAAAAGTGTTTACAAATCGTTTTTCAAAATGGCTTTTTAGATGGCTCCATCCTGATATTGGAGTGCGTTTAGCGCAATATCTATCGGTAAAAAACAAACTGATATCTGGAGATGAGGACGTAACTTTTTTAGGTGAAGATAACGAATGGCTGATTCTCTATTCTAAAAGGAAATTAGAAACTAAACATTACAACTACCTTGTTTTTGGACACCGTCATTTACCGATGAAAGTGAACGTAGGGGAAAATTCAGAATACGTTAATCTTGGCGACTGGATTAGCTATTTCACTTATGGAGTTTTTGACGGAGATACATTCGAAATAAAAAAGTACTAATTCATTCCTTCGCCATATAAATAAGAGTCCAAATTAATTTTAAACAAAGTTCCTTCAACCAAGTCTTTTACGGCATTTAATTCTTGCATGGAAACAGCTAAATCAATCTGAGAACAAGGCGTTTTTAGTAAAAATTTATGGCATTTACTTTTTAGTTCGCAATCATCACAACAGCTATTTAAGGCATAACTTTCTTCTATACATTTCTTAAAGACTTGTAGTTCTTGTTGTGAAAAATAGAATCCAGTTTCTCTAAAGATCAATTGCACTTTGTCGACTAGTACGTCATTCTCTTTTCTCCAATAAAAAGAAGTCCCTGAATCATTATGGTATATTTGTTTTATTTCTTGCATTTGAATAATGTTTGAAACAAATATAAACATTATTTATAATAATTCTAAATAAATACTAATCATTCTAGGTTTTCGTGTTCTTCTAAATCTTTTCTCAAATCAAGTTTTCTAAAAGAAGGAGAAATGAATCCCGTAAATGCCACTATTATAAGTGTCATGCTTCCGCCAAAAACAACAGCCGTTACTGTTCCCATCAATTTAGCAGTAACACCACTTTCAAAAGCACCGAGTTCATTTGAAGAACCTACAAACATTGAGTTTACAGCCGAAACCCTACCGCGCATATGATCTGGAGTTTTAAGTTGTAGAATCGTTTGACGGATTACAACTGAGATGCCATCAAATACACCACTAAAGAACAAAGCCAAAAGCGATACCCAGAAAATTGTGGAAAGTCCAAATACTATAATACAAATACCAAAAGAAAAGATTGCGATCAATAACTTCATTCCGGCATTCTTACTCAACGGAACATAGGCTGTGATTAACATTGTAATAAAGGCTCCTACTGCTGGGGCTGCTCTTAAAAAACCAAATCCTTCCGGACCAACTTTTAGTATGTCTTGTGCAAAGATGGGTAATAGCGCTATAGCACCACCAAATAGAACAGAGACCATGTCAAGAGTAATCGCTCCTAAAATAGTTTTGTTATTGAAAACGAATTTTATTCCTTCGGTCAAACTCTGCATTACGGGTTCTCCTATTTTCGGATTTAATATCGGTTTTTTTTCTATTTGCGATAAAAATAATAATGCAAAAACAGAACAGGCGAAAACAGAACACATTGACCAATGTACACCAATCAAAGTAATCGAGAAACCAGCAACGGCAGGTCCTACAACTGAAGCTATTTGCCAAACAGAGCTACTCCAAGTCGCCGCATTAGGATATACTTTTTTAGGAACAAGCAAGGATAATAACGAAAAGATAGTGGGTCCTAAGAAGGCGCGAACTAATCCGCCAAGAAAAACTAAAAAGTAGATGGAGTACAAAATCGTTTTTAGAGAATAATCATGTACTATTGCTGGCCAGGTCAATAAAAACAGCCCGAAACTGATTACTGAAAAAGCCAAAATACATTTTACTAAAAGTCCTTTCTTTTCCTTTTGATCCACTATGTGACCGGCAAACAAAGCCATAGAAATAGCAGGGATTACTTCCATTAATCCAATAATTCCCAGTGAAAGCGGATCTTTGGTGATGCTGTAAACTTGCCATTCAATCACTATAAATTGCATAGACCAAGCAAAAACCATGGCGAAACGCAATAACAAAAAAGTATTAAACTCTTTATAACGCAATGCTGCGTAGGGATCTTTCTTAACTTTAGGGGTACTCATTATTTAATATTTTTTAATCTCAGTTGAATCGAAATCTTACCGTTCCATTCATTTTCATCTATACAATACACCGCTTCAAAGGGTTCTTGATTTGTAGTTAATTCCATTTTATTTCCTAATCCGAAACCTATGGCAGGAATACCTTCAGAATTATTTTGTTTTACAAACAGTTTTAAATGAGCATTGTCTTCGCCTAGTTTTTTGGCGTAGCCAGTATCTTTTATATTTTTTGTTAGAAATACAGGAGTCATGTTTAACGGACCAAAAGGCTCAAACTGTTTTAATATTCGGGTGAGTTTAGGGGTAATATCTGCAAAATCTATTTCGGCATCAATCTCAATTTCTGGGATTAGCATATCGGGATGAATCGTTTCCTGCACTTGTTTTTCAAAGGCTTCTTTAAAGATGGAATAATTCTCTTCTTTTAATGTCATTCCGGCGGCGTACATGTGTCCACCAAATTGCTCCAGATGTTGCGAGCAGGCTTCTAGTGCATTATAAACATCAAACCCTTTTACGGATCGTGCCGAGGCGGCATATTTATCACCACTTTTTGTAAAAACTAAAGTAGGTCTATAATAGGTTTCAATCAATCGAGAGGCAACAATACCAATTACGCCTTTATGCCAGTTTTCCTGATAAACGACAGAGGTAGAGCGTTCTCTTTCTTCGTTTACTTCAATCTGCAATAGGGCTTCTTTTGTGATTTGCTTGTCTAAATCTTTACGGTCTGAATTGTATTGCTCTATTTCTGAAGCAAATTGCTGCGCCTGTTCAAAGTCAAATTCCGTTAATAATTCTACAGCATGGTTTCCGTGTTTGATTCGTCCCGCTGCATTGATTCTTGGAGCGATGATAAAAACAACATCGGTAATATCTAAGGTTTGTTTTTTGACTTGATGAACTAAAGCTTTGATTCCCGGTCTTGGATCACTATTAATCACTTGCAAACCAAAGTAAGCGAGTACGCGGTTTTCTCCAGTCATCGGAACGATATCAGCGGCGATTGCAGCGGCAACTAAATCGAGATAGGAGGTTAGGTCTTCTATCGTCTGACCTCGGTTTGAACCAAGTGCCTGAATTAATTTAAATCCAATCCCGCATCCGCATAATTCATCATAAGGATAGCTACAGTCGTCTCTTTTGGGATCCAAAATGGCAACAGCTTCTGGCAGATTTTTTCCGGGTCTGTGGTGATCACAGATGATAAAATCGATGTTTCGTTCTTTGGCGTACCCCACATGATCGATTGATTTTATACCGCAATCTAAGGCAATTATTAGCGAGATGCCATTGTCATCAGCAAAGTCAATCCCTTTAAAAGAAATTCCATATCCCTCATCATAGCGATCTGGAATATAGGTAGCAACGTTTGGATAATAGGTTTTTAAGTAGGACGACACTAGCGAGACAGCAGTAGTTCCATCGACATCATAATCGCCAAAAACAAGAATTTTTTCCTGATTTTCAATGGCTAATTCAATTCGGGCCACTGCTTTTTCCATATCCTTCATGAGGTAAGGATCATGCAAGTGGTCTAGAGACGGACGAAAGAAGTTCTTAGCATCTTCAAAAGTTTCAATCCCACGCTGTACTAATAAGGTAGCCACAAAATCCTCCACATTTAAGGCTTGCGCCAAATGCTTGATTTTATCTTCGGAAGGTTTTGGTTTAATGGTCCAACGCATAGTGAATTTGGGGTATGAATTATGTTGTTATATCGATTTTAAAAATCAAAATAGGTTTCAAAACTGTTTATTTTAAAACTAGAGCTTCGCCATAAAATGCAATTCCGTCCCAGCCTGTTTTCATAAAGTTGCGAATGTTTTGGTGGTTTGATCCTTCAGAATCTCCTAAAACTTCTTCATAATAATAAGCACCAAAACAAGATAATGTTGCTGCTTCAGACAAGTTTTGCAATTCAGCAAAAGCGAACAATTTACACGAACCAGAGTTCTCTCCCGCTGCATTGTGGAGTAATCCATTTTCGAATGCTGTTGGTGAAAAAACATAATTTTCCTCAATTACCGCAATCGTTTCTGTAAATGTGATGTTTTGTGGAGTTTCTTTTAATTTTTCTAAAAAGACGTTTAGATTCATGTGCTTAGTTTGTTAAAATTGGGAGGCAATGTTTATGGCCGCAACTACTGCTCCTTCCATGTATCCTGGATTTGCGGAGGCAGTTTCTGAACCAGAAATATATAATTTGTCGTTTAATAACGGTTTTTTATAGTCGGGATGTCCATTGTTCTCATGTCCCATGAGCAGATGTTCGTAAGGGAAAAAGGTAAGTGATTCTTCGCGCCATACTTTTTCGTGATAAGCTACATAATTTCCAGCTTCAGGGCCAAAAAGTTTGGTGAGCTGAAGGATTACTTTCGCTTTTCGTTCTTCTTCTGACAGCATATGTGTACCGCCGTTTAGAAATCCTTTTAATGCATAACCCTTGTTGTCAGCAGTGCTGTGGTCATACATTTCCTGGATGATGCTGGCTTGACTGAATAGCGTACCGGAATACTTGTTATCTCTCCAAAAGGGGCTTGCGTATTCCATTGCAAATTTTATGGATTCGCCCATCCAAGTATGTGTTTTTCGCGCTAATTGCTGAATAAAATCAGGTAAGCGTGGCTCGAAGGTTATAGTTTGAACTAACAAATGTGGCGGCAAAGTGGTGATAACTGTTTCGGCTTTGTATACTATTCCGTCAGAAGTTGTAACCTCTAAATGATTATCAACTTCCTTTATAGCTGTTATTTTAGTTTGTGTTTTGATATTTTGAATGCCAACTTTTTCCACTAATTTTTCAATTAATGTGGCCGTTCCGCCAACGATGCGATAAGAGGGTTCTTCGGCATCTGAAATTTCAAATTTTTGAGGAGGCACAAAGGACATAGTTTCAAAGAAAGAGATGCCTTGGGTATGTTGCCTAAAATAGCTTATTTTGAGTTCGTCTAGTAAGGCAATAAGATTTTGGTGCGGCTTGCTGAACCAAGTGGCGCCCATTTCCATTGTGGCTCCACTTGTGCCGGTGACTGTTTCTATACGGCCGCCAATGCGATTGTGGGCTTCTAATATAATGACTTCAAGCCCTTTTTTTTGTAACAAATAAGCGATCATTAAACCCGATAGACCGGCACCGATGATTATGATTTTTGCGTTATTCATGTTTTATTCGTCTTTCTGAAATTTACTTTTTTTTACTTCTTTAGTTATTGGTTTTCCACCAATCACGACAACAATTTCACCTCGTGGAGCTATTTTTTCAAAATGAGTTAAAACTTCTCGGGTTGTTCCTCTGACGTTTTCTTCGTGTAATTTTGAAAGTTCACGCGATACGCATATCTGTCGGTCTTCGCCAAAATAGGTGATGAATTCTGCCAGTGTTTTTAATAATTTATGTGGAGAAACATAGAGAATCATTGTTCTAGTTTCTTCGGCAAGCTCTAAATATCGAGTTTGGCGTCCTTTTTTCTCGGGTAGGAATCCTTCAAAAATAAATTTGTCATTTGGCAATCCGCTATTGACTAAAGCAGGGACAAAAGCAGTGGCGCCTGGCAGGCACTCCACGGTTATGCCGTTCTCTACACAAGCACGGGTCAATAAAAAACCTGGATCTGAAATGGCAGGTGTTCCAGCATCAGATATTAACGCAATGGTCTCGCCAGCTTTTAATCGTGAGATTAAATTTTCGATGGTTTTATGCTCATTGTGCATGTGGTGACTGTACATGTGTGTGCCAATCTCAAAATGCTTTAGGAGTTTTCCGCTGGTGCGGGTATCTTCGGCAAGAATCAAGTCTACTTCTTTTAGAATCCTGATGGCTCTAAAGGTCATGTCTTCAAGATTACCGATTGGTGTGGGAACTATATATAATTTTGACATACGCTGTTATGCGGGAATTTTATTAGTATTTCGAAATTTATTTAAAGGAATTTTTTTTCTATGATATCCATAAAACGTTCGGCATAATCATCTTTTCCTTCCCAATTATTATAATCTGGTTTTACCATTTCTTCAATGAAATTACGTGTTTCATAGAAATTATCAAAAGTGATTAATTGACTTAGTACACGGTTGTAATCTTCATTGCTGTTGCCAAAAAGATGTTTTACAAATGCGATTCGGTCATTAAGATCAATCTCAATTCCTTTTGAAAGTTTATCGTTTAGTGAAACCGTTTTTGATTCAACTGTTTTTTCGGGTGCCTTAATTGGCGCTATCTCCTTCTCTTCTGTTTTTTCTACAGCTTCAAATACTGTTTCTGGAGGTAATTCTGGTACTTCGTCGACTTTTACAAAGTGTGGTTCGCTATAATGTCCTCCAAGTAGATCTTCAAAATAAATTTGCATGGTTTGCCCTTTCTTAGGTGTTTCAACTTCGGTTTCTTCTGTTAGTTCAAAATCAGTGTTAAAGTCAGTTACAGCTTCTTTTTCAGTTACTGGCTCTTCATCTTCAACCATTTCTTCTTCAGTGTTTTCCTCTTCATCCTCACGATCTTCAACTTCGTCTGTTTCCTCGGTCTCAGTTTTGTTTTCCTCGGCTTCTTCTTCGATAGCTTCGATATCTTCTAACGGCTGCTCTGCTATATCTGCCGCAAAGTCACCTAACTCTTCTACTTCTTCAGCAGTAAGTTCTTCATCTACCTCTTCAGTAGTACTTTTCTCTTCGGTAGGTTCTTCCGTTGCAGCTGGCTCTTGTATATTTACTTCTTCGGCAGGAGTTTCTTCTATAGGAGCATATTTAAAAATTACATCTTCTGTTGGCTCTTCCTTCTCAGGAACTTCCTTAACGGGGACTATTTCAGTCATTTCAATCATAGTCTCAACAGGTAGTTCTTCACTTTTGTCATAAAAAGCTTGGATATCTTTTTCGATTTCAGCATGGCCTATTGTAGGTTGGACAGTACCATAATGCTCATTAACAAAGCGTAAAACCGACAGTTTTTCATATAGTTTTTGGGTTTCCAAAAACAATTGATTGATGTCAGACTTATTCTTAAGTTGTAATATTCTGTGAGCAATGCTGACTAAATCGGCTTCCAATCTTTTTTTCATGACGTTTGAATTATGGTATGTATGGCGTATGTGTTTATAATTTTCTATAATTTTTATCCTACGTAGGGAATAAGGTCCTTTAGCAGGGAACATTTAATTTTTAATTAAGCGTTCACAAATCATCGAATTGATAAAAATTTTCTACTTTTGAGACTACGTAAAAGTATAAAATCTTAAGTCGGTTTATTACGTTACAAAGTAATAAAAACTATTCATTTTTTAAGTTAGAAAAATACAAAAATGTTTCTCGAAAATACAGTAAATCATAAAGAACAATTTGGTTGGATCGAAGTTATTTGCGGTTCGATGTTTTCGGGTAAAACCGAAGAACTTATTCGACGTCTGAAAAGAGCGCAATTTGCCAAACAAAAAGTGGAAATTTTTAAACCAGAAATCGATACCCGGTATCATGATGAGATGGTTGTATCGCATAATGCTAATGAAATTCGTTCTACGCCAGTGCCTGCCGCAGCAAACATTGCTATTTTAGCACAAGGATGTGATGTTGTAGGAATTGATGAGGCGCAATTTTTTGATGATGAAATCGTAAGAGTTTGCAATGATTTAGCTAACCAAGGAATTCGTGTTATCGTAGCTGGATTAGATATGGATTTCAAAGGAAATCCTTTTGGACCCATGCCGGCGTTAATGGCTACAGCCGAATATGTGACCAAAGTTCATGCAGTATGCACGCGTACTGGGAATTTAGCAAATTACAGTTTCCGTAAAACAGACAATGAGAAATTAGTTATGCTTGGTGAAACCGAAGAATATGAACCACTAAGTCGTGCTGCTTATTATCATGCGATGAGGAAAGATGAGGAGGAAAAGTAGGATCATCTCCCCAGCCCTCTCCAAAAGAGAGGGAGACGGAACGGAAATTTAGTAAATTAGAAACCCTTTCAAAATTTTAATTCTGAAAGGGTTTACTTTTATAGAGATATTCGATGTTGATGATAAATCTTAAATCAATAATCTTATATCTTCTTCCTCATTCTTGCTACAGGAATGTCTAGTTGTTCT
Organism: Flavobacterium sp. Arc3; assembly: GCF_041431375.1. Taxonomy (NCBI): domain Bacteria; kingdom Pseudomonadati; phylum Bacteroidota; class Flavobacteriia; order Flavobacteriales; family Flavobacteriaceae; genus Flavobacterium; species Flavobacterium sp. Arc3. Next base: position 136,611 of record NZ_JASMRI010000011.1, on the reverse strand, counting down.
CTATATTTTGCAATGGTTCTTCTGGCAATAGGATAGCCTTTTTCTTTTAGCAATTCTGCCAATTGATCGTCTGGATATGGTTTTTTCTTGTCTTCTTCCTCAATAATATTCTGAAGAATTTTTTTGATTTCCAATGTAGAAACATCTTCTCCCTGATCATTTTTCATCGCTTCCGAGAAGAATTCTTTAATTAGTTTAGTTCCATAAGGAGTTTCAACATACTTGCTGTTAGCTACGCGGGAAATAGTTGATATATCAAGACCAACCAAATCAGCAATGTCTTTCAAAATCATCGGTTTCAACTTAGTTTCGTCTCCTTCAAGAAAATATTCTTCCTGATAATGCATAATTGCGTTCATGGTTACAAAAAGTGTTTCCTGACGTTGTCTAATTGCATCTATAAACCACTTAGCCGAATCTAGTTTTTGTTTGATAAATTGAACGGCATCTTTTTGAGGGCCTGATTTATCAGTAGACTCCTTATAGGTCTGCATCATTTCCTGATAATCTTTAGAAACATGCAGGCTAGGGGCGTTCCTTCCGTTTAAAGTCAATTCCAGTTCGCCATCGACAATTCTAATGGCAAAATCAGGAACTACATTTTCAGTGATTTTATTGTTTCCAGTAAAAGCACCACCTGGTTTTGGATTGAGCTTTTCTATTTCGTGAATTGCTTTTTTAAGCTGCTCATTCGAAACATTATATTTTTGGATTAATTTCTCGTAGTGCTTTTTTGTAAAGGCATCAAATTGGTTTTCGATGATATCGGTCGCCAGTTCTACTGATTCGGTAGGTGTCTTGTGTTTCAATTGCAACAATAAACATTCTTGTAAATCGCGGGCACCCACTCCTGAAGGTTCTAATTCATGGATTACATGTAGCATTCTTTCTACAGTAGGTTCATCAGTGTAAAGTCCTTGTGTAAACGCCATATCATCAACAATATCAGGAACACTGCGACGGATATAACCCATGTCGTCGATACTGCCTACTAAAAATTCTGCAATATCTCGTTCATCATCGTTCAGGATAAATGTATTCAACTGATTGATTAGATCCTGATGAAAACTAACAGGTGCGGCTAATGGAGATTCGCGCTCTTCATCGTCGTCACTGTAGTTGTTGGTTTGGGTTTTATAATCAGGGGTGTCGTCGCTGCTTAGATATTCGTCGATATTAATGTCTTCTGCATCCACTCTATCGGATTCAGAATCATCATAGTCGTCATAATCTTCGTTTTCAAACTCGTCTTTCTCGTACTCATCTTCCTCTTTACCGGCTTCTAAAGCGGGGTTTTCATTCATTTCTTCCAACAAACGTTGTTCGAATGCTTGCGTAGGCAATTGAATTAACTTCATCAGCTGAATTTGCTGAGGAGATAATTTCTGGGATAACTTTAAATTTAAAAATTGCTTTAGCATTTATTTTTTGTATGAAAGTGTAAGGTTTAAGGTTTAAGGTTGCAGAACTTTCAAACAACTTTAAACCTTAAACTTGAAACAAAATTGTATTAAAATTCCGCGTTCAATGGTGTTCTTGGAAAAGGAATTACGTCACGTATGTTTGTCATACCAGTAACAAATAATACTAGTCTTTCAAATCCAAGTCCAAAACCAGAGTGAACCGCTGAACCAAATCTTCTAGTATCTAAATACCACCATAATTCTTCTTCGTCAATTCCTAAGGCTTTCATTTTTTCGACCAAAACATCAAAACGCTCTTCTCTTTGTGATCCTCCCACGATTTCTCCAATTCCAGGGAAAAGGATATCCATGGCGCGAACTGTTTTTCCGTCTTCGTTCAAACGCATGTAAAACGCTTTGATATTTGCTGGGTAATCAAACAAGATTACGGGGCATTTAAAGTGTTTCTCTACTAAGTAACGCTCGTGTTCTGACTGTAAGTCAGCACCCCATTCGTTAATGATATAGTTGAATTTTTTCTTTTTATTAGGAGTACAATCTCTTAAAATGTCAATTGCTTCAGTATAAGACACGCGTTTAAAATTGTTTTCCAAAACAAAATTCAGCTTGTCAAGTAAAGCCATTTCGCTTCTTTCTGCCTGTGGTTTTGATTTTTCTTCGTCTAATAACCGAGTTTCTAGAAATTTCAAATCCTCTGGACATTTCTCCATCGTGTACTTGATCACGTACTGAATGAAATCTTCCGCCAAGTCCATGTTGTCATTCAAATCATTAAACGCTACTTCTGGTTCAATCATCCAAAATTCAGCAAGGTGACGAGAAGTATTTGAGTTTTCGGCTCTAAATGTAGGTCCAAAAGTATATACCTGACCTAAAGCCATAGCATAAGTTTCTGCTTCTAGTTGTCCTGAAACCGTCAAGTTAGTTTCTTTCCCAAAGAAGTCTTCTTTATAATTTACTTTTCCGTCTTCGGTTCTTGGTGTACCATCAAATGGCAAAGCGGTTACTTTAAACATTTCACCAGCACCTTCAGCATCAGATCCAGTTACGATAGGCGTATTTACATACACAAATCCTTTTTCTTGGAAATAACTGTGAACGGCATAAGATAATACAGAACGCACACGCATGATAGCACCAAACATATTCGTACGCACACGTAAATGTGCATTTTCACGCAAGTAATCTAAACTTGGTTTGTTCTTAGGTTGTATTGGGAATTTCTCAGCATCTGAATCTCCAAGGATCTCTAGTTTTGCAACTTGAATCTCAAATTTTTGTCCAGCACCTTTACTTTCTACCAAAGTTCCAGTTACAGAAATAGCAGCACCAGTAGTAATTCTTTTTAAAGTTTCATCAGGAGTGTTCTCAAAATCAACAACACATTGTATATTATTGATGGTTGATCCATCATTTAAAGCGATAAATTGATTGTTTCTAAAAGTTCGTACCCATCCTTTTGCATTTACTTCATGAAGCGCCGTTGTACTGTTTAGTAAGTCTTTAACTTTTGTATGTCTCATTTTAATTTTAGATTTTTAACTATACCATTGATGATATCAAAGGGTATCGAAGAATAGTAAATGCAAATATAATTGATTTGTTTTAATTGTCATTATAGGGAATGTGTCAATATGGAGCTTTTTCCCGCTATTCGCTATATCTTTTACTTTTTAAAGAAAAAAGTAAAAGGATGCCGCTGCTATCGGGGCTAGGAAATGGTGGGATTATGGTTTTTGAAGAAAGGTTTTAAAAAGTGTAGCAGTACTTCAAACCGAAGCGCTTGTAGATTTACTTCTTTTTATAAAAGTACTGAAATTGAAATAAGCTCCATAGATAAAAAAGAAAGGCAAAGCTATTAGCGAAATGGTTAAGCCAAGATATGAAAACACAATAATCAGCAAGTAAATTATTGAAATAGTTTTAAGCGCTTGATACTCTTTTTTTGCAATAAAGACTATTCCAATGGGTAAAGTAAATCCCGTGAAAAGAAATACATAGATGATTAAAATATATAATTCAAAGAATTTATTTATTATGAAATAATCATAGAATAGCGGCATCACAACACCAAATAGAAATATGATAAATGCAATTCCCAAAAGTAAAAAATGAAAGTTATTTTGTAAATTATTAGTATTCACCTTTGCGTAGTTTATTGAAATAAAATAGTTGACTTATGAATTTTTATTAACCTAAGTATGTGGTGCTTAATAAAATTAGTAATTTTAGCGGACAATTTTATAATTATAAAGCTAATTTCTTGTTTGTAACAAAAAACGCCTAATTTGCTAGCTCAATTATCTGTAATGAAAAAAATATTTTTTGCCCTTTCCTTAGTTGTGATATTCACTTCTTGTACAAGTCAAACCAAATTAGGAAACCCAGAGGTGAATCCAGCTGAAATCCAGAGAAAGTTTATGGATTGGTGGACATATCAATACAATGAGATCATGCTTTCTAGAGATTTTGTAGCATTAGATTCTAATTCAAAAGAAATTACTAAAGAGGCTTTTCTGAAAGTGTTAAGTGAAGGAAATTATATTCCGATTCGGTTAGAATCAGACAAGGACGTTTTTTATTACAAGCTTTTTAAAATTGAACCAACATCAGATACAAGTATTAAGGCTTCCATCGCTGAAACGGCATTCAATGAGATTCAAAATTATAAAAAAGAAGGCGAACCATTTCCAGAATTTTCATTCAAAGATTTAAACGACAATTTGATTACAAATGAGAATCTAAAAGGAAAGATTGTTGTTGTAAAATGCTGGTACATTCATTGTGCAGCTTGTGTCAAAGAATTTCCTGATGTCAATCAATTGGCAAGCAAGTATAAAGATCGAAAAGACATCGTATTCCTAAGTCTAGCCGAAGATTCGCCAGAACAATTAAAGCCTTTTTTAATTAGAAAACCGCTTTCTTATGCTGTGGTGCCTAATATGAAAACGTATATGAATTTGACCTTACAACTCAATGCTTTTTCCACCCATTTCATCATCAATAAAAAAGGATTTATCGTAAAAGTGTTATCAGATTACAAAGCTTTAGAGGTTGCATTGGTAAAAGTAAGTGAGGAATAAATTTATTATTTAGCTTATCGGATGGTTTTTAAACATAAAAAATCCCGCCTTTGACGACGGGAATTTTAATAGATTTTATATTTATTTATTCTCCTCCATTTCCATGATTAAATTGGCAATAAGTGCAGTCCATCCCGTTTGGTGTGAAGCGCCAAGTCCTTTTCCATTATCGCCATCAAAAAATTCATAAAATAAATGCTGACCTTTAAAATGTTCGTCTTTTGAGAAAACATGGTTGTGATCATCAGAATGGTATTGAAACTTACCTTCGTCATTTCGTTCAAAAAGTTTAATTAGTCTTTTTGTTAATTCGTTAGCAATTTCGTTTAAGTTCAATTTTTTTTCTGATCCTGTTGGGAATTCATACACATACGTAGGTCCGTAAAACGTATAGTATTTACGTAACGACTGGATAATCATATAATTCAATGGCATCCAGATAGGACCACGCCAGTTTGAATTTCCACCAAACATACCCGAACGGCTTTCGCCAGGTTCATATTGAATTTGGTGATGACCTTCATCTCCAAAAACAAAAGGATGCTCTTTATGGTATTTAGAAAGAGAACGAATACCGTAATCAGAAAGGAACTCGTCTTCATCTAATAACCGTTTCAAAAGGTGTTCTAATCTAAAACCACGCATAATCGAGAATAGAAAATTACCGTCTTTATTGGCGTTCTCTATATTTGAAATTAAGGAAGCCAGATCTGGACGTGTTCTTATGATTTCCTTAGCTCGTCTTTGAAATTCTTTTAACTCTTTAAATAAATCGATATTCAAGATTTCGACAGCAAACATTGGAATAACACCAACTAAAGAACGCACTTTTAAACGTTCTGTACTTCCATCAGACATTTCAACAACATCGTAATAGAAATTGTCCTCGTCGTCCCAAAGCGAAAGATCTTTTTTTCCAATATGGTGCATTGCCCAAGCGATATTTAAAAAATGCCTGAAAAACTTAGCCGATATTTCTTCGTAAATTTTGTTGGTTTTTGCTAATTCAAGTGACATGCGCAACATGTTCAAAGAGAACATCGCCATCCAACTTGTTGCATCTGCCTGTTGCATTTTTTTTATTCCTTCCGGCATATGGTTGCGGTCAAAAACTCCAATGTTGTCTAAACCTAAAAATCCTCCTTCAAATAAGTCAGTACCACTAGTATCTTTTTGGTTTACCCACCACGTAAAATTGATAAGGAGTTTTTGAAAAGCTTTTTCTAGAAATGGAGTATCTGCTTTGCCTGTTCGCTTTCTGTCTTTTTCATAAACAGTCCAAACGGCCCAGGAATGAACTGGTGGATTTACATCACTGAAGTTCCATTCATACGCTGGAATTTGACCATTGGGGTGCATGTAACTTTCTTGCAAGACTAATAAAAGTTGTTGCTTAGCAAAATAAGGATCTATTTCTACAAAAGATGCCATATGAAAAGCTAGATCCCAAGCGGCGTACCAAGGGTATTCCCATTTATCAGGCATAGAAATAACATGTCTGTTATTAAGGTGTTGCCAGCTAAAATTGCGGGAGTCAGTTCTTCTGTTAGCCGCTGTTTCATCAGTGCCACCAAATATCCATTTGTGAACATTGTAATAATAAAATTGTTTGGTCCATAACAATCCCGAAAAAGCACTTTTTGCAATAGCTTGGTGCTCTTTTGGAATATCTTCGCTTATGATTTCGTTGTAGAATGTTTCACATTCCGCTTTTCTTAAATCAAATACCGCATCAAAATTTTCCCAAGGATTTTCTAAAGCGACATTGCTTAAACGTATGTTGACACTTTTTTCTTCGCCTCCTTTTAAATTAAAATGATGCCAAATTGCCGCTTTAGTACCAGACTTCTCTGGATTTATAGTTGGTTCTCCGCTTATAACATGGTTGTTAATTCCGTCTTTAACATACTCATATTCATTAGGGGAATTATAAATGCGTTCGTTGTTTGTTTCGTTTTCGCAGAATAATTGTTCACCTTCATTATGATAAAGATAGTAGTCGTCACTTCGGCTACTTTTAGAAACAATGGTGTTCTTAGAAACAGATTCCATATTAGGACGTGGATGTCTGTTGTTGTGTTTCCAGAAATTACGAAACCAAAGATGAGGGAGTACATGAATTACTGCTGTATCTTTTCCTCTGTTGACTACGGTAACTTTCATCAGGATATCATCAATATCCCCTTTTGCATATTCGATATAACAATCAAAATAAGCATTGTCTTTAAAGCTATCAGTGTCTAGTAGTTCAAATTCTGTTTCTTCTCTACTTCGGTGGCTGTTGGTTGCTATTATTTCCTCATAAGGAAATTCATTATGCGGGTATTTATAGAGGTATTTGTTGTAGGAATGGGATGGTGTTGAAACTTGATGAAAATAAAGTTCTTTAACATCTTCTCCGTGATTTCCTTGATTATTAGTGAGTCCAAATAAGCGTTCTTTTAAAATGGGGTCTTTTCCGTTCCAAAAGGCGGGAGCCAAACATAAAATTTCACGAGAATCACAAAAACCACCAATTCCTTCCTCACCCCAGCGATACGCATTACTACGTGCTTTGTCGTGATTAATAAATTCCCATGCATCCCCATTTTCACTGTAATCTTCACGAACGGTTCCCCATTGTCTTTCGGCTAAATAAGGGCCCCATTTTTTCCAATTTTTGTAATTATCGGGAACGGCTAATTTTTCTGCCTCAGAAATTTTATGAGTCATATATTGTGATGTAATAATTAATTTCTTAGGCTTAAAAAGATCAAGCCTTTATTGTAAACCGAACAGCTAGAACGTTAAAATATTCTAATCAATTCTTTTCTTTAGAGTGTGGGGTAAAAATAGGATTTATTTTTAATAAGTAGTTAAGCAATTGGTTACTATTGCTTAATTGTTAGCTATTGTGAGGATTCATTTAGTATCTCGTAAAAATAAATAGTATTAATTGTCGAACTCATACTGAGTTTTTTTCGGATAATGCATAAAAAAACTTCCGTCTTTCATGACGGAAGTTTTAATTGTTTGATAAAAACTAAAGGACTCTAAGTCCGTTGTGATTTATTTATTATTCTGAACATGAACATCTATTTGTGGAAAAGGAATGTTGAGGTCGTAATCTGGGAATTTAGTATACACTTTCTCGTTCATATCAAAGAATACTCCCCAATAGTTAGGGCTATCAACCCATACACGTACGGCAAAATTCACAGAACTATCTGCGAGTTCAGATAAACCGATAAAAGATGCAGGGTCTTTTAAAATACGGTCGTCCTCAGCAATAAATTGGTTAATGGCTTTTTTAAAATTCTCAACATCATCGCCATAAGCGATACCAAATTTCCAGTCTACTCTTCGTAATGGTTCAGTAGAATAATTGATAAGTGCATCTGTAGATAGAGGTCCATTAGGTATAATCACTAATTTCTTATCTGGAGTATTCAGCATAGTCGAAAAAATGTTGATTTCCTTTACTGTTCCTGAAAAACCTTGTGCTTCAATAAAATCGCCAATTTTAAAAGGTTTCAAGATCAAGATAATTACACCACCCGAAAAGTTTTGTAATGTTCCTGATAATGCCAATCCAACGGCTAAACCTGCAGCACCAATAATTGCAACAAATGAGGTCATCTCAATACCAATCATTCCCATTACAGTAATGACGACTAGGGCTTTTAGTATGATGTTTGTAATACTTCTTAAAAATGGGACAAGAGATTGATCGATTGATGATTTTTCCAATGATTTTCCAACTGCTTTTGTAATTAAATTGGTAACCCATAAACCAATAAACAGCACTAGTATGCCGCCGATTAATTTAGGTGCGTATTCAAAACCGAAGTCGATTATCTTGTCAAGGTAGGTGTTTACAGCTATAACTTGTTGATCCATTTTTATTGTTTTTAATTTTTTCTACTCTTTAGGCTTTTCAATTTCTCCCCGTTTTTATAGTGGTCACTGGTCTCCACTTTTTAGTGTTAGCACTACATCAGTGAGCGGGCTAAAATTTGTTGGTTTTTTTCTTAAACTATCGTTTCGGTTGGTTGTATTCATAGCCTTTTGGTGAGAGTTAATACATCTTCTTAACGGAGTTAAGTCTTCTCCACTCGAATTGTCGCGATTTTCAAATATACATATTTTAAAAAGTAACTCATAATGAACGGGGGGTTTCGGGTATAAAAAAAGCTTCCCATCTGTAAGGAAGGGAAGCTTTTTTGAGTTTTATAGGCGTTTTTTTTAAGCGTACTAATTATTTATCTGAATCTTCAGTCTCTTTATCTGGTTTGCTTAAAACATCAATTTTTGGCTCGATAAATTCCTGTTTGTTGGTTAACGACTTGTTCAAGGTTAATACCAAACAAGGCAATAACATCAGGTTAGACAACATCCCGAAAGCCAATGTGATTGCAATTAATCCACCAAGGGCAACGGTACCACCAAAATCAGAAAGCATAAACACAGAGAAACCTGAAAATAAAACGACCGAGGTATAAAACATACTCAAGCCTGATTCTCTTATGGTAGCAAAAACTGATTTTTTTATCTTCCAGTTATTTCGAGTTAATTCCTGACGGTACTGTGCTAAGAAGTGGATGGTGTCATCGACCGAAAGTCCGAAAGCAATACTAAAAACTAATATCGTTGATGGCTTTAACGGAATGCCAAAATAACCCATTAATCCGGCGGTAATCATTAACGGCAACAGATTAGGGATTAAGGAAACGACCACCATTTTGAAGGAGCGGAACATGAATACCATCAGTAAAGAAATCAGAAAGACTGCAAAAAGTAGGGACATCAGTAAGTTGTCAAGTAAGTATTTTGTTCCTTTTTCAAAAACTAATGCCTTTCCAGTCATCACCACTTTGTAGCGATCAGAAGGGAAGATTTTATTGATTTTGGTCCAAAGCTTATTTTCAATGTTCGCCATGTTTCCAGTTCCAATATCTCGCATGAAAGTCGTAATACGAGCCACCTGACCGGTGCTGTCCACATAACTTTTCATGATGTTGTTTTGGGTGTTTTTAGTTGCGTTTTTGGCATAACCCAAAATAAAACTTTGCTCCTGAGAAGTAGGTAAGTCATAATACTCAGGATTACCGTTATAGTACGCCTGCTTAGAATATTTAACTAAATTCAGAATGGAGATTGGTTTTGAAAGTTCAGGGATTTCTTCGATAGTCTCTTGAAGTTCATCCATCTTTCTCAATGTGGAAAGCTTCATGACTCCTTTTTTCCTTTTGGTGTCTACCGTAATTTCCAATGGCATAATTCCATCAAATTCTTGTTCGAAAAAAATAATATCCTGATAAAAGCCAGTGTTTTTAGGCATGTCTTCAATCAAACTTCCAGAGGTTTTAATTTTTAAAGCACCAATGCTACTTATTAAAAATAAAAAGATAGCCACAAGATAGACATGGCGTCTGTTGTATTTTACCATTTTTTCGATCCAAGCCATGAACACTTTTGTATAATTACGACTTAAATGTCTCAAGTGTTTTTCTTTTGGAACAGGCTGGTAGCTATAATAAATTGGTATAATAATAAGGCATAAAAAGAACAGGGCAACAATACTTAATGAGGAAATGATACCAAACTCTTTTAATAACTCACTATTAGTAATAATAAAAGTGGCAAAACCAGCAGCTGTGGTTAAGTTGGTCATCAAAGTAGCGGTTCCTACTTTTGTAATTACACGCTGTAATGCACGGGCTTTATTTCCATGAGCAATATATTCCTGCTGGTATTTATTAGTAAGGAAAATACAATTGGGAATTCCGATTACGATAACCAGTGTAGGGACCAGAGCGGTAAGCACCGTGATTTGATAATGGAATAATCCAAGTAGTCCAAAAGTCCACATAACACCTATGATTACAATCAACATGGCGATTAATGTAGCTCTGAAAGAACGGAAAAAGAAAAAGAATATCAACGAAGTCAGTAATAAGGAAACTCCGATGAACAAACTAATTTCGTTCATAATGCTCATTGCATTAAGTGTTCTTATGTAAGGCATCCCAGAAACACGTAAATCGATACCAGTCTCTTTTTCAAAAGCTTCAATTTTTGGGATAAAATCCTGGACAATGTAGTCTTTACGATGTGCTGTATTGACGATTTTTTTATCCAAATAAATGGCTGAGCGGATTGTTCCATTTTTCTTATTAAAAAGTAAGCCTTCGTAAAAAGGCATGTTTTGGAACAAATCTTTTTTGATCGTATCAAGATAAGCTTTGTTGACAGTTTTGGCTTGATCAACAAACGGAACTAATTCAAAAGTTTGAAGGGAATCATTTTTTTGCAATTTCTTCAAGTCGCTGATTGAAATAATCAGATCCACTTCTTTTTGTGCTTTGAGTTCAGTCATTAATTTAGTCCAGGCAGCAAATGCTTTTGGAGTAAAAAAAGCATCGTCTTTCACACCTATGACAATTAAATTTCCCTCTTCTCCAAATTTGTCTAGAAAGGCATTGTATTCTTTATTGACGATATGGTTGTCTGGAAGTAGATTGGCCTCCGTAAATGAAAACTGTATGTTTTTCCATTGCAGTGCTAAAAAAAGTGTTATTAAAACAATAACACCAAGGATGACGATTCTGTTTTTAAGTACAATACGGGCAATAAGTTCCCAAAATCCTACTTTTGATTTCTTTTTCATAAGAGTTTTAAAAATGGGTGCAAATGTAGTGAAAACCACCACAAAAGCCACAATTTATATGAATCTTTTTATGTGGTTTAGACCTGGTTTTTATCTGTTTTATCTCGCTTTTTTCTTTCGCTGAAAAATTAATTTTAGCCTTGTAAAACGTATTATAGAATTTTACATCTTTGTATGATTTTTGAAATTAATATGCCACTGTACAATGGATTTGAAAAAATATAAAAATACCCTGTTTTATATAGGGGTGACCGGAGGTTTTACTGCGTTGATTTATTGGATTATTACTAAGGGGAAACTACTGGAAAAAAGAAACAATCTAATAGTTTCAGAAACAGGAAATAGTTCCTGGAATGATTTTATATTTTCCATGGAACATAATTTTGAAGATCCTTTGGCTATACTCTTGGCTCAAATTGTAATGATTATCCTAGTGGCCCGTCTTTTTGGCTGGATTTTCAAGAAGATTGGGCAGCCAACAGTTATTGGTGAAATAATAGCAGGAATAGTTCTAGGGCCCTCCTTATTGGGGATGTATTTCCCTGGTTTTTCGGCGGCTTTATTTCCTGTTGAATCCTTAGGGAATTTAAAATTTCTTAGTCAGATAGGGCTTATTCTTTTCATGTTTGTTATTGGTATGGAACTCGATATTAAGGTGCTAAAAAATAAAGCCAGTGAAGCAGTTGTAATAAGTCATGCCAGTATTGTCATTCCTTTTGCGCTAGGTATTGGTTTGTCTTATTTTGTATTTAACCAATTTGCACCTCCAGGTGTTCAGTTTCTTTCCTTCAGTTTATTTATGGGAATTGCCATGAGTATAACGGCTTTTCCAGTTCTAGCAAGAATCGTTCAGGAAAGAGAAATTCATAAAACTAAACTTGGAGCTATTGTCATTACTTGTGCTGCCGCTGATGATATTACGGCTTGGTGTCTGCTTGCTGTGGTGATTGCAATAGTAAAAGCGGGCGATTTTATTAGTTCGTTATATGTAATTTCGCTTGCCGTAATTTATGTTGTGGCAATGATTTTTATTGTTAAGCCTTTTTTGAAGAGAATAGGTGATTTGTATGGTTCTAAGGATAGTATTGGAAAACCGGTAATGGCTATTTTCTTTCTTTTTCTAATTCTGTCTTCTTATGCTACAGAAGTAATTGGTATTCATGCTCTTTTTGGAGCTTTTATGATGGGATCCATTATGCCAGATGTGACTAAATTCCGAATGATATTTATCGAAAAGGTAGAAGATGTTGCGGTGATTCTTTTATTACCCTTGTTTTTTGTTTTCACAGGATTAAAAACAGAAATCGGACTTATAAATGATCCGTATTTATGGAAAGTTACTGGAGCAATTATTATGGTTGCTGTCGTGGGTAAGTTCCTGGGAAGTGCGCTGGCTGCAAAATTTGTGGGACAAAACTGGAAAGACAGCTTTACGATAGGTGCTTTAATGAATACCAGAGGATTAATGGAGTTGATTGTGTTAAACATTGGGTTAGAGCTTAAGGTTCTAACTCCTGAGGTTTTTACAATGATGGTAATTATGGCATTGGTTACTACTTTTATGACGGGACCTGCTTTAGACTTAATAAATTATTTATTTAAAGACAAAAGTGAGCCTGATGCCGAAGAAATAAACAATCAAAGTAAATACAGAATACTATTTTCTTTTGGAAATAACGAGAAGGGAAAATCACTCTTGCGATTAGCGAATAGCCTGACCCAAAAACAGAAAAGTAAATCTATTGTTACTGCGATGCATCTCTCCCTGAGCGATGAGCTACATACTTTTAATATGGACGAGAAAGAAAAAGATAGTTTCTTACCCATTTTTGAAGAGTCAGAGTTATTGAATATAGAAATTAACACCATTTTTAAAGCAACGATAGATATCGAATCTGAGATTGCAGATGTGGCAAATCAAGGGGATTACGACTTGTTGCTTGTAGGTTTAGGAAAATCAATTTTTGAGGGAACTATTCTTGGTAAAGTAATTGGTTTTACCACCAGAATTATGAACCCGGACCGATTAATTGATAAGTTCACGGGCAAGGAAGGCTTGTTTGAAAATTCTCCTTTTGACGAAAGAACCCGACAAATTGTTGCCAAAACAAAAATGCCACTGGGAATCTTGATCGATAAAGAATTTCAAAATATAGATCAAGTATTTATTCCAATTTTTAAATCAGAGGATTCTTTTTTAATTGATTATGCCCAAAAATTAATTTATAATAATGATTCAAAGGTTACTATTCTAGATGTAAACGGTCATGTAAAGAATAACTTTGTTCTTCAAAGCGCAGTGGCTTCTTTAGAACAAATACATCCTAATAATTTAGCAATAGTAACCGATAAGATTGTAAGTTTGCCTTTTCTTGATAAACAAGACTTAATGCTTATTAGTCTTGAAAGTTGGAAATCATTATTAGAGTCAGATAGCGATTGGTTGATTGGCGTTCCCTCTGTTTTAATTATTAAGCCATAACTTATGCATTGGATTTTATTAATCATAGGAGGATTGTTCGAGGTTGGATTTGCATCTTGTTTAGGCAAGGCCAATGAAACAAAGGGAATTGAATCTACCTATTGGATGTTGGGTTTCTTAATTTGCCTTAGTGCAAGTATGCTGTTGCTCTATAAGGCGACCCAAGAACTACCTATTGGTACTGCTTATGCTGTCTGGACTGGTATAGGAGCAGTGGGGACTGTTTTGGTAGGGATTCTTGTATTCAAAGAGCCAGCTACTTTCTGGAGGATTTTCTTTTTGACGACTTTAATAGCTTCCATTATTGGTTTAAAGTTTGTCTCTAGTCACTAAAGTCCTAGATTAAGAACATAGCTAAGTTTTACAGCAATGTTGTCTTCAAGTTGAGGTAATTGATTGGGGCCATAGCGGTAAAATGCGGTAAGACCTAGTCCTTTAAAAATTTGATTGAGTTCGATTCCAGATTCAAAATAACCCTCATTCAGGGTTTTGTAATTCAATCCTGCATGTTGTTCGGGTTTTTGTAAATTTCCCCAAGCCATTCTGGATACCAGAACTAGAGAAGGTTTTACTTTCTTAAAAATAGTAACTCTATTGAAGCCATGTTTAAATTGGAAATAGACAAACTCATTCGAGAAAAATTCATTGAAGAACATCGTTTCAAAACTATTTTTTCCTGCAAAGGTGATTCTTTGAATGATGGTTTCTTTCGTAATATTATTTGGAGAGGTGTTGTACAAATGGGTTAAAGGAATGTCGCCTATAGCATAACCTGCTTCGAAAAGTAAATTTGTTTTTTGACCATTCAAATATTTTTTCTCAAACTCTGTTTTAAAATCTATTTTACTGAATTTAAAGTCATTATCTAGTACTTTTGGTAAGGACTGCGTAAACTGAAAAGTGAATTTTGGAAAACGTTTTTCTACTTCAACTCTGCCAGTTGGCGTTTGCATATAATCACTGAAAGGATTCCATTGCAAGGAAACCATAGCTGTTGTCATAATGTAATTGGAGTATAATTTACCGTTTAAATTATATACATAGTTGAATTTGGGTTCGATTTCAGAGCGATTCAAAGTCCAGATACTTTCTGTTTTAGGAATGATTTGGGTTTTTAAAGAGGCTTCCCAGCTCGCGTAATTATAAAATGTACTAATGTTTATAGGTCGAGGATCGTACAGTTTAAAAGGTCTTTTTTCGATAGTGTATAAACTGTTAGCTATCTCCCTGATATCGTTCGTGTAGGATACGCCAATCCAGGAATCAGAAAGTTTACCCACACGTGCAGATAGCCCTGCATTATATTTGAAATTCCCGTCTTTTGTACCGTAAGCGGTATAGCCCTCAATTCTGAAATTTTTTAAAAACTGATCATTTGTAATTCCTCCAAAACCCAATCGAAACCCTTCATAGTTATTGTAACTTATAATTTTCCGTAAGTCCATATCAAAAAAACCTAAAGGTAAAAACCCGTTGATAATTTTTCTGCCAAAACGAATTCGGCTTGCAATTCTTCTTTTGACAGCAATACTGTCTAAAGCTAAATAGGTTTTTTGGCTTCGAATGTCCAAACTGTCCTTACGATAGGAATTCCAAAAACGTTCTGGTTTATTAATGGCGTCGTCTTTTATTTCGACAGAAATATAGCTTTGCTTTATTTTGATTGGGATGTTATACTGAATGTCAAAATTATCGGTTTTAGATAGTAGATATGTAAAGTCGGAAGCTGTTTTTTTTCTCGACTTGAAATCCTTTTCAACGTCACCGTCAAATTGAATCGTTCCACCAAGTATTTTTATATCATCGTCATTTTTTCCTTTTATAATTTTAAACGTTTTGCGAATGGGGAACCAAATCTCTTCCTCGGGAATGTATTGGAATTCATGAATGCCACTGATATCAAGAACTCCTTTTATTCGCATAATCGCCTTGGAAATGGCAAAATTATTTTGGTCAATATATAGCACGCCTTCGAGTCCTGAAGCCTTACTTTTCTTTTTGTTCTTAAAATAAATCATGTATGACATTCTTCCATCTAGGGAGATGGTGTCCAGTAATTTATAATTATAATCATTTAGGGCGTCAGTAGCGATAGGACTGTTGTACTTAGTTTCAAAAAGCTCATAACGAGAATCATAGACTGAGAAGGATTGTAGATTGAACGCTAAAATTTCATAAATAGGTTGTTTAAATCCTGCCATTTTTGTTCCTAAAATAGTTTCTTTTAATTTTTGATTCCCAAATTGATATTGCGATACTTTCTCCGTTTGAAATAGATGTTGCTTTCTTACAATCTCTTTAAATTTACAAGCAGAGGAGTCGATTTTAGAGAAGGTCTTACCAATCTTTTTTTCAATAAATACCGAGTCAATAGCTCCTTTTAACGAGTCAGGATTTGCGGAAACTATTAGTTTATTATAGGACTTAAATTCAAAACTGCTAAGCTTTTCTTGAGGATTGTTATTCTGTTTATTGGCGATTACTTTTCTAATAATGGCCAATGCAGGATTTTTATTCGAAATCAAAACCTCCTTTAAGTCATCTCTTTTTGGGGTTAGGAAAATGGCATAATAATTTTTTTCTTTTATGACAGGAACCGTAGTTTTAAAATGTCCAATGTAGGAAACTTCAAAAAATGAAATACTGTTTTTTGAGAAAATACTAAATTTTCCGTCTACATCTGAAATGGTTGTGGAGCCGTCAGCAGCAGTAATTGTTGCAAAAGCAAGCGGTTTGTTTGCTGTGGATTCTTTTACAATTCCGTTGAGCTGAAATTGAGCTTGGATTGAAAAAGTAAAGAAGAAAAACAGTAGGCAAAAATGCTTCATAAAAAGTTTTATTACAAAACGACCATAATCAAATTATGGTATGTATGAGATAAGAATAAGAAAATCCGTCTCGCTTTTAAACGGGACGGATCATGCTATTAATTTATTGAAAGTTATACTTTCATGATTTCAGCTTCTTTATGAACAAGAAGTTCATCTACTTTTTTGATGTAATTATTAGTTAAAGTTTGAACTTCTTCTTCGGCACTTTTACAAATGTCTTCAGATGTTCCTTCTTTTTCTAATTTTTTGATTTCTGTATTAGCATCTTTACGAGCATTACGAACCCCTATTTTTCCGTCTTCTGCCTCTACTTTTGCTTGTTTAGCAAGATCGCGTCTTCTTTCTTCTGTTAATGGCGGAACACTAATAATGATAAGGTCACCATTATTCATTGGATTAAATCCTATGTTTGCTACCATAATCGCCTTTTCAATAGCATGAAGCATGTTTCTTTCAAACGGCTGAAGCGTGATTGTTCTGGCATCAGGAACACTTAATTTTGCTACTTGCGAAAGCGGTGTGGCTGAGCCATAATAATCTACAAAAACACTTCCTAGCATTGCTGGAGATGCTTTTCCTGCTCGAATGTTTAGAAACTCTTTTTCTAAGTGGGCAATAGAACCAATCATCGATTCTTTAGTACTATCTAATATAAATTCAATTTCTTCAGTCATTGTTTCCAATTTTTAAGTCCCCTTCGGGGATTTAGGGGATTATATATTTACTACTGTTCCTATGTTTTCTCCTTCGCAGATTTTTAATAAATTACCTTGTTTGTTCATATCGAAAATTACGATAGGCAATTTATTTTCTTGGCTTAATGTAAATGCAGTAGAATCCATTACATTCAATCCCTTTTTAATAACGTCGTCAAAAGAAATGAAATCAAATTTTAGAGCGTCAGCATTTTTTTCAGGATCTGAATCATAAACTCCGTCAACACGTGTTCCTTTTAGAATTACATCTGCGTGAATTTCTACACCACGTAAAACAGCTGCGGTATCTGTTGTGAAATAAGGGTTTCCAGTTCCAGCTCCAAAAATTACAATTCTACCTTTCTCAAGGTGACGTACTGCTCTTCTTTTAATATAGGGTTCAGCAATTGCTTCGATTTTTAATGCAGTTTGTAATCGAGTAAGCATTCCTTTGTCTTCTAGTGCGCCTTGCAATGCCATTCCGTTGATAACTGTGGCTAGCATTCCCATGTAATCACCTTGTACGCGGTCCATTCCATTACTGGCCCCTGCAACTCCTCTAAAGATATTTCCACCACCTATTACAATGGCAATTTCAATTCCTTTATCGTGAATTTTTTTGATTTCTTCGGCATATTCAGCTAATCTTACTGGGTCAATACCGTATTGTCTGTCGCCCATTAAAGCTTCACCACTTAATTTCAGAAGAATTCTTTTATATTTCATGTCTATGTTGAGTTGTTTCGTGCAAATATAGTGATATTCTTTTTTTTTGAAATAGTGTGGCTTAGTTTTTATAAATTTAGTTTTTCAAAGGAACTCTTGGCCGCTTCATAACCAATCTTAAAAATCGCATCCATTTTTGCTTTATTCATCTCAAAAGTGCTGTATATACTGAGTTCTTTAGGTTCTATTACCCATTCGCAGATGTTGAATTTTTGCATATTCGAATTAGCAGAAAGGATATCAAATGCTCTGGTGGTCACTGCTCTGATCGAATTTAAGTCTTTAGCGTCTATTTTTTGAATTGGACTAACATAAACACCAATTATATTATCGCATTGACCTTGCAGGACGTCAGTTGGGAAATGATTTAAAATTCCACCATCACTATACAAGTCTCCTTTAATTTCAAATGGTGATATAATTCCGGGAAAAGCAGAAGATGCTAAAAGGGCATCGCTAATTTTTGTGTCTGATTCGAATATTTTCAATCTGCCTCTAACCATATCTGTAGCAGTTATTTGCATAGGAATTTTTAATTCTGCTAATGAGGCATCTTTGAAAATAGCGTGAAAATATTCTTCAAAGGATGCTGAATCGATCAAGCCCGCTTTTTTAAAAGTAAAATGCCTCCACTGAAAAAGATAGACCGACTTGAAAAAGCTTAAAATTTCATCAGGAGTCTTTCCCCAGGCATACATGGCTCCTACGATTGCTCCTGCGCTTGTTCCTGCAATTCGGGAGGGGCGAATGTTTTGCTCTTCTAAAAATTTAATAGCACCTGCGTGAGCAATACCTTTTGAACCTCCTCCGGAAAGGACAAGTCCAATTGATTTTGAATTAAAATCCATTTTCTTTTTTCTTTGTTCTAAAATTACTGCTTTGCTTCTTTTTAAGTGACTTTTGTCATGTTAAAAATTAGTAAATTGTTTTAACTTTACATAAATAAAGACAAATCATGAAAAAATCGATTGCTACAGCGTTGTTCCATAGTCATTCCTATTTCGAATACAGAAAATTAGTTTCAGATTTATTGAAGGATGATAAATCTACTGGTAATGAGCAGTCGCCTGCTTTAACTAATTACAGTCATCTGAATGATACTCGTATGAATCGTTTAGACAAGACGTTAAAGGTACCTCAAGAGAGTGCTCAGAAATTAGAGTCCTTAAATAACGAATACATTTGGTTGGTCATTTCTGAAGGTTGGTGTGGTGATGCTGCACAATTACTTCCAGTTTTTGATAAATTAGTTGCAGCCTCTAAAGGGAAAATAGAGATGAGAATTGTTTTGCGTGATGAAAATGAAGAGTTGATGAATCTGTTTTTAACTAATAAAGGTAAAGCGATTCCAAAACTTATTGTCATTAATAAAGAAACTGGTGGTGCATTAGCACATTGGGGACCGCGACCTAAAGGCGCTATCGATTTAATTGAGAATTATAAAAAAGAGCACGGTGCCATTGATGATACGGCTAAAGCTGATTTGCAAATGTGGTATTTACATGATAAAGGAATGTCATCCCAAGAAGAAATTATTGGTATGATGCTAGACTTGGACAAGGAATTAGAATAAACTTATTTTAGAAGCTGATTAAGGAAATCCCTAAACTTATATTTCCTGAGTCCCTTTGATTGTTAATAGGGAATGCATAGTGGTTTAGTTCGATAAATAGTAAAATATCATCGTCGTTTTGTATTCCAAGACTAATTTTTTTATAGTCACCTGTTAAGTTACCACGACCCAATGCAATTGCTTTCCCCAGGCCTAACTGAAGTGTAATTCTGGTTTCGTCACTTATTTTTGGACTTAATCTAAAATTGGCAAAAACAGGAGCGACAACTAATTTGTTAGACCAGTCCCAGTTTAATCCTCCATGAATTCCTAATCCAACCCATTTTTTGTAGTGAACGCCATAGCCTAATTTTGTTCCAATACCGTCTGGTATAAGCCAAGGTTCTTTTTTGTTTGTGTATTCGTCAACTTCTCCGCTTTTAGGGTTTCCAGTGAAAGCCAGAGTGACGTCAAATTGAACGTAAGTGAATTTTTTATCTTGGGCAAAAAGACTCCCGGAAAACAAAACTATGAACAATAACGTTTTTAGAAGCTTCAAAATAGGGTTATTTCGATTCTAAATTATCTTCGAATGCAATAGCATCCACAGCATCTTTCACATCATAATCCCCAATTTTTGTACGTCGCAAAGCTGTTAAATGGGATCCTGAGTTCATTGCCTTTCCAAAATCAAAAGCTAAAGACCGTATGTAAGTACCTTTGCTGCAAACCACTCTGAAATCAATTTCAGGAAGTGCAATTCTGGTAATTACAAATTCATGAATTGTAGTCTTTCGGGATGCGATTTCTACCGTTTTACCTGCACGTGCATGCTCGTATAGTCTAACGCCTTCTTTTTTTATAGCAGAGTAAATAGGTGGTATTTGGTCTATCTCCCCTAGGAATTGCTTCACGGTTTCATGAATTAAAGCCTCGTCTATATGTGAAGTAGGGAATGTCTCGTCTATTTCAGTTTCTAGGTCATAAGAGGGAGTGGTGGCTCCAATGAAAAAAGTTCCGGTATATTCTTTGGCTTGACCTTGAAGTTCTGTAATTCGTTTTGTGAATTTCCCAGTGCATACTAAAAGTAATCCTGTAGCTAGCGGATCTAAAGTTCCCGCGTGACCAATTTTAAATTTTTTAGGAAGCCCCAGTTTGTTAATCAGCGCATATTTTAATTTATTTACCGCCTGAAAGGAAGTCCAATTCAAAGGCTTGTCAATCAATAAAATTTGTCCGTTTAAGTAGTCTTCGTCTGTCATTAAATGATAGTCAGGGGATGAATGAAAAAATGAATAATCAGTAAAATGATTCCGGCAGCAATTCGGTAATAACCAAAAACTTTAAAACCTTTTTTACTTAAAAATCCTATAAAACTTTTAATGGCTAAAAGCGCCACGATAAAAGCGATAACGTTACCAATAATCAATAAGTTTATTTGGTCATGTGTCAAGACGAAACCATCTTTGTAATAGTCGTAACATTTTTTTGCTGTTGCACCAAACATAGTCGGAACGGCAAGAAAAAATGAAAATTCAGCTGCTGATGTACGCGATAATTTTTGGGACATTCCACCCACAATGCTTGCGCCACTTCTAGAAACTCCTGGAACCATTGCTAGACATTGGTATAAACCAATTTTAAATGCTTTTAGGTAGGTTACTTTAGTGTCCTCTGAGTGATTAAACCAATCGTCTACTTTTAATAAAACGATACCACCTAGTAAAAGAGAAACCGCAACCGTGACAGGGCTTTCTAATAATTCATCTATCATATCGCTGAATAATAGTCCTAAAACTACAGCAGGAATAAAGGCAACGAACAATTTAAAATAGAAGTCCCAAGTCTGAAAGAAACGTTTGAAATATAAAACTACAACCGAGAGAATGGCTCCAAGTTGAATTACAATTGTAAAAAGTTTTGTGAAATCATCACTTGCAATCCCAAAAAAGGAAGAAGCAATAATCATATGTCCAGTGGACGAAACAGGTAAAAACTCAGTAATTCCTTCAATAATAGCAAGGATGATCGCTTGTAATGTATTCATTTATGCTTTCTTTGGATTTTTTAATATGGCGTAAACTGTAATTCCAAAACCAATTAAAACAGTTGTTGGAGCGAGACGGATTCTTCTAAAATTAAAAATAGCATCGCTATATACATTAGGGTCATCACTTCCTCCGCCAGACATTAATATAAATCCGAGAGCAATTACTCCAATACCAATAAGTAAAATGGTGTAATTTATTTTTCCAAAAAGAAAATCTTGTTTTGTGTCGTTATCTTTCATTGATACTTTTTTGTTTTTTTAATTCTGAAATTCTGTGGTGCTTTTGCACTTTCGGGCTCGAGTCAAGAGTAGGTAATTAATACAAATCGTCTGTTCTCAAATTCAAGAATTTTTGGGTTGCAAAATGAGTACTTAACCAAGTAATCAAAACACCAATTCCAAAGACAGCCAATAATACGCCTGCGATAGGAGCTTTGTTGTCAAGAATTCCTAGGTCAGGAAAACTAGTTTCAACGTAAATTAATACACCAATCAAAGCAATAATGGCTAGAGCAGCGCCTAGCATACCTAGTTTGATACTACGCATGACAAATGGTTTTCTAATAAATGATTTTGTTGCGCCTACCATTTGCATGGTTTTAATGATAAATCGGTTGGAGTGAATCGAAAGGCGTAAAGAGCTGTTAATCAGTAAAACGGCAATAAAAGTCAGGAATCCGCTGATTATTAAAATCCACATACTCACTTTTTTAATATTGTCATTGACTAAATTGACTAACTGTTTGTCGTAAACAATATCAGAAATCATAGGGTTTAGTCGCAGTTTTTTCTCCACTTTAGCTATAGAATCCTTTTCGACGTAATCTGCTTTTAAGTGAATGTCAAATGAGTTTTGCAATGGATTTTCGCCTAGAAACGTCATAAAATCTTCGCCTATTATATCTGTATGTTGTTTTGCAGCTTGCTCTTTAGTTACATAAACGGTAGATTTTGCGTAGGGTGCAACTTTTGATTCTTTTCCAAAAGCTTTTAAAATACTGTCGTTAGCTTCGTTTTTGAAAAATACTGTCATGGCGATTTTTTCCTTAAAGTCGTCAGCCAGTTTTTTAGAATTTATAATAAAAAGGCCTAATATTCCCAATAGGAATAGTACTAAGAATACACTTAGCACAACCGAAAAATAAGAGGAAATTAACCTGCGTTTTTGAAACCTATCAAATGAAGAACTCATAGTTTACTTTAATTATGGGGTAAAAATAATAAAGAATTTCTTTATTTGAAGTTAATAACGTCCAAAGTTTCAACTTTCGTACAATAAACGTAAATTTGCCACCTTAAAATACACATCGTGATAAACTTTGTCACATTGCAACTTTGCAAGCTGTATATAATGAATTGAGCGCACGAAAGCACGGTTCCATTAAAACATAAAATAGGAACAAGGAATGACTCGAGCTTTTGCGACAGCATGACTCTATTAAAATAAAAATATAAAAAGGGAATGACTTGAGTTTTAGCGACAGCATGACTCCGTTAAAATAAAAATATAAAAAGGGAATGACTTGAGCTTTAGCGACAGCATGACTCCGTTAAAATAAAAATATAAAAAGGGAATGAAATATAATCCGAACGAGATAGAAGCCAAATGGCAAAAATATTGGGCAGAGAATCAAACTTTTGCCGCTGTAAACAATTCTGAAAAACCAAAACATTATGTGTTAGATATGTTTCCTTACCCATCAGGGGCAGGGCTTCATGTTGGGCATCCTCTGGGTTACATTGCTTCAGATGTGTATGCAAGATATAAAAGGCATCAAGGGTTTAATGTTTTGCACCCTATGGGCTATGACAGTTTTGGATTACCGGCTGAACAATATGCCATTCAAACTGGGCAACGTCCGGAAGATACCACTTCAGTAAATATTGATGGTGGTTATGATAAAGAAGGAAATAAAATTGCTGGATATAGAAAGCAATTGGATAAAATTGGGTTTTCATTCGATTGGAGTAGGGAAGTACGTACTTCTAATCCAGATTATTACAAGCATACCCAATGGATTTTTATCCAGTTATTTAATTCTTGGTACAACAAAGACAACGATAAAGCCGAAGATATTTCAACTTTGCTTGCTATTTTTGAAAAAGAAGGAAATGCAAATGTTAATGCCGTTTGTGATGACAAGATTACTCCTTTTACTGCGGTAGAATGGAATGCTTTTGCAAAAGAGCAACGAGAGAGAATTTTGTTGCAATACAGATTGACCTATTTAGCAGAGACGGAAGTCAACTGGTGTCCAGGTTTAGGAACGGTTTTGGCAAATGATGAAATTGTAAATGGAGTTTCGGAACGTGGTGGGTTTACTGTAGTTCGTAAAAAAATGACGCAATGGAGCATGCGTATTTCTGCTTATGCAGAGCGCTTGTTGCAAGGTTTGAATGGTATTGACTGGAGCGAAAGCATTAAAGAAAGTCAGCGAAACTGGATAGGGAAGAGTGTTGGAGCGATGGTTAGTTTTCCAGTTATGTCAGTAGGTATTGAAAGCGAAAATAACAATAGTTTCTCGCTCGAAAAAGCACTAGAACTTAGAGGGGATTCAACGGTGACTGAACAAAAATTATGGCAAAGTTTAAAGTCAAAAGCATTAGATTATAAGTTCAAACACCAATATTTAATAGGTAATTATATCGTTGATTTTGTTTGTCTTTCAAAAAAACTGGTTGTTGTAATTAACGAAGAGACTTTAGATTTTCAAGAAGTTGCAAATGTAGAAAGAGCGAAAGTTATTATTGAAAAAGGGTTTAAAATAATTCGTTTCAATAAAGAAGAAATTCTAAGAAATATTGATGGAGTTTTAGATGCGATCACGCAAGAATTAGATGAAAGTGAAGGTGTAGCTTCTGTTATTAAGAAGATTGAAGTTTTTACCACTCGTCCTGACACCATATTCGGGGTTACATTTATGACTTTAGCTCCAGAGCATCCTTTGGTTCAGGAAATCACAACGCCAGAATACCAAGCTAAAATAAACGAGTATATTTTAGCATCGTCAAAACGTTCTGAAAGAGAACGTATGGCTGATGTAAAAACTATTTCAGGGGTCTTTACTGGAGCTTATGCTGAACATCCTTTTACAAGAGAACCTATTCCAGTTTGGATTGGTGATTATGTATTGGCTGGTTACGGTACAGGGGCTGTTATGGCGGTTCCTTGTGGTGATGAACGTGATTATGCTTTTGCTAATTTCTTTAAAGGACAAAGCGGAATGCCGGCAATCAAAAATATTTTTGATAAAGACATTTCTGAATCGGCTTTTGGAGCCAAAGACGGTTTCAAATTAGTAGATTCTGATTTCTTAAACGGATTAGGATATAAAGAGGGGACGTATAAGGCAATTGAAGCTTTAGAAAAAATAAATCAAGGAAAAGGAAAAACAAATTACCGTTTGCGTGATGCTGTTTTCTCCCGCCAAAGATATTGGGGAGAACCGTTTCCGGTGTATTATGTAAATGGCTTGCCGCAAATGATTGATGTAAAATATTTACCAATTGTACTTCCTGAAGTAGAAAAATATTTACCAACGGAAGATGGACTACCACCTTTAGGAAATGCAGAAGTTTGGGCTTGGGACACAACTAAAAATGAAGTAGTTAATACTGACTTAGTAGATCACAAAACGATTTTTCCTTTAGAATTGAATACGATGCCAGGTTGGGCAGGAAGTTCGTTTTATTGGATGCGTTATATGGATCCAAAGAATGAAAACGAATTTGCTAGCAAAGAAGCTTTGGCATATTGGGAAAGTGTGGATTTATATATTGGTGGAAACGAACATGCAACGGGACATTTATTATATTCTCGTTTTTGGAATAAATTTTTAAAAGACAAAGGTTTTGCACCTACCGAAGAGCCATTCAAAAAACTGATCAATCAGGGAATGATTTTGGGGACTAGTGCTTTTGTTTATAGGTTAGAAGGAACAAATACTTTTGTTTCTAAAAATAAAATTGACGGACAAAATGTTCAACCAATTCATGCAGATGTTTCAATGGTAAATTCATCCGATGAATTGGATATTGAAGCTTTCAAAAAATGGAGAGAAGATTATAAAGATGCTGAATTCATTTGTGATGAAAATGGTAAGTACATTGTGGGTCGTGAAGTAGAAAAAATGTCTAAATCGAAATACAATGTAGTTACTCCAGATGATATTTGTAATGAATACGGAGCAGATACTTTACGTTTGTACGAAATGTTCTTAGGGCCACTAGAGCAAGCAAAACCTTGGAATACGGCAGGGATTTCGGGAGTGTTTGGTTTCTTGAAAAAACTATGTCGTTTGTATTTTGACGAACATAACTTGATTGTTACTGATGAGGTACCAACAAAAGACAACTTGAAGACATTACATAAAACCATTAAAAAAGTGGCAGATGATATTGAGAATTTCTCTTTCAACACTTCGGTTTCACAATTTATGATTTGTGTGAATGAATTGTCAACTCAAGGCTGTCATTCTCGTGCTATTTTAGAACCATTGGCAATTGTGATTTCGCCTTATGCGCCACACATTGCCGAAGAGTTATGGTCGTTATTAGGAAATAAAGGTTCTATTGCGACGGTTCCTTTTCCTGTTTTCGAACCAAAACATTTAATAGAAAGTAGTAAAGAATATCCAGTTTCTTTTAATGGAAAAATGCGTTTCACTATCGAATTGCCTTTGGATTTAACCAAAGATCAAATCGAAGAAATCATTATGAAAGATGAAAGAACGATAAAACAATTAGAAGGAAGAACACCAAATAAAGTGATTATCGTACCTGGTAAGATCATTAATTTGGTTGGCTAAATTTCTTAAAAAATGCAATAGTAAAAAATCCAAATTCCAATTGCTGGGGTTTGGATTTTTTTTGGATAAATAGTGCGGGCTGTAATGTTGAAATTTGGGATTTCTCTATTTTTGGGTTTGATTTCTATAGTGTCAAATTGACATTATTAAAATTTGGTGCAGAATTTGCATTATAATTGGTAAGTGTAAAAAAGAAATAAACAAAAAAACAAATATATGGGAATGAGTTATTTAATTCTTGCTGGTGCAATTATGCTGGCGAGCTGGGCAGTAAGTTCAAGACTGAAGAGTAAATTTGAACATTATTCTAAAATGCAATTGCAAAACGGAATGAGCGGTGCTGAAATTGCCGAGAAGATGCTTGCTGATAATGGGATTCGCGATGTGCGTGTGATTTCGGTAGCGGGGCAATTGACAGATCATTACAATCCGGTTAATAAGACAGTGAATCTAAGTGAGGCAGTGTACAATCAACACAATGCAGCTGCGGCTGCAGTAGCGGCGCACGAGTGTGGGCACGCAGTGCAACATGCCGTGGGTTATCAATGGTTAACTATGCGTTCTAAGCTGGTTCCATTTGTAAACGTGGCATCTTCGTACATGCAATGGATTTTGATAGGTGGAATTTTATTAATGAATAGTTTTCCGCAATTGTTACTTGTCGGAATCGTGCTGTTTGCAGCAACCACTATTTTTTCAATAGTAACTTTGCCGGTGGAATACGATGCCAGCCATCGTGCATTGGCTTGGTTAGAGAATAAAAGAATGCTTACACCGCAAGAACATGATGGAGCTAAGGATGCTTTAAAATGGGCTGCCAGAACTTATGTAGTTGCTGCGTTAGGTTCTATTGCTACTTTGTTGTATTACGTTTCCATTTATATGGGTGGCGGTAGTCGAAGAGATTAAGGTATGTAGCTAATTTGCTTTTATGTATACAAGCCGTCTCATTTTTAGGAATGAGACGGCTTTTTAATTGTCGTGTTTTTTTATAGCTGTATCTGTCTGTCTATTTGTTGGTCTAAAGAGATGAAAGTCTCTGTTCTGGATACGCCTTCAATTGTTTGAATTTTGGTATTCAGTAGATTCATTAAATGTTGATTGTCTCTACAGATGATTTTAATCAAAATAGACCAATTTCCAGTGGTGTAGTGGCACTCTAGTACTTCGGGGATTTTTTTCAGTTCTTTAACCGCTTCGAGGTTTCGAGCTGCTTTGTCAAGATATACTCCAACAAAAGCCATAGTGTTGTAGCCGAGAACTTTATGATTTACTACAAATTTTGACCCTGAGATTACGCCAGATTGTTCTAGCTTTCTCAATCGTTGATGAATTGCAGCTCCTGAAATTCCAATTTTGTTGGCGATTTGAAGGATTGGTTTTCGGGCGTCTTCCATAAGGAATCTTAAAATTTCTTTATCGATTCCGTCTATTTCCACTACCATGGAGTTTATTTTCATAACTTTTATTTGAGAACTAAAATGGATGTATCTAGTTGTAATTGAAAACCAAAATTAAACAAAAACAACTAATAATACAGTGTTTTACCTTATTTAGAAATGTGCTTAAGTTTTTACTGTAACTCTTAAGGAAAACACGACACATCAAAAGGTAGGTTTTAAATGTTTGACAGGATTCTACTTTAGGAGGGAATTGGGCATAAAAAAACCATCTGTTGTCCAGATGGTTTTTTGTAATTTTTATTTGAATTTAAATCGAGAATTATTTTCCTTTATTAGCTTCAATAATATATTTTTCTAAGGCCATTGTCATCGAAGGTGCATTTGGAGAAGGTGCCAAAATATCAATTCGTAAGCCATTGTCTAAAGCTTCTTTTTGAGTAGTACTTCCAAAAACGGCTATTCTAGTATCGTTCTGTTTAAAGTCCGGAAAGTTTTTTAATAATGATTTAATTCCAGTTGGACTAAAGAAAGCTAATACATCGTAATATACATCTGCTAAATCAGATAAATCGCTCATCACTGTTTTGTAAAAAATACCAGGAGTCCAGTCTACTTTTAATCCATTAAGCGTGATTGTTGCGTCAGCATTTAATTGATCTGAGGCTGGTAAGAGAAACTTCTCGTCTTTGTATTTTTTTATTAATGGAGATAAATCTACAAAATCCTTAGGACCTACATAAATTTTACGTTTTCTGTAAACAACGTATTTTTGTAAATAAAAGGCAACTGCTTCTGATTGGCAGAAGTATTTTAAACCTTCGGGAACTTTGAATCGCATTTCATCAGCCACTCTGAAAAAATGATCTACAGCATTTCTACTAGTCAAAATAATTGCAGTATACTGATTGAGGTCGATTTTTTGAAGTCTAATCTCTTTGGCATTAACTCCTTCTATATGAATAAAAGGTCTGAAATCAATTTTAACTTTATGCTTCTGTTGGAGTTCAAAGTAAGGAGAATTCTCTACTTTAGGCTCGGGCTGTGACACCAAAATTGTTTTCACTTTCATATTTTAACGTTTTCTAAGCGCCCCCTTTTTTAAACATAAAAAACATAAAAAAATAGGGGGCTATTTCGAGAGCGCAAAGATATAAAATAAAATAAAACATCTTACTGAATATTAGATTTTGATATCTTTTTATTGAAATAAAATATACTAATATGTTAACTATCAATACAATAGATATTATTATTAGTGGAATATTTCTTGATATTGTATCGTAATAAAACAATATAATGTTGATAGGTAGGATAAATAGGCCTATATAAGTTCTGTAAGTAACCTTTTGAAGGTTAAATTGCTCCATAAACTCCTCAATATTAAATGCTGTAGCAATGATTTTTTCTATTAAATATTTCGATAAAACGAAAAATATCAAAACAGTAATAATCTGAATGTAAAGTATCAGGTCTGTCTTTGAGCCGTACCCAAAAAAGCTTAAGGAAAGCTGAATGAAAAAGGCAAAGGAAATTACTTGCACAAAAAATAGTGAAATGGTAAAAGTGCCTTTCAGATGACTCCCGTCACGATATACTTTTGAGTATTTATCTGAAAATATCAAATTCATAAAATCGGCAAATCGATTTTCATAAATGGATTTAGTAAATGCGATAATAGCAAATGCCAGAACAAATAAAATAGTTGCCCAATCTTTGCTTTCTGTTATTCTTGGATGAAGTAGGTGTTCGATCATAGCGCGACAAAATTACTAATTTTTTAGATCAATCTTTTTATTATAATTTTATTATGAATGAAATGCCATAAAAACGTTACTTTTGCCGTGAAATTACAAGAAATATGAACGACTGTATTGTTATAATTCCTACCTATAACGAAATTGAAAATATCGAAAGCATAATCAGGTCGGTGCTTTCTCAACACAAACCATTTCATATTCTTATTGTTGACGACAATTCTCCGGATCATACCGCAGATAGAGTTAGATTGCTTCAAACGGAATTTGGTGGTCGTTTATTTTTAGAAAATAGAGAAAAGAAGTCTGGATTGGGAACAGCCTATGTTCATGGTTTTAAATGGGCACTAGAGAATAAATATGATTTTATTTTCGAAATGGATGCTGATTTTTCTCACAATCCGAATGACTTGGAGAAATTATACAATGCCTGTCATTTTGGGAATGCTGATTTAGCGATTGGTTCACGATATGTTACAGGGGTTAATGTGGTCAATTGGCCATTAAATAGAGTACTCATGTCTTATTTTGCATCGGTATATGTTCGAATTATTACGGGGATGAAAATTCATGATGCTACAGCAGGTTTCATATGTTATAAAAGAGAAGTGCTTGAAAGTGTCAACCTCAATAAAATAAAATTTGTTGGTTATGCGTTTCAGATTGAAATGAAATACAGAACCTTTTGTAAAAAATTTAGTATTGTTGAAGTGCCAATAATTTTTACAGACAGGACAAAAGGACAATCAAAAATGAGTAATTCAATAATTGTTGAAGCCGTTTTTGGAGTAATTGCTCTACGATTAAAAAAATTAGTTAATAGTTTATAAGAAAAAGTACAATGAATAGTGTTTTAATTAAGAATGCCAAAATAGTAAATGAAGGGGTGATTTTTGAAGGCGATGTTTTAATTGAAAATGACTTAATTGTTGAGGTTTCAGAAAGCATCAGTGCCAAATCATCAAATTGTGTCATCATTGACGCAGAGGGAAATTATTTAATGCCGGGTGCGATTGATGACCAAGTGCATTTTAGAGAGCCGGGTCTTACTTATAAAGGAGATATTGAGTCGGAGTCCAGAGCGGCAGTTGCTGGAGGAATCACCTCGTTTATCGAGCAGCCGAACACGATTCCTAATGCGGTTACCCAAGAAATTTTAGAAGAAAAATACCAGCTTGCTGCTGAGAAATCATTTGCCAATTATTCGTTTATGATGGGGGCAACTAATGATAATTTGGAGGAAGTTCTAAAAACAAATCCGAAAAATGTTGCGGGTATAAAAATATTTTTAGGTTCTTCAACGGGTAATATGCTTGTTGATAATGAAGCTACTTTAGAAAAAATATTTTCTAGTACACCTATGCTTATTGCGGTTCATTGTGAAGATGAAACTACCATAAAAAACAATTTAGAAAAATACAAGGCAGAATATGGCGAGGATGTGCCTGTAACGGTTCATCACCTAATTCGTAGTGAAGAGGCTTGTTACATTTCCTCTTCAAAAGCAGTTGCGCTGGCTAAAAAAACAGGTGCTCGTTTACATATTTTTCACCTTTCGACCGCTAAAGAAATGGATTTGTTTACTAACAAAATTCCATTGGAACAAAAGAAAATTACCGCTGAGGTTTGTATACATCATTTATGGTTTACCAATGAGGATTATGCTACCAAAGGAAATCTTATAAAATGGAATCCAGCAGTAAAAACAGCAAATGACCGAAAGGTGCTTTGGGAAGCCTTATTAGATGGTAGAATAGATGTAATTGCAACAGACCACGCACCACATACATTAGAAGAGAAAAAACTACCTTACTTACAAGCTCCTTCTGGTGGACCTTTAGTTCAACATGCCGTTGTAGCAATGTTTGAAGCTTTTCATCAAGGAAAAATTAGCGTGGAGAAAATTGTTGAAAAAATGTGTCATAATCCAGCCAAAATTTTTAAAATTGAAAAACGTGGTTTTATTAAAGAAGGGTATTATGCTGATTTAGTGATTGTAAATTCAGGTTTGCCGTGGAGTGTAAAGAAAGAGAATATCTTCGCTAAATGCGGATGGTCACCGTTTGAAGGGTTTACATTTAAATCCAGAATTACGCATACTTTTGTAAATGGGCAATTAGTTTATAATGCCTTTAAAGTAAAAAATGTTCGTGCAGGAAAAAGACTCTTGTTTGATCGTTAATTGACAAAATAGATGAAAAAGATACTATTACTTTTGACCGTTTTAGTCGGGTTTATTAGCTGCAAAGAAAAAGTGGTGAGTAAGCCTGACAATCTTATAGCTAGAGATAAGATGATTGATGTAATGTATGATTTGTCGATTTTGGACGCTTTGAAATATCAAAATTTGGCTTCTGTAGATAGTTTTAAAATAAATCCTCCTGATTACATTTATAAAAAGTATAAGATTGATAGTGCACAATTTGCACAAAGCAATATTTATTACGCCTCTACTTATACCGATTACAAAGAGATGTATGACGAGATTATAAAACGAATTGAAGCAAAAAAAACTGTCTTGGATTCAGTGGTAAAAAAGCAAGAGAAAAAGGAAGCAAAGATAAAAGCAGATTCTATAAAAAGAATCAAAGTCGCCCCTATCGCAAATGATTCTTTAGAATTGAAGAAATTTGATATTGCCCGAAGAAAGAAAAAAGATATGTCGCGAATTAAATAGTTTCATATTTTATAAGCTTGAAATTTCCTTGATATACTGATGTACGTCTGTAAAATCAGTTTTTAATGTCATTTTGATTTTTTCATTAGAATAGTCATGTTCAGAATAAGAAGCTTTAGCAGTAGCTCGAGTTAATTTTCTCTTTCTATTGAGAATCTTAGCTAAAATCCAATCTATTCTCCAACCTATTTCCATTAAGTATGGTTTCATGTGACGAGAAGGTCTTTTTACCTTTAATGCGTCAGCAATAGTGTTTAGGATGTCTCTAAAGGATAAGTTCTGTCCAATTAAAACAAAACGTTCGTTTCTAATTTCGCTTTTCATCAATTGAACCGCCATTGTTACTACATCACTAACGGCCACGAATCCAGTTTTTCCAAGCCAATAATACCGTAATCCCTTTGCGACTGCATTAAAAAGCAAACCACTTCCCTGCTCTTGAAAGCCTGGACCAATAATAACTCCCGGATTTACAATTATAACATCTAAGCCTTCTTGCTGGCCTCGCCAAATTTCCATTTCGGCACCATATTTAGAAATAGCATAATCACTATGTGGCTTTTCTGGATTCCATTCTGTTTCTTCTGTAATAATTGTTGCCGTAGTTGTTAAATCGCCTAATGCTGCAGTCGAACTAATGTAGCATAGTTTTTTCACTCCTTTGGCAAGGCAAAAATTCACAATGTTTGCAGTTCCTTCAATATTAGTTTTGCGCAATACGTCTTCGTCTTTTGGATCAAAAGAAATTAAGGCTGCGCTATGGTATACGTAATCAACTCCTATAAAGGCATGTTCTAATGTTGGGACGTCAATAATGTCCCCCTTAACCCATTCTATAGCTTGAAATAAAGCCGATTTGTTGTAAAGCTGAAATAGAGATTCTGTTTTTTTTATTTTTTCTGAATTTCGATAAATTGCCCGTATTTTTCCAGCTCCGATACTTTCGGATTCTATTAAATGCAGCAATAAATGCGCTCCTACTAAACCAGTTCCTCCTGTTACTAAAATCATTTTGTAAAGATAATTAGATTGTTTGATTTTTAGACCGTTTGATTTTCAAATTATCCAATTAAAACTATCTTTGTGAAAATTGATTTTTAGAAAATGAAAAATATTATTTCCGAATTACAGTGGCGCGGATTGGTTCACGACATTATGCCAGGAACCGAAGAACAACTTTTAAAAGAAATGACAACTACTTATATAGGGTTTGATCCTACATCTGATTCTTTACATATTGGGAGTTTAGTTCCTATCGTTCTTTTAGTACACTTAAAAAACTTTGGACATAAGCCTATTGCTTTAGTAGGCGGTGCGACAGGAATGATTGGTGATCCTTCTGGGAAGTCAGATGAAAGAGATCTTCTTGATGAAGAGACTTTAAATCATAACGTAGAAGGAATTAAAGGAGTGTTATCTCGTTTTTTAGATTTTAATTCAAACGAAGTTAATTCACCAGTTTTAGTAAATAATTACGACTGGATGAAAGAGTTATCCTTCATCAACTTTGCACGTGACGTGGGTAAACGTATCACTGTAAATTATATGATGGCTAAGGATTCTGTAAAGAAAAGATTAGCAGGTGAAGGAGAAGGAATGTCTTTTACTGAGTTTACTTACCAATTAATTCAAGGATACGATTTTTACCATTTACATAAAGAATATAACTGTTTGTTACAAATGGGAGGTTCTGATCAGTGGGGAAATATCACTACTGGAACTGAGTTAGTACGCCGCATGAATGTAGGGGAAGAGGCAAAAGCATACGCGATGACTTGTCCGTTGATTACAAAGGCGGATGGTTCTAAATTTGGTAAATCCGAAGGTGGAAATGTTTGGTTAACAGCCGATAAAACTTCAGTATATAAATTTTACCAATTTTGGTTGAATACTACCGATGTTGATGCCGAAAAATATATAAAAATATTTACTTTTTTAGATAAGGATACTATTGAAGCCTTAATTGAAGAACATAAAGTAGCGCCACATTTAAGAGTGTTACAACGTAAATTGGCCGAAGAATTAACGGTTTTTGTTCATTCGAAAGAAGAATTAGAAAAAGCAATCAAAGCGTCTAATATTCTTTTTGGAAATGCTACAGCCGATGATTTGAAAGAACTAGATGAAGCTACTTTCTTAGAAGTTTTTGATGGTGTTCCTCAAGCAGAGATTGCTAGAGCAGAAATGGAGTCTGGAATTGATGTTATTGCTCTTTTGAATGAAAAAACAGCGTTTTTTAAATCGAATGGAGAAGCACGACGTGCTTTGACAGCAAATTCAATTTCGGTTAATAAAGAGAAAGTAAACGAAGATTTTGTTCTTTCAGCTAAAGACTTAATCAACGATCAGTTTGTATTGCTGCAAAGCGGAAAGAAAAACTATTTTGTTGTGAGGATTGTTTAACTGTTTATTCGGTTAACGGATTAAACAAATAACCGAATCAACTTTTACAAAACCATCAAATTACAACCTCGAATATCAGAATTATCAAAACGTCCCAATACCTCGAAAGAGTTGTTGGGATTTTTTTTGCTTTTATTATTCTTAATTGTTAAAATTAATCGGTACTTTATTGGATTGCAACCAGCCTTTTATAATGGTTTTGTCTTCTAAAATTATATTTAAATCTTCGGGCTGTAGTTTTTGGTATATTTCTTCTTTGAATAAATCAATATGTAAGTCAATATAGTGGGTGGTTTTTTCATCAATATAATATTCGTTATCATCATATTGTATGTATCTATTTTTATCCCATTCTAAGTTGATTGTATAACTTTTAATTTCTTGTGGATTTAATTTGATAATATTTTTAATGATATTTTTACTCGTTTGTGTCTTTATTCTTTTTTGTTCAGCATCTAAGTTTTCTTTGAATTTGCTTCTGTTTGACACTACTTCAAGCATCATTTTTTGGTGTAACTTTTCCTTTTTTTTGGTATCAAATATGTTGTCAGTGATAATAGCAACATTTTCTTGGTATAATCTGTAAGAAGGTATTGAAGCTAAAGAATTTGTAGTATTTGATCGTATCGAATTTGGATTTAAAATAAAAGAAATAATATGATTTGTTCTGTTTTCGATTTGATAATGAATGACGAAATTTCTTTGATTTGCATCGGCGTCAATTGAGGATATCGAATCTATTTTTATTTCTAATTCCGTACTTTGTGCTAATAACCCAATTGAAAAAAATAAAAAAAATAAAGTACTGATTCGCATAATTAAAATGGTTTGATTGTTTAATTCGGTTAAACAAATTAATGATTAACTTTTACAAAACCATCAAATTACAACCTCGAATATCAGAATTATCAAAACGTCCCAATACCTCGAAAGAGTTGTTGGGATTTTTTTTACCCAAATCCTGAGTGGCAATAAACGAACAGGAGTTAATGTTGGCCAAATCGATTACGTTAATTCCGCCTGTTTTTCCTTGCGGAATATAGGTCAGTGCATCTTCAGTATCGCGAACGAGAATTTGTATCCAAGAAGGACACTCAAACACTCCTTCACCTAAAGAATAGGCTTGAGAGAGTAATTCAGTCATTCCGTATTCTGAATGAATCGCTGTCACGCCAAAGCCTTCGCAAAGTTGTTGATGCAATTCTTCTCGAATCATTTCTTTTCTTCTGCCTTTCATACCACCCGTTTCCATGATGATAGTGTTTTGCAATTGAAACTGATGCTTTTCGATTAGATCCAATAAGGCAAAAGTAACTCCGATTAGAATTACATTTTGACCGGACTGGTCTAATTCGGTTAATTTTTTTATAAGTTCGTCGTGATTATGCAAATAAAAGCCACTTTCAGAATGATTGGATAGCTGAATCAGATCTTCGACCATATAGATCAGCGATGATCCATCTCTTTCTAAGTAAGAAGGCAGTAAAGCTAAGACTACATAATCTTCTATGTTTCCATAAAACTGAGAAAACCCTTTGCGGTAACTTTCTTCATAAATAGAAATATCTGTTACGAGGTGTTTACTTGTGCTCATTCCTGTCGTTCCGCTACTGGTAAATGTATTTTGAATCGCATTGGTGTTAGAAACCACTGCATGGCTTTTAAAAAACTGAATAGGTAAAAACGGAATCTGTTGAATAGCTTTCACTTTTTGAGGCTCCACTTTCATGAGGTCACAAAATTCCCTGTAGACCAAGTTGTTTTCGTGTTGGTAACGAAATACTTTTAAGGCTATTTTTTCAAATTGCTTTTGGCTCGAAATGGCAAATATATCAGTAGCTGTAATCAAGAATTTTTTTTGCAAAGGTATAAATTTTAATAGCTCTTTTTGATATTAAAAGACATTCCAATTTGAATGAAAGAAAGCCCCAATTAAATTTGGGGCTTTCTAAGTTATTTTTACCTCACTATGAGTTTTCTGGTCGCGGTTGCGTTATCTTCATTAATCTTAATAATGTAAACACCAGGGTTGAGACTTGAGACATTTACTTCTTTTGAGCTAATTGATGTTTGAAGCACTTTTTTACCCAAAAGATCAAAAATCATTATTTCTTTATTGGAATCATTTTTTGTGGAAATATTAACCTTCCCGTTAGTCACTGGGTTAGGATACAAGTTCAAACCTTCAATTACGGAGGATTCTTGTAGTTTTGTTTGTTGCTTTGTCTCTTGAGCACTAAGACTCATAGAAAAGAAAAAAACCAGTAAGATTGTAATATAAAAGTAATTTTTTGCCATTAGCTTGATTTTGTAAAGTAAATATACAAAAAACAAATACTATACCAAAATAAAAAAAACACCCTTCTTTAAAAGGGTGTTTTAATTATTATAAGTGTATTTTAATTATTTAGTCCAATCTGCCCAAGAAGGTAAAGTTGCTCCAGCACCAGCACCAGTTTGAGTTGTAACATAAGCAGCAGTAGTATTGTTTGCAGTCACAAAGTTTAAACCGTTTACTTTAAATTCGCCTAAAGTGATTCTAGCTGTAGCTCCTGTACCTGAATCTAATTTTGCAAAAGTAGCAATACCATCAACAAATAGGTTTGTATAAGTTTGTTTTCCACCACCTTCTTTGAAGTTGATTGCTTTCTCAGAAGCTGTAAATTTTGTAGCTGTTCCTTTTACAATTGATATGTTAGAAATTTTTGCATCTGTCATCGGTAAAGCGATATCGTTTTGTCCGTTGTTTGATCCTTCAACACCACCAAATGAAATACCGTTGATGTAAACGTTTGTGATTGTTCCGATGTATCCATCTGCGAAATCTAATGAATCATCATAAGAGTTGATCAATACAAGGTTAGTTGCATTTACTGCACCTCCAAAAAATTCAACAGCATCATCACCACTTTCAAAAGTATAGATATTTGATACTTCAGTACCACTACCTACTCCAAAGAATGAAACTCCATTATATTCTTTACTATCACTAAATTTAGATCCAGTGTAAGAAATTTTCAGGTAGTTGATTTTTCCAGATGAATCCGCATTGTTGTTACCTCCGTATAATAATCCACCTACTTCAGAAGTTCCATTGTCTCCTGTGTTTACTTTTGCATCACCACAGATAATCAATCCACCCCAGTTTCCTTCAGTAGGAGCCGCTTTACCTGATGTCATAACTACTGGTTTAGCAGCAGTACCGTTCACATAGATTTTAGCACCTCTTTCTACGGCGATGAAAATTGTTTTAGCTATTTCTGTATCAGCTGTTGGATCAGATTTAATTGTTGTTCCAGCAGGAATAATTAAAGAAGCACCAGATCTTACGATTAACCCTCCAGTTAATGTATATGTTTGTGTTGCGTCTAGAGTTACTGTTTCGTTATTTGTAATCTCACCTTTTAAGTCGTTTACTTTTAAATCAAAAGTAATTGAAGGAGTTGTTTCTGGGCTATCGCTAGTACAGCTTGTAAATGCAATAGTCACTACGGTTAAAATTGCTAAAATTGATTTTTTCATTTGTCTTTAATTTTGTTTATGTTTTTTAACACTACAAAGAAACATATTTACTATTTTTTTCACGTTAAGCCACTATTACTTTGATGTTAAGAATTCTTCTAAGGTTTTCAATATAATTAACATTAAATTTACATGTTTTATACATCATCAAAAGAGGTAGCCGTTCATGAACGACTACCTCTTTTGATGATGTATAAAGTTGATACTAGAACTTATAATTCAAAGACAAACTTAAGTTAGATCCTATTTTGTAGGAGCTCGCCAGTACATCAGCAGTTTTAATTACTGGTGCGTTGCTTTGATCAGTGAATCTTTCATAAACTGGATTTAAGATGTTCTTATATGATAATCCTATGTTTAGTTTTTTAGTTAAACTAGATTTTAGAATAAAGTCTAATCTACCAATTGATTTGTCTATTAAGTTTCCTCTTTCTGAAGTTCCTATTACAGCTAATTTATCAGAAACATAGGCATAAGTTACTGTTGCGGTAATGTCTTTGTCGTTTTTAAATTCTTTTGTAAAAGACATATCTGCATTTGCTAAAAAGTCGGCAGCTCCTGATAATTTTGAGTTTTTATAAGTAAAATTAGCGCCGAACCCATTTTCATTTAAAACTTTAGCATTACTTAAATCCATATCTTGATACATGTATGATCCGTTAAACCCGAAAGTTAATTTCTCTTTTAAATTATTCTCATCGCTGATTTCATAAATGTTTTTTCTAAATTCTAACTCAATTCCAGCTACTACTGCGTTATCACCTGTGTTTGCCCAAGTAATGTTTCCAGAAGAGGAATTGGTGTACATTTCATTGATTGGGTTTTGGATTAATTTACCAAAAGCAGTTACCGAAAGAATTTCGTCGTTACTAGGATATAATTCCCAACTTAAATCAGCATTGTAGTTTGTTGAAGCGTAAAGTTTATCGTTACCTTCATAACTTTGTCCTACTTCTTGAAAAAGGATTTTTACTTTCTCTTTAAATTGTGGTAAAGTATAGGTGTTACTCGCTGCAAATTTTAAATTTTGCTTATCATTTAATTTGTATTTAGCGATTATGCTAGGTAAAAACTTCACTGGTGCGTAAGTATTACCAGTTCCGTCTGGTGCATCTAAACTCATGTAGTAAACATATTGCTCTATTTGTTCAAATCTACCTCCTAAAATCACTGATAATCTATCAGTAAAATTGTATTGTGCATTTCCGTAAACGGCATGGATATTTAAATGACCATTATATAGCTGAGAAAGTTTACTAGAACTGTCGCCATTTGCTAAATCAAAGTTGGTGTCATTTAAGTACAAATCAGTATTGTTAAATCCATCTTTTAGAAAAAGCGTTTTATTAGTTTCTGGAAAAAAGGAGTATTGTTGTGAATTGAAATCAACAGTTTTCATTTTACCTGAGTAACCAAGAGTAGCTTTACCTTTAAATTCGTCTTCATTTGTTTTAGCAAAGTTATACGAACCTGAAATATTTGCTGACCATTCTTTTTCAGTTAAACCTTGGTAATAACGGTGATTGTTGATACTTGAGTTTTTGAAAAAAGTATAATCTGTAGATCCATCACTTGAAGGAACAAAAGTATTTTGCATACGATCTGGAATAGTGTTGTCCAATATGCTGTATCCAAGACTCCAATTTGCTGTAATTCTTTCATTGTATTTATGCTTACCTAACAATTGGTTTACAATTAACTGTGTTTTATCGAAAGTTCCGCGTTTTATAAAACCAATTTGGTCTAATCCTGAGAACTCAATATTAAACCCTTCATACTCACTGTAATCTTGTGAAGTAGAGTTTAAAAATAAAGTAGTAAATAAAATAGAGTTGTTTCTATTGATTTTGTAATCTGCGGTACCCATTACGGTAGAATTAGTATTGAATTGATACGATTTTCTAAAGAGATCAGTATTGGCAGCACCTTGAGCAGTAATGGTTGTTCTATAGATTCCTTCGTTGTATTTGTTTTCAGCATCAAATCCAGCAGTTATGAAAGTACTAATACTACTATTTGCACCTACATTGAATTTTTTTCCAGCAGATAAAGAAATATTATTATTTAAAGTGTTTTTTCTTTCTTGTCTGTCCCAGCTATTGCTATAGTTGTATGGTAGTAAAGGATTGCTTGGAGCATTTATTTTATTGAAACCAAAGTAAGAAGGGCCATCTTGCAAGTAGAAATTATCAAGTTTAGCTACGTTTGTGTTCGTACCTACACCTACACCAATTTGAATGAATGGAGAACCCGTCATTTTCTTTGATACAATATCCACGTTTGCTCCTCCAAAATCCGCATAATTTTGTGATTCAAATGTTTTGCTGATCCCTACAGATTCAACAATATCGGTAGAGAAAATATCCAAAAGTATGTTCTTGTTTTTTGGGTTATTTGATGGTAAAGGCAATCCGTTTAAAGTGGTCACATTATAACGGTCTCCTAAGCCTCTTACAAAAACACTTCCTGAACCTTCTTGTTTAGAAACACCACTTACTTTCGTCACTGCAGAAGCAACATCGCTTACGCCTTTTCTTGCTAGCTCCTGTGCACCAATACTTTGTTTTATTTCAACTGCATTCTTTTGTTCTAATAATAAAGCAGTTTCTTTTTGCTTGTTTACATTAGTGGTAATAACTACATCATCTAGTTTATAGCTTGATGACCCTAATGCTTTGCTTAGTGTTATTGTTTCTCCACTTTTTATTGTGACAGGAACCTCTATTGATTCGTAACCAATAAAACTATACTGTACTGTATAGTTTCCTGCTGGAGCACT
This sequence comes from Flavobacterium sp. Arc3, assembly GCF_041431375.1. Lineage (NCBI taxonomy): Bacteria > Pseudomonadati > Bacteroidota > Flavobacteriia > Flavobacteriales > Flavobacteriaceae > Flavobacterium > Flavobacterium sp. Arc3. Next base: position 95,773 of record NZ_JASMRI010000011.1, on the reverse strand, counting down.
AAGTGAATACTTACCGTCAATATCTGTTGTGCCATTTATTTGTGTTCCTTTTAATAATACGTTTGCAAAAGGTAGCGTTTCGTTGTTTGAATCCTTATCAGTTAGTACTCCAGAAATAGTACCTTTAGTTTGAGAAAAAGCAAGGGTACTGATAAAAAGCGTTAAAATGAATAATTTAAGTTTCATAGTTTGTTTAATTTTTTGCAAAGTAATGGTGTCTTTGTAAAGTTTGCGTTATTGCGAGGTTACCATTAGGTTTGTTGAATATTACTAAATAGTTACCAAATTAATTTACGGTTAATACTACTTTTTTGCTGTTCATTTATTCTTATATTTACAAAAGCAAACGTAAATTTGCCAAATATGAAAAAGAAACATACCAAGATTTTGTTAGTCGATGACGAACCGGATATTTTAGAAATTGTAGGTTATAATCTCACACAAGAGGGATATCAAATTTTTACGGCGGCTAATGGAAAAGAAGCAGTTGCTAAAGCTAAAAAGGAATTGCCAGATTTGATAATCATGGATGTGATGATGCCTGAAATGGATGGAATGGAAGCGTGTGAAAACATTAGGAAAATTCCGGAGTTGAGTAATGTGATTATTACTTTCTTAACTGCAAGAAGCGAAGATTATTCGCAAGTTGCAGGATTTGACGCCGGAGCTGATGACTATATCACAAAACCAATAAAACCAAAATTATTGGTAAGTAAAGTAAAAGCATTGTTGCGCCGCTTAAAAGAAAGTGAGAAAGATAGTGAAACCTTGAACGTAGGTGGGATAGAAATAAATCGTGAAGAATATAAAATCGTTAAGGATAATATCGAAATTTCATTACCTAGAAAAGAGTTCGAGTTATTTTATTTATTAGCTTCTAAACCAGGAAAAGTATTCAAACGTGATGAAATTCTTGACAAAGTTTGGGGAAATGAGGTAGTTGTAGGTGGGAGAACAATCGATGTTCATATTAGAAAGCTAAGAGAAAAAATAGGAGAAGATCTTTTTAAAACCATTAAAGGGGTTGGTTATAAATTTGAGGTTTAAATAAAATATAATAAAGGTTGTTTATGGGATGTAATGCCATCTTCAAAAGGCTGGATTGCATAAATAACGTACGTACTTAAAAATGAAAATAAGTTTTAAAAAAACCTATAAGTTTGCTGTAAAATCAGCATTATATATCAGTCTTTTTTCAGCGGGATTTGTGATGGTACTGGCATCAAAGATGTTCAAGATGCCTTTCCGGAGTCTGTTCTTATTTGGTTTAATTTTCATGTTAATAATCTATCTTTTTTCATTTATTGTTTTACAATATCGAGTGGAACGTTTTATATACAGACGAGTAAAAAAAATCTATGATGATGTTTCATTATTAGAATCCAGTACATTCATAAATAAACCGATTACTACAGACATGGAAACGCTGACCAGGGAGGTAAAGAAATTTGCAACCGATAAAAAACTGGAAATCGAAATGCTGCAAGTGCGAGAAGAATACCGAAGAGAATTTCTTGGAAATGTTTCGCACGAATTAAAAACACCTTTGTTTACGGTGCAAGGGTACATATCTACTTTGCTAGATGGAGCGATGGAAGATAAAGTGATTCGAAAGAAATATTTAAAACGTGCCGAAAAGGGAGTGGAACGATTGATCTACATTGTTGAAGATTTAGACATGATTACTAAACTTGAAGTAGGGGATTTGAATTTAGATTATTCAGAGTTTGATATTGTGGAATTGATTCAGAATGTCTTTGACCTATTGGAAATGAAGGCGGAAAAAAAGAATATTACCCTTGCATTTGAAAACTACCACATCTTACCTAATTATGTGAGAGCCGATAGGGATAGAATTCAACAAATTATTGAAAATTTAATAGTCAATTCAATTAAATATGGCAAAACTGGCGGGACAACCGAAGTCGCGGTAGTGAATTTAACTAAGAGAAAAGTACTGATTCGCATTAGTGATAATGGCGAAGGAATAGAGAAACAAAATATTTCAAGACTTTTTGAACGTTTTTATCGTGTCAATAAAAGTGGCTCTCGCTCAGAAGGAGGTTCTGGATTAGGATTGGCAATCGTCAAACATATTATAGAAGCACATAAAGAGAAAATATACGTGGAAAGTGAATTTGGTATTGGCTCAGAATTTTCATTCACACTCGAAAAGCAAACAGGAAATAAGCAACAAAAGACTGTTTCTAGTGTTATAGAAACAGCCTTTGAACTTTAGTTGATGTGTAGTTTTTTTAGATGTTCATAGTTACTAAGTACATAAGACTACAGAAAGATAAATTGGCATTCCGAATGTTATATTAAAAGGAAATGTAATGGCTAATGCCATAGGCAGGAAAATTCCAGGATTTGCCTTCGGAACTGCGATTTTCATGGCGGCTGGTACTGCGATATATGACGCGCTTGAAGCTAGGACTGCAAAAATAAATCGGTTACCAATGTCATCTGTTATAAAATGACTAAGGTATGCGACGAGCATTCCGTTTATCAATGGGATTATGATTGCAAAGAAGAAGCTGAACCATCCACTTTTAAAAAAGTCATTTAATTTCCTACCACTTACAATTCCCATATCAAGTAAAAATATGGCTAAAAATCCTTTAAACATATCTGTGGTAAAAGGCTTGATGCCTAAGGCTTGTTGATCACTAGCTAGGAAACCTATAATTAAACTTCCCGTGATTAATAGCACGCTGCCATTGGTAAAAGAGTGTTTGATAAGAGAGCTGATCTTAGTACTGTGTACGGTATTTTTACTAAATAATCGAATTAAAATCACACCAACGATAATGGCAGGAGCTTCCATTAGCGCCATAACAGCAACCATATGACCACTAAAAGTATAGTTTTGCATTTCTAAGAAAGTAATGGCAGTTACAAATGTAACGGCACTAACAGAGCCATAAGCTGCGGCAATAGCACCTGAGTTCTCGATACTAAAATGTTTTTTAAGAATGAAAAAACTATAAAGAGGTATAATGAGTGCGATTAAAACGCCGAAGGCAACTGACCAAATGATTTCAAGTGTAAAATGACTGTGAGCTAATTCTTGTCCGCCCTTAAAACCAATTGAAAAAAGAAGATACAGTGAAATGAATTTAGAGGAGTTTTCGGGGATTTCTAAGTCACTTTTTAGACGAACAGCGATAATACCGAGTAAGAAAAATAGTAAGGCTGGATTTGTGATGTTTTCAAGTAGTAGATCGAAGTTCATAGTTGGATAGTTTGTTTTTTAAGACGGATTTATTTTTTTGTTGCTCGTTCCAATCGGTCATTAATAGTTTGTCCTAATCCATGATCAGGAAATCTTTCGGCGATAATTACATCAAGTTTTAATTGATCTAATTTGTGCAAGGCATTGTATAAACGAGATGCAGCTTCAGCTAAATCTCCTGTTACTGATAAAACTTCATTTGTCACTATGTTTCTATGCTCAAATTTTTTTTGATAGGTTAACAATCCTATTCTTTTTTTGTCAAATAGTTCTAGTTCTTCGGTAACGGTTTCTGTTAGTATGGTTTTGGTTTTTGGCGCATAATGTTTTGAAAGCATACCTGGTGCTGAAGGTGTTTCTTCATTGTGTGTTTTTATTTTTAGAGGGCCAATAACAACTTCAATTTCTTCCATGGTTATGGAACCTAATCGATATAAAACAGCAGACGCTTCCTCAAAACCAATTATCGTAGATTCTATTCCGCTCCTGCATTCGCCGCCTTCTAAAATGGTGAGGGAAGAGGCTGCAAAATAGTTCGCTACATGTTCTGCTTTAGTAGGACTGATGGATCCAAATGGATTTGCACTTGGCGCAGCCAATGGAAAGTCTAGTTGTTCCAAAAGAGCTAATGCTATCGGATGATTAGGAACTCGAACTGCGACAGTACTTTTCCCCCCAGTGACTAAATCTGGAATGGTGTTTTGTCTTTTTAGTACTAAGGTCAAAGGACCGGGCCAAAAAGCATCCGCTAATAACATCGCTTTTTTGGGAATTTCAGTCGCGATCTGATTCAAATCAGCAACCGATTTGATATGAACGATAAGTGGATTGTAAAAGGGTCTTTTTTTTAATTCGAAAATCTTTTTGATCGCTTTTTCACTGAAAGCATTTCCCGCTAGTCCGTAAACCGTTTCTGTGGGAATGGCCACAATTTCACTCTGATTTAAAAGTGCTACGGCATCGCGGGATGAAGTGCTGATTTGAGCCATTTTTTTTAAATTTTAAGCTATGGATTCTAATTTTTTCGCAGGAACTAGGGATATCTGGATAGTCCCTTCTATTTTAAACTCCATGTCGTTGGGAATCGAGTCAGCGATTAAGTCTGTTATGTTTTCTGAAGCATTGGTAAGCAACTCAATTCTGATTTTGGAATGAGCGGTACTCTCGCTAAATCGGATCTCGTTACTGAAATTTTCTAACTGATGAAAGTTGATTTTACTGTTTATTAAACCTAATAGAATTTTTTTTGCCTCTAGTGGTTTGTATTGTCCTTCTACTAATTTGAACTGGTAGTCTTTTTCTTTTTTCATTGTTTTATTTTTTTGCAAATGTAGAACTGCTAATTCATATGTTTTTATTTATATTTGTAATGGAATGCATAAAAATAATTTATGAACTATACTTTGCATCAATTGTATTTTTTTCTTAAAGTAGCTCAAAATAAGAGTATTACTAAAGCTGCTGTATAGTTGCACCTTAGGCAACCTGCAGTTTCTATACAGCTAAAGAATTTTTAAGATCAATTTGAGTTTCCGTTGACGGAGGTTATCGGTAGAAAACTGTAAGTGACTGATTTTGTAGAGGAAATTGCAATCGCTGCCGAAAAAGTTTTAAATGAGGTTGAGGCGATTAACCATAAGACCTTAGCTTACAAAGGAGAATTAAGTGGGCGCTTAAAGATTTCCATTGTGTCTACAGGTAAATACTTGATGCCTTATTTTCTGGCTGATTTTTTAAAACAGAATCCCGGAGTAGATTTGATTTTGGACGTGACCAATAAGAAACAAGTTTTAGAAAGTTCAGAGCATAACGAGGTTGACTTTTTTTTGGTTTTTGTCTTGCCTGATTCCATATAAATTGATGAGAAAGCGGTATTGATATTTTAATAGCAGCTACGGAAAGAATGCATGATGTGAGCGAATTTAGTTCTGGCTCTAATTTTTTATTTATACTCGAAAAAGAATAGGCTTTTTATAAACTTTTCATAAAAAATATAGTGTCCAAAATAGTATCTTGGCTTTATGAAAAATCGTGTGCGATTCTAACAGACTATTTTATACGATATGAAAACATTAAATAAGGAAATGCAGGATGCTATTACACCATCAATGGCAATTACAATTTTAAAAGAGGGAAATAAACGTTTTACAAACAACCTTAAGGCAAATCGTAATCTTTTACAACAGGCTAATGAAACAGTGGAGGGACAACATCCCTTTGCGGTAATTTTAAGTTGCATAGATTCTCGTACTTCGGCAGAATTAATATTTGATCAAGGATTAGGAGATATTTTTAGTGTCCGTATCGCTGGGAATATTATCAATGAAGATATTTTAGGAAGTATGGAGTTTGGTTGTAAGGTAGCTGGGGCCAAAGTTATCGTAGTTCTAGGGCACACTAAATGTGGTGCTGTAAAAGGGGCTTGCGATCATGTTGAAATGGGGAATTTAACCGCATTATTAAGTAAAATACAGCCAGCAGTTTATGATGAAAAAACGGAAAAGGTAAACCGCACTTCTGCTAATGTGGAATTTGTTGAAAAAGTCTCTGTGATTAATGTAAAAAGGTCTGTGAATGCAATTCTAGAGCGTAGTCCTATTTTGAAGGAAATGATTGAAAAAGGTGAAATTGATATAGTAGGTGCTAGTCACGATATTGCTACGGGATTAGTTACTTTTTATGAAGAAGCTATTATCTAGCAATTAATGGGTTGAGAAATAATTAGTAACATAAGAAATGTTTTATAAAGTGAAGCGTACAGTTGATAAGACTGTACGCTTTTTTTGTTTAAAATTGATTTTAACATCAAAAATTGATCAAATTTTTAGTTAAAAAATAAAGCTAAATTAGCAATGTTAATTTATTGTTAACCAATTTTTAAGAGCTTAAGGCCTGTATTTACTGGGGTTGTAAAATTTTTGAGTCTATTTTAATTGTTAGGTGACTTTATTTGTATCTTTAATGTTAAGCTGAGTTCTTATAATGTAACCTTGTGTTAATATTGAAGCGTTTATTTAATGTTAGGTTTGCAAAAAAATAATATAATGTTAATTTATACTTAAAATGAAAAGAATTTTATTTAGTACGGTATTGTTGTTTTCTCTGATGGCATCAGCGCAAGACGATAAAACGGAAACGAAAACAGCCGATAAAAAATTAGATTTAAAGTCTTATTATAATTCAGATAAGAAATTAGGATTTACTGAGCGAGATAGTTTGTTTCAGGTTAACATTGGTTTTAGAGTTCAGAGTAGAGCCGGTTTTCAAAAAACAGAAGGAGAAACTGGAGTTGTTGAGGGAGAAATTAGAAGAATGAGATTGAAGCTGGATGGATTTATTTACAATCCAAAATTTGGTTATAAAGTAGAGTTGGGTTTTTCTGCAGGTGATCTAGGGGTGATTAAAGTAGGGAACAATGAAAATGTAATCCTTGACGGGGTGCTTTTTTATAAGCCTTCAAAAAATTGGACAATTGCTTTTGGGCAAACTAAATTACCAGGAAATAATCAAAGAGTTGTTTCTTCAGGATCCTTGGAATTTACAGATCGAACAATAAATAACTCTGCGTTTAATATTGATCGTGATTTTGGTGTCTTTCTAGATTATTCAGAAGAGAAGGTAAATAGTTTTTCCTATGCTTTAAAAGGTGCTTTAACTAAAGGAGAAGGAAGAAACTGGGTAAAAACAGAGGACAATGGAGTTGCTTTAACGGGTAAAGTGGAGTTATTTCCTTTAGGATCGTTTACTAAACATGGGTCTATTTCTGAGGGTGATTTAGTAAGAGAAAAAACACCAAAGTGGATGATCTCTGGAGCTTTTAGTCAAAATAATAATGCGCGTAGAGCGCAAGGGCAATTGGGTAGTGAATTGTTTGAGAAAAGAACAATGCAATCCTTGTTTTTTGACACTATGTTAAAGTACAACGGATGGTCAGCATCTGCAAGTTATATGTCTAGAATGTCTGATGACCCCATTACGGTTAATCCTTTAGATATTACTAAAACGCAAGCAGTTTTAGTAGGTGAAGGTATTGATACACAATTAAGTTATGTTTTTCCTTCTAATTATCAAATTGCTGGTAGGTTTTCTACGCAGACAGTTGGCAGCGAAATCCATTCTTTTGTGCCAGATAAAGATGAATTCGCGGTGAGTCTTTCTAAATATATATTGGGTCACAAGTTAAAGGTGCAAACAGAATGTTCTTATGAGAACAAAAAGTATTTTTCAGGAGATACTATTGGTAGTTGGTACGTTCGCTTTCAGGTAGAAATTGGAATATAAGAAATGTAATCTTTAAGAGTGATTTGTAGCTTTTAAAAAAGGAATAGTAAATATTGGATAATGTTGTCTTAACACAGAGTTAACATTGGGGCATTACTTTTGTAAAGAATTTAAAGAAAACTAATAAAAATAATAAAATGAATAAAACTAAATTGTTTTTAATGTTACCATTAATTGGTATGTTAAGCTGTGGTAAAGCAAAAACGGATGAAAAAGGAACAGAAGCGAAATCAAATGCTGTATCTGTAACGATAAAAGGTAGCGATACTGTTTTGCCATTGGCACAAAAAGAAGCTGAAGAGTTGATGAAAACAAATTCTGATGTAAGTGTTACTGTTGTAGGGGGTGGATCAGGTGTAGGTATTACTGCAATGATTGACGGTACTACTGATATCGCAATGGCTTCAAGAGATTTGAAGACTGAAGAAAAAATGAAATTTGCTGATAAAAAAGTTGATATCGAAGAAGTTATAATTGCATATGATGCGTTAACAGTAATTGTTAATCCAGCAAACACTGTTTCTAAATTAACACGTGAGCAATTAGAAGGTATCTTTACAGGAGCGATCAAAAACTGGAAAGAAGTAGGTGGTGCTGATGAAAAAATAGTTGCTTATTCAAGAGAATCTTCATCTGGAACTTATGAGTTTTTTAAAGATGAGGTGATGGACAAGAAAAACTATGCGACAGATATTTTAAACTTACCTGCAACTGGTGCAATTGTACAGGCAGTAGGACAAACTAAAGGAGCGATCGGTTACATCGGATTGGCATACGAAACTAAAGAAGTAAAACAATTGGCAGTGTCTTATGACCAAGGAAAAACTTTTGTTGAGCCATCTGTAGCTAGCGCTAAAGATAAATCATACCCTATCTCTAGACCATTGTTTTATATGTTCAACAAGGTAAATGCTGCAAAAGTTAAAACAATTGTTGATTACGCACTTTCTGCTGAAGGACAAAAAATTGTTTCTGAAGTGGGTTACATTCCATTAAATTAATAAAGGTTAATTTTTATAGAAACTGAGAAAGGTTGCCTGATTATGGGCAACCTTTTTTATTTAAAAATTTGTTGTAATTTTAGATTTCTAATATTGTCTTAACATTAAGTTAACCTAAGGTTAACGGTGTGAACACATTCAACACCCTGAGCTGACGTAATTTTGCTAAAAATAAAAAACACTCTTTTGAAAACAAATTTTAAACAGATTAAAGAGAAGGTAATTGAATTTATATTAATGCTAAGTAGTGCTGCTACTAGTATTACAGTAATTTTGATTGTCTTTTTTCTATTTATTGAAGGTGCTGGGGTTTTTACCAAAAAACCAATAGATAAGGGGTTTTTATTGGCGGTAAACGAGTCAAATCCAGTAGGTAAATTAGAACCGTCGCAAATCAAGGACATTTTTGATCAAAAAATCACCAACTGGAGTGAGCTTGGGGGGAAAGATCAAGCAATCGTTTTGTTTAGAACCGGGGACATAACCGATTACTATACGGAAGAAGAGCTTGGAGAGAATTTTGTTAATTTTCCTGATAAAATAAATGACCTTATTGCTAAAACGCCTGGTATTATCGCGTTTTTTTCTGATAAGTATGTAAATAAAGAATTTAAAGGAAAAGAAGTAGACATAAATAAAATTACTGTTTATAGTTTCTTATCTGGTGAAGAATGGTTTCCTACTGCAGAACCTGTTGCCCAAATGGGTGTTAAACCGTTAATATATGGTACGTTATGGGTTAGTTTTGGGGCTATCCTGTTGGCTTTGCCTATTGCTTTGGCAGCAGCTATCTATTTGAGTGAAATCGCAAAGAAAAGAACTCGTAATTTATTAAAACCGCTTATTGAACTTTTGGCGGGGATTCCTTCTGTTGTTTATGGTTTTTTTGGCCTGGTAGTTATTGTTCCTTTAATTCAAAGTGTTTTTAACTTGCCTGTAGGTGAAACTGCTTTAGCGGGAAGTGTTGTGCTAGCAATTATGGCTTTGCCTACGATCATCACCATTTCAGAAGATGCAATGCGAAATACACCACGTGCTATGAAAGAAGCTAGTTTGGCTTTAGGGGCATCCCATTGGCAAACGATTTACAAAGTGGTTATTCCGTATTCTGCATCTGGGATTACAGCTGGTGCTATTTTAGGTATAGGTCGTGCTATTGGTGAAACCATGGCCGTGTTAATGGTAACTGGAAATGCTGCGGTGATACCTCATTCTTTTTTAGCGCCTATTCGAACAATACCGGCTACTATTGCGGCAGAGTTAGGTGAAGCTCCAAACGGAGGTTTGCATTATGAAGCCTTATTCGCATTGGGTTGTATTCTATTCATAATTACTTTTGGAATTAATATGTTAGTAGAATTAGTGACCAATAGAAACTCCCATAAAAAACACTAAGATGAGTACTGAAAATAATTTAGCAAAGAAAAAAAGAAGAAGTCAAAAAATTGCCTTTGGGATTTTTACAGGGACAAGCTATGCTATTGTAGCGCTGCTGTTTGTAATATTAGCTTTTATCGTAATAAAAGGGATTGGAGTTATTAGCTGGGAATTTATCAGCGCTATGCCAAAGAACGGAATGACTGAAGGTGGGATTTTTCCAGCTATTGTTGGAACACTGTGTTTGGTTTTAGCTAGTATGATATTTGCGTTTCCTGTAGGTGTGCTAGCAGCAATTTACATGAATGAATATGTGAAAGATGGCTGGCCTAAAAAAATAATTAAGCAAATGACAAATAACCTTGCAGGAGTTCCATCCATCGTATTTGGACTTTTTGGGATGTCATTATTTGTAAATAAGTTGGAATTTGGAGATTCTATTTTAGCAGGTGGATTAACATTAGGTTTATTAGTGCTTCCAGTTATCATTAGAACAACAGAGGAATCATTGAAAGCGGTAGACGACACCTTTAGGCAAGCAAGTTTTGGGTTAGGAGCAAGTAAGTGGGAAACGACAAGTAAAATTGTGTTTCCAATTGCATTTCCTAATATCATTACAGGATTAATATTATCTATAGGAAGGGTTTCTGGAGAAACGGCACCTATTTTATTTACCGTTGCTGCTTATTTTTTACCTAAATTGCCTACATCTATTTTTGATCAGGCGATGGCATTGCCTTATCATTTATATGTAATCGCAACCAGCGGTACAGATATTGAAAAATCAAGAGCAATGGCTTATGGTACGGCACTTATATTAATTATTATTGTATTGATTTCTAATTTATTGGCGAATGCGCTTCGTAAATATTATGGAAAAAAAGTAAAAATGAATTAATACCGTTAGCTAATTCATTATAGTCCAATTTAAAAGTTGACGAAATGAATTATACTGCGGCATTACACCAGAATAATGGTTTAAAAATAAAAAAACAAAGGGTATAACATGCATAAAATACAATCAAACAACGTAAATTTTTACTACGGAGAAAATCATGCTTTGCGTGACATTTCTTTATCAATGAAAGAAAATACGGTTACGGCATTAATTGGACCATCAGGATGTGGTAAATCAACTTATTTGCGTTTGTTGAATAGAATGAATGACCTTATAGATGGTACTAAAATGACCGGAAGTATTGTTATTGATGGAGCTGATATTTACGAAAAAAACACGAATGTGGATAATTTGCGTAAAAATGTAGGAATGGTTTTTCAAAAGCCAAATCCTTTTCCAAAGACTATTTTCGAAAATGTAGCTTATGGATTGCGAGTGAATGGAATTACTGATAAAAATGAAATTGAAGAGCGTGTTGTAACTACTATCGAACAAGTAGCGCTTTGGGATGAGGTAAAAGACAAACTAAAGAAATCAGCTTTTGAGCTTTCTGGGGGGCAACAACAAAGATTGTGCATCGCTCGTGCTCTAGCCATAAAGCCTTCTATATTATTGATGGATGAGCCAACATCAGCTTTGGATCCAATTTCAACTTCAAAAATTGAAGAGCTTATTTATGAGTTAAAAAACAAGTATACCATTGTTATTGTTACGCATAATATGCAGCAAGCGGGTCGTGTGAGCGATACTACTGCTTTTTTCTATATGGGCGAGTTGATCGAATACGATAAAACAAAAACAATTTTCACAAAACCCGCAATCAAACAAACAGAAGATTATATAACAGGAAGATTTGGATAAGAATACAGAATCTACTAACTTTAAATCTTCAAATCTTTAGAAAAAAATGGCATCACACTTAGAAACAGAACTTGGTAAGCTTAGGGGTATAATTATAAAAATAGGAGGTCTGGCTGAAAGTCAGGTTGCTGAAGCTGTTAAGGCAGTGCTATCAGAACCCGCTTTAGAAAGTAAAGAAGTAAAGAAAACAGAAAATAAAATTGATAAACTTGATGTAAAAATTGACGATATCTGTCAAAGTGTTTTTGCTTTGCAACAACCAGTGGCTTCTGATTTACGTTTTATCATATCGGCAATGCAAATTAGCAGGGAGATAGAAAGAATTGGTGACTTGTCAATGAGCATCATCAAACTGACTAAAAGCATTAAGGAAAAGCATGAGTTAATATCAAAATTTAGTATTGCTGATATTGTGCGAGGTGCAGAAGATATTACAGCAAAAACAAATGAGTGCTTCCTAAATATGGATGAATCCACTATTGAAGAAATTTTTACGTTAAACAATGATATAAAAGGTAAAAGCAGCGATGCAATTGATAATATCATTGGAGAAATGAAAAATAATTCTAAGACGGTTGTTTCTGGTACCAATTTAATTATTGCGTTGAAACACTTTGAAAGAATTGCAGATCACAGTACAAACGTTGCAGAATCTGTTTATTTTATGATTAATGCAAAGACTCTCAAGCACGAGAAATTTTCAGATAAGAAATAATTTAATTCACCATTGAATTAAATTTTAAAGCTGATTTTTATATCAAACAAGGATATAAAAATGAGCTTTTTTAATGAGATACTGTTTTTAAATTTCGAAGATACTAAATAACTTTTTCCAATCAGGAGTGTTGTCAAAGCACTGTAAGCCACTATATTTTTTTACCTCTGGTAGGTTATCTATTTTAAAACTATCTTGTTCTGCATAAGGAACAATACCATCTTCTTTTAATTTTTTAGCTAAGTACAACTGCTCGTATTGACCAGGAGTAGGGATGAAGAAAGCTTTTTTACCTAGTTTTACCAGGTCCATAATTGTAGTATAACCAGAACGTGCCAGAATAAGATCACTTTCATTAAAAGTTTGCTCTAGTTGACGACTTGTCATAAAGTTAAAGTAGGTGATGTTTTTTAGTTGTTCTTTCTTTTGTTCCTTTTCTACAATTCCTTTTATGAATACTACATTGCCTCGATAGCGTTTTAGCTCGATTTTAAGTATAGATTCTAATAATCCTCGTTGAGGTTCAGGGCCAGAGAGAATAACCATCAGGTCGTATTGTTTAGGGGTTTCTTTTTTATGCATGCGGCTTAATGGGCCGATGTATTTAGGAATAAAAGGCAAATTGTTTGAATGACTCAGTTCTCCTGCCAGATTCGGTTGGCCTTCAACATCAGGAACCCAACATTCTGTATATTTTTTAATAATATTTTGATGTAGTTTACTCGATAACCAAGTTGTATTTCCAGTCATCACATTGAGTTGATGTGTTATAAATACACACGGAACATTTTTATTAAAAACACCTAGTCTATTGTCTGAAATGATTCCGTCGATGTCGTGTTTTTTAATCCATGAAGCAACCAGTTTTTTTTCATTCCAAATGGCTTTTAGCATTTTTGGAGCATTTTGTAACAACTTCCATTTGAAATTCGTGCCGTTTTTAGCATACTCTATTTGGTAGGAAGGCAGTTCGAGTGTTTGTAAATAAGGGAACTCTTTGCGTAACATGGCAAGGGCTATTCCGTCTGAAGCGATTATAGGGATGTGATTGTTTTCTTGCAATGCCTTTATTACAGGAATGCAGCGCGTAGCATGTCCCAAGCCCCAGTTTAATGGTGCAACCAAAATAGTTTTCGGGACATTATTGATTTCCTCTTGTGTTGACATTTCTGCTTTTTTAGGGAAAGGTACACAAACAAAGGTTTAAGAAAGAGACACTTTGTATTACCAAACCTTTAAATTATTAATTTGTATTTGAATTAAAAATAAGCCCTTAATTGAACATTACCTGTGTGGATGGCTTGGCTTGATTCACTTTTTCTTCCCTGATAATTGAAATTAATATCAAGGAATTGGGTGATGTTCTTTTGCAATAGCAATCTCCAAGTAATGTTTTGACCCGTTTGTAAACCTTCGAGCATTTGAAAGCCGACAGAAGAAAATTCATTACCGTTAAACTTATTCTGATAAAAGGAAACCTCACCATTCATTGTGATTTTTTTATCATTGGCATAAGAGAAAGAGGTTCCAAAACGGTTTTGTACCAAAGACTCAAAATTGCCAATCTGGTTTTCTTTGTTTTGTAACTCGTAAAAAACATCTAAACTAGTATTTTTTGAAAATAGGTAACTGATTTTTGGAGCTAATTGATAGCCCTTTATGGTATAATTTTTTTCAGTATAATTTTCCGAAACTATATCGGTTTGTATCGTTTTGAAAAAGGTTCCAAATAACCAACTTTTTCTATATAAATGAGAATATTGTAATTGATGGGAACTGTTGTTAGACTCCTGTGATCCTGTAGAAAGTAAATTTTTGGTTTGATTTTCTATGTAAGAGTAGGTGACGGAGTGTTTCTGTTTTCCTCTATTGTAAAATAAGCTGTTTCTAAAACTGGAACTGAGGCCTAATACATTTTCTTGTGAGGAATTAAAGGGGTTAAGTTCAAAATTGCCTCCTTCGTTTTTTGTTTTTCGATCAATAATGAAAGAAGTCTGATTGTAAAAAAAAGAGCTGAATTTTTTAAATCCAGTTTCATTTTGCCATTGAGTAGGATTTAAAATAATAGATTGCGAGAATTTAGTCTGATGCGTTTTTATATACACACGATTGGGTAAATAGACTCTAATGTATTTTGCCTGATCGATATATGGAGCCACTTCAAATTCTTGTAATTCCTGAATTCCGTTTGCATTATAATCATTCCAAGCATAAACACCTTGTCCCGTGGCGACTTCAAGATAGGTGAATTCCTGTTGGGGTAATGTACCCGAATTCGTTTCATAAGCACTTGTTCCCTGAATCAATTGATTGAAAAAAAGATCATTGTATAGGATTCTAGAATTTAGCGAAGGCTCTTTTCTCTTAGAAGGATCCACAAAATCTAATACCCGATAATTAACATTAACAGATAAGTCACTTTTTGCTGTTTGAATTAATTTTGACTTCAAATAGTATGTTTGTGAATTATTTACCCTTTGTAATATGCCATTTTCTATACTGTCATTGGTTCTTTTTAATAACCCCAATTCGACAAATACCTTTGTACTGTCCCCTCGACCCGCAAATACTCCATATTCAGAAAAGCGCTGACTTAAGTTCGAAAATTGATTGGTTGATTTGGTTTTCTCCTCATTGTCCTCAAAACGTTGGCTAGAGCCAATCCAGTTTTTGTCAAAGTGATACCGAATTTGAGATTGGTTTCTAATGAAAGTCGAAGTGGTGAGTGCTGCGTCACTTTTTAAATAACTTCCGTGATTTTGAAAGCTCCAGTTTTTCAGATTGAAATATCCGTTTAGACTATGTCTGTTCCCAGAAAAACTTTCAGAGAAATCTAGCTTTTCAAATTGGTATTTTACCACCCCATTAGAATGTAATTTGGAGGAAGGCTTTAAGTTAAACTCCAAACCAGATACTAGTAAACTTTGATTCCCAACTGCTGTCGTACCCAAATTCCAATCCCTATCAAATTCTATAGTGTATAGTCTTTCGATGGTTCTAAATTCCTTTTGGGTAAATTGATAATTGGCGTACCCATCGACAATCCACTTCTTTGAAAATAACCGTTGCCTGGCATTTATTTTTCCGCTTATTCCTTGATTGTTAGAATCATCGCTATTTGAGAAAAGATTAGCGTCATTGTTGCTGACTCCTATTTCTAAATCAACAGCTGTTTTCTGGGATGGAGAGTACTTCCCTAAAAAAGTAGCCACTTGAATTTTTGTAGGGGCCACCAGCTGGATAGTTGGGGCATAATTCCCTTGCGGAATTGCGTTTATTGGTACAATATATTCGTAAATACTACTGATGCTGGCGGCATTTTTCAATACGTAATTTCCTTTATTAGATCCCACTAAAGTAAATCGTACATTAAATAACTCTTCTTGAGGGTCATTTGAATATTCGAATACTTCTGCCGTATTTATCATCGTTTTTCTGTACAGTACTTTGTTGTCAGAATAAGAGTCTGGATAGGCAGAGGGTGCAATCATTGATTCTTGATTGTCGCCAGCGTTAACTAAAATTTGGGCTTGTTCTTTGGTGAGGTTTTGCTGTAAGGGTTGGTTTTTAATGTCATTTTCAGAATAGAGGTAACTTCCAAAACTCCATATTTTATTTTGATGTGTGACCCCGGCATAAGTCACAAATCGAGTGTAATTCCTATCTGAGAATTGATATTCAATCGCAATACGCATTTCAGAGGTTATGGTAAACAACGGAGTAAATGTTATTTCACCTGCGTTGTAATCAATAGTATAATCCTTATTCTCTCCTCTTTCTAAAAGTAAACCATTTACGTAGACTCGCTCTGATCCTGATATTACGAGTACATATAATTCTCCGTTTTGACCTTTTAATTTATAGGGTCCTTGGCTGCCTTCGACACCTGTGAAATTACTTTTGGCATATTGACCTTTTACCAAGGCTACAGATGCGAAAACATTCGTTTTGTTTTTAGGGGTGCCAAAATCAAAATTGGCTGAAAGACCTTGAACCTTTTTATTAAAGTTTAAAAATTGCGATGCGTGATTTTCAAGAAAGAGATCACCTGCCCGTATGTTCCATTTATCGCTAAATAGCTCCATGAAAATGTTGTCGAACTGGTCTAGCTTTTGCGAATAGCCGCCATCTTGTAACGGAATATTACTGTCTTGCAACGAGGCTCGTAAACTAACTTTTTCAGATAGCTTTCCCATGATTTGCAAATCCAGATTAGAATTTAGAACCGTGTTTTGGTTGTTTCCTATTGTTACCCCACGGGTAATGCTTCCCGAAGTTGTCAAGCCGTCAAAAGGGATGTTTTTTTCAGCAGCTTTGGTGTTTATTTGATATAATTTATCTTCATTAATATCATTACTCACCACTCGACTGGGGTCGTAAATACGGTACTCCCTAGTTAGAAAGTCAGGGAATTTTAGGTACTGCACCGTGATAGAATCGGATTTAGTGAGAAGGTTATTTTTCAATAATAGAGTTCCTTTTAGAAAATCAATTTTATAAAAAGTACTGTCAATAGGAATGCTATTGGCGTCAAGCAATTTAAAAAAAGACGCATTTAGGCTTTCGTTTTCAAGATGTATGGTATCACGGGAAAATGGAACTTTTTTGGTTTTATATAATGAATTGTTTTCCTGGGCATGTAGTCCAGAAAAACATATAATCATTACCAAAAGCACTATTTTTTTTACCATAAAGAGAATAACGTCTATTAGCCAAAAGTAGTGTATTCTGTATAATTATGATTACAACTAAGGAAACAATGGTGCCGCTTGTCTTGCATCTATTGGAAACGATTATAAGTCTAATCTGTTTTTAGTTGGCATTCGCCAATATGCAAATTTCTCTATTCAAATGCTTATTTATAACGAGAGTTCCTTTTTTAAGAGAGGTTGGTTATGGTAAATGAATGCCAATAGACCCGGCCTTTCTTACGAAAAACCGGGTCTATTGTCGTTCATGTTATAGTGAAAAAAATGTGATCCGATTAATTTATAGTCAAACCTTCTTCAGCGGTAGAAGAAATACAACCATTAAAATTAGTTTACTCGCTAGTTACAATTTGCATTGTTTCAGTACTAATCTGTTTTAAAACAACTTTTTTACCTTGTTCTACTGTTTCTGCAGCAGAATCGTTAAAGTGTCTAATGGTATATAAAGTCACATTTTGGCTAAAGTCCACTTTGAATTTTTTTGATAAAATAGCATTTAATTCGTTGAAGTTGTCAAATTTATCTTCTACGCATACGGAGAAGCTAATCGCGGTATTTTGAATTAGATTTACTTTCAATTTAAACTCATGGAATAAAGAAAATATCTCACTGATATTCTCTTCCATAATAAAGGAAAAATCTATAGAGGATAGCGAAATCAACAATTGGTTTCTTTTAACGATAAAGCACGGTAAGTACGGCTCTAAATTCACACCTTTTGAAACACTTGTCCCTTTTAATAATGGATTGATAAAGGATTTTACATACAAAGGGATTTCCTTTTTTTGTAAAGGTTGTAATGTTTTTGGGTGGATTACTGTTGCGCCATAAAAAGCTAATTCAATAGCTTCACGATACGAAATCTGATTTAGCAAACTTGCATTTTCAAAATAACGTGGATCTGCATTCATAACTCCAGGGACATCTTTCCAGATAGTTACGCTTTCGGCATTTAAACAATAGGCAAAAATCGCTGCTGTATAATCAGAACCTTCACGTCCTAATGTTGTTGTGAAATTGTTTTCATCAGAACCCAGGAATCCTTGGGTAATGTTCAACATTTTTCTTTTTACATTTTTTGAAATATTCTTTTGCGTAAGATCCCAGTCTACTGTGGCATCTCTATAGTTAGAGTCAGTCTTGATGAAGTTTCTAACATCAATCCACTCTGTTTTTATACCCATATGATTCATGAAGTGGGTAAGAATAGTAGTCGATATCAACTCACCATAACTTACTACTTGATCGTAAACGAAATTATAGTTTGGAGATTTGTTGTGTGCTAAAAAATATTCCAAATCAGAAAATTGCGCTTTTACAGCAGTAAAAACTGCATTCTTATCATCTTCAAACAAATCTAATAAGATTTGATTGTGGTATTTTTTTACTTCTTGTACGGATGATTGAAGAGCTGATGACTTATCAAAATAGTCTTTTATAACTACTTCAAGAGCATTAGTGGTTTTTCCCATTGCAGAAACTACCAATAAAACATCTTCATACCCTACTTTTTGTAAAACGTCATAAACATTTTTAATTCCCTCGGCATCTTTCACGGACGCACCTCCAAATTTGAATACTCTCATAATAATAAAAATTCCAATATTTTAAACTCTAAATTCCAATGTCTAAATGGAACTTTATTTTTTTAATTTATTCTCTACGAATTGGTTGACTCCTTCTTCGTCCATTTGCACTACATACCAATCTTTAAGTACCTTGGCACCTGATTTTTCATAAAAATCAATTGCAGGAGTATTCCAGTCTAAAACATTCCATTCGACTCTGCGTACTTGATCTTTTTTGCCTTGTTTTATAATTTCTGAATACAAAGCATAGCCAGCTCCAGTGCCGCGCATTTTTTCTTTAACTACTAGATCTTCTAAATGTATAGTTTTACCTTTCCAAGTAGAGTAGCGATAATAATACAAAGCAATTCCCACAATCTCCGATTCAACTTCAGCTACAAAAACATGGAATAGAGGAGTAGGACCAAATCCATCGCGGATTAAATCGTCAACATTGATCAAAACGGCATCTGGCTCCTTTTCAAAATCAGCTAATTCTTGAATTAATGCGAGAACAGCGGTCATATCTTCGGGTTTTCCTTTTCTGATAATCATAAATTCTTGTTTTAGAGGGTAAAAAATTAAAATATAGTTTTTTCAACCCGTAAATTAGGTGTTATATCAGCAAATATACAATAGTGATAAACTAAGTAAATTTTATTCAATTCATTTTCACAAAAAAGTCGATATTTGTGACTTCAATTTAACTACAACGATGTCGTAATGGAAGAACGCAATAAAACCTTAGGGGAATTTATCATTGAGAACCAAAATGCCTTTCAATATTCGTCTGGCGAATTATCTCGTATTATCAACTCTATTCGATTGGCCGCTAAGGTGGTCAACTATAAAGTGAATAAAGCGGGGCTTGTGGACATAACAGGGGCTGCCGGAGCACAAAACATTCAGGGCGAAGATCAACAGAAACTTGATGTTTATGCTAATGAAGTTTTTATTCAAACATTAATTAATCGTGAAATTGTTTGCGGAATTGCTTCTGAAGAAAATGACGATTTTATTACTGTTGAAGGAAGTGATAATAGCCATAACAATAAATATGTCGTATTAATGGACCCACTAGATGGATCTTCAAATATAGATGTAAACGTTTCTGTGGGGACTATTTTTTCTGTTTATAGAAGAGTAACTCCAATAGGATCTCCAGTAACCTTAGAAGATTTTTTACAACCTGGAACGAGTCAAGTTGCTGCAGGATATGTGATTTATGGAACGTCAACTATGATTGTTTACACAACAGGACATGGTGTGAATGGATTTACATTAAATCCAGCTATTGGAACATTTTACTTGTCACATCCTAATATGCAGTTTTCTGAAGACGGACATATTTATTCTATCAATGAAGGTAATTATGTGCATTTTCCACAAGGGGTTAAAGATTATATTAAATATTGCCAATCAGAAGAAGAGGATAGACCATACACTTCTCGTTATATAGGAAGTTTGGTATCTGATATTCACAGAAACATGATTAAAGGCGGGATTTACATTTATCCAACTAGTTCTAAAGCTCCAAAAGGAAAATTACGTTTGCTGTATGAATGTAACCCAATGGCTTTTATTGTAGAGCAGGCAGGAGGAAAAGCATCAGATGGTTGTGGTAGAATAATGGAAATTCAACCAACTGAATTACACGAAAGAGTACCGTTTTTCTGCGGTAGTTATAATATGGTTGAAAAGGCAGAAGAGTTTATGCATAAAGCCAAACTAAGTAAATACTAAAATAATAAAAAAGGGCCCTAAAATTTTTAGGGCCCTTTATATTTTATAAATGTTTTTCCATTTCTAAAAGGAAATCATCGATATCGGTTTTTTTGTCTACTAATATAAGTGCATTAGCTACAACCAGGTTTACGTTTTCTGGCGTAAAACCAATTCCCAAGCAAAGTTTTTTCAACATAATTTCTTGCTGATCTCCCAAAACATGGTCAACATGGACTATTCTGGCTAAATCGTATAAACGCTCCAATCTCATTGAATTTAAGTATGGAGGGTTGATTGGATACTTTGAAGGGTTTTCTAAAATCTCTACATATTCTGCAGGAGAAATCTCTAGCCTAGTGGCTAATTTGTCTAAAAACTCTTTTTCTTCAGGGGCAAAAACCCCGTCTGCTAGTGCTAATCTCACAATAGAAGAAAAGTGACCTTTATTTCTTTGTTTGAATTCGCTATCAAATAAATCTGAAAATGACATAATTAAGTGTATTTTTTTATGGTGCAAATATAAATCAATTTTTAAACTATTAATTTATTTTAATTTTTATTTTATAATAATAGGTGATCTTTATTAAAATATAAATGGAGGATTTAAGTTTTCAATTCTAGCATTTTCAAAATAAATCGTAAGTTTACAATCCCTTTATCAACAATAATTATATTACCTATGTCAGAATTTTTGATTTATTTTCAAATAGGATTGAAACACGTTTTAGATATTCACGCCTACGATCACGTTTTGTTTTTAATAGCACTGGCTGTACCGTTTTCTTTTAAAGATTGGAAACGAATTGTACTTTTAATAACGCTCTTTACGATAGGTCATACCATGGCTTTATTGCTTTCTGTTTTCGGTATTATTGCTATTAAAGTAAATGTGGTGGAATTGTTAATCCCAATTACCATATTAATTACTGCTTTCTTCAATCTGTTTACCGCCGGTAAATCAAATAAAAAAGAAAGTATAAACCTAATATTTTTCGTCACTCTTTTCTTTGGTATTATACATGGATTAGGATTTTCTAATTATTTTAAGGCTATTCTTGGCGGAAACGCCACCTCAAAATTACTGCCTTTGGCTGAATTTGCGTTAGGAATTGAAGCAGCGCAAATTGTTGTGGTTTTTGTAGTATTGATTCTGTCTTATATTGTACAAACGGTCTTTAGGTTCTCAAAAAGGGATTGGACCTTGGTGATGTCGGCTTTTATAATAGGGGTGGTTTTACCAATGATAATTGAAAATGAAATATGGACGAGATAAAAATGGAAGCAAAAAAATTAAATAAATACGATAAGGCTTATCTAAGAATTGCTACTGAATGGGGTAGTTTGTCTTATTGTAAGCGCAAACAAGTGGGAGCAATCATCGTTCGCGACCGAATGATAATTTCAGACGGTTATAATGGAACGCCCACTGGATTTGAAAATTGCTGTGAGGACAATGAAGGGTTAACCCGATGGGATGTCCTACATGCGGAAGCAAATGCTATTCTAAAAGTAGCGAGATCGACACAGTCCTGTGAAGGGTCTACTTTATACATTACACTGTCGCCCTGCAAAGAGTGCAGTAAGCTAATACATCAATCCGGAATAAAACGAGTGGTATATCATAAAGGATACCGTGATGATTCCGGAATTCAGTTTTTAATAAAAGCTGGTGTGATTGTTGAGCATATATCGATATTAGAAGAATAGATGAAAACTGAAGTTAAATACCTGCCAATACTTATAGGCGCAACTCTTGCGCTCGGAATTGTTATTGGTGGATGCTTAAATAGTTTTGGTGTAGATCATTTTTTGGTCGAAAACAGTTCTAAAACTAAAATCAATAAACTGATTGATTTTATCGACAATGAATACGTAGATAATGTAAATACAGATTCTATCGTCAATATTACGGTCGACAATATTCTAAGTCAACTAGACCCGCATTCTGTTTATATTTCCCCAAGTGAGCAAACCCTTGTTGCTGAAAACATGAAAGGTGATTTTGTGGGGATTGGGGTTAATTTCTATATGTATAAAGATTCTGTGGCAATAATCAGACCTATCGAGAATGGTCCTTCGGCTAAAGCAGGGCTAAAGGCGGGAGATAGAATTTTATACGCAGATAAAACAAAATTATTTGGACGTAAATTGCCTAGTGATAGTCTTTTCTCTAAACTAAAAGGAGAACAAGGTTCAGTGGTGGAACTTACTATTTACAGAAAATCCATCGATAAGAAAATAAAAATTAAAATAGAACGTGGTGTTATTCCTTTAAAAAGTGTCGATGCGGCAATACTTTTAAACGGGACGACTGGATATATAAAAATCAATCGTTTTGCAGAAACGACCTTTGAAGAATTTAAAAAAGGTTTAGCCAAATTAAAAAAAGAAGGAGCAACAGAACTTGTAATAGATCTTCGCGATAATGGAGGTGGTTATATGGAAGAGGCGATTGATATTGCAGATGAATTATTAAAGGACAAGCAATTAATCGTTTTTACTAAAAATAAAAAAGGCAGAATACAAAAAACATACGCGACTAAAAAAGGTGATTTTGAAACGGGGAAGGTGTTTGTATTGCAAAATGAAAATAGTGCTTCGGCGAGTGAAATTCTGGCGGGAGCGATTCAGGATAATGACAGAGGAACTATCGTAGGGCGTCGTTCTTTTGGGAAAGGATTGGTGCAACGTGAAATGGATTTTGCTGATGGTTCGGCGGTTCGATTGACAGTGGCGAGATATTACACGCCTACAGGAAGGTCGATACAAAGACCATACAGTAAAGGGAATGATGAATATTTTAAAGAGTCAGAATCTCGTTTTGAGAATGGCGAATTATATGAAAAAGACAGTATAAAAGTAGCTGACAGCTTGAAGTTTAAAACACCGAAAGGTAAAATTGTTTATGGCGGTGGCGGAATTGTTCCGGATATTTTTGTTCCTCTCGAGGTAGAACATGGTAATGAAAACACAGTGTATTTAATGAAATCCGGAATCGTAGGAAACTTTGTTTTTGAGCAATTGGATAAAAGTAGAATGGCCTTTAAAGGGCTTTCTTTTGATGAGTTTAAGGGTAAAATGGATAAGACTGATTTATATTTTATTGCTTTTCAAAAATACCTTTTAAAAAGTGGGTTAGATATTGATTTGTTGAAAAGTAAAGCTATTGTAAAGCGCTATCTCGCGGCTGAATTTGCCCGACAATTGTATGGAGAAAGTAGTTACTACGAGATTATATTAAAAGAAGACGCCATGGTTAAGGCGGTTTTAAAATAGGGTTTTTAATCAATCGCAAAAATCAATCGCAATTTGAAATAAATATGCGGTCTTATGTTTAATGTAAGCTTACTTCAAACCTCTGTCTTATTTTTTGTTATTCCAATCTTTTCTATATCGAATAAGTTCCTTATCTATTATCTCTTTAGAAGTTTTTAATAAATATTCTGGGTCTTCAGAATATAGTGGCGGGAAATAAGTGATTTTTATTTCGGTGGTGAGTTTTCCAAAACATTTTAAAAAGTGAGGAATAAAGGTGTCGTCATTTACGAAAGCATCTGACTTTACTTTATAATCGATCGCAACAGGTAATATTGCTGCTTTTATTTGGGCGGCAGTTTTAAACGATCCGTAATTAAAGTCTACCGTTGTAGGTAAAACATGAGTTGTGCCTTCTGGAAAATTAATGACTGAATTGCCATTGTTGATGACTTCTTTTATGTTTTCGCATGTTTTTTGTCGGCTGTCCTGACATTCTCTTTCAACAAAAATCACTCCCGATATTTTACAGATATAACCAATGAGCGGCCAAGATTCTACTTCTTTTTTGCCAACGGGGTATGCGTGAATATGTCCTACAATAACTATTGGATCAAAATAAGAACGATGATTAGCTACGATTAATCCTGGAATTGTTGGTAATTCACCGTACACGGTTGTGCGGATTCCTAAAATAAAATTGGTTATTTTAATTATAAAATCACGTAAAAAAAGTGCGTTTCGTTTTGTAGTTTTTTCACTCCAAAAGAAACTTAGTAAATAAAAGCACAAAGAAAAAAATGAAACGTAAATAATGAAGACCAGAAGTCTCGCAAGGCTTAGAAGAAATGAAAGCATAGATTAGATTTGTAGAAAAGGTAAATCTAACATTAATTTTTTAATATACTAATTTGTGCTTATCTAATACTGTCGTGAACATGCGTTTGAATGCCGTTGTTCCAAAGCGTAAGGATATCTGTGGCTACTGAGGCTCCGCTTCCGGCCGCAATGGCAAGTTGGCTTCTCCATCCTGAAAGGGTTCCTGACACATAAATACCTTCGGCGACTTTATGATCAGTGTTGCGCAATTGTATTCGTTGTTTTTCGGCTACTGATTTTTGATGTGGCTCGATAAATTGCATCAGCCCCTCAATTGAAAAAGTATTTGCTGCGCCAATAGCAACTACAATCGCTTTTGTTTTATAAGTATTTTTGTTTGTTGTGACAGTAAAGTTAGGGGATTGTCCTTCAATTTTTAAAACCTTTTCGTTTGGTAATTGAGTAATATGAGTATAAAGTTTTGATAACTGTTGTGTACTTTGCCCTAGCAAATCCGAGCCTAGTGTTCCTTCAGGAATTCCATAGGCATTATTAAAAACAGCTTCTTGGAGTGATGATGTTCTTTGATGGGTAAAAATTGCAATCTTTTTTTCGGCTGCAAACTTTTTATTCTTTGCAGAGCCTAATACAAGAGCACAAGACATACCAGAAACACCGCCGCCAATAATTAAAACGTCAAACATGATTAAAGGTTGTCGTTCATTTTTTCTTCAATTTTTTTAGACATTCTAAAAATTAAAAGAATTAACACCGCACAGAATGAAGCTCCTATTCCAACGGACGCAACCATACTGTCTCCTTGAAACGGGTGGTTAAAATCTAACAATGTAATATTGAAGATTATAAGCGCCAATGCTAGAAACACTAATATGTTAGTAAAAATTTTCATAAGATGGTTTTTTGCCTGAATTGTAAAACAAAGATTAAAAGAGTATTTTAAGTTAAAAACATATCCTCAAAAAATCAGATTATATTTACAGGCTACATTAGGGGGTAAATTTATAAAAAAAAATATTAGACAAACAAACCTTTAACATTAGCAGCGAATAATTTAACAGCAATTGCGAGTAATATCACCCCAAAAATCTTGCGAATCACTCCTAAACCAGATTTTCCAAGCATTCCTTCTATTTTTGAAGATGCTTTCAAAACAAGATATACTAAAATCATATTTAGTAAGATGGCGATAATTATGTTGATAGTATGGTATTGAGATTTTAACGACAATAAAGTAGTCATCGTTCCTGCTCCTGCAATTAACGGGAAGGCAATTGGGACGATAGAAGCGGTTTTAGATTCTTCTTCATCTTTGTATAAGCGGATACCTAAAATCATTTCTAAGGCAAGGAAAAACAGAACAAAAGCACCTGCTACTGCAAAAGAATTTACATCAATTCCAATTATGTTTAACAATTCTTCTCCGACAAAAAGAAACATAATCATTATGATCATGGCTACAACAGTGGCTTTTTCAGACTGAATGTGTCCTACTTTAGTACGTAGGTCAACAATAATAGGAATGCTTCCTAAAATATCAATTACGGCAAAAAGTACCATTCCAACTGTAGCAATCTCTCTTAAGTCAACGTCCATTATCATTTTTTAATTTTTTGCAAAGGTATTAGATTTGATGGTTTTTTGAGGTGATCAGCCCTTTATTAAGCATTCCAATTGAAGGTTTTGCCACATTCTTTTTTTTAAACCGACTCAGTTGCGTTTTGTATTGGTGTTGTGTTAAAAGCATTATTTAATCAAGAAGCTATGTCTTAGTTTAGCTATCTTTGCACTTTATAATCTCAGTACCCCATAATAATGTTTCAACTAGGAAAAACCATCGTCTCAGAAGATATTTTAAGTAAAGATTTTGTTTGTAATCTAACAGCCTGTAAAGGCGCTTGTTGTGTTAACGGCGATGCCGGAGCGCCACTAAGTCAGGAGGAAACAAAAATTTTAGAAGAAATATATCCAAAGGTAAAACCATTTCTTCGTAAGGAAGGAATTGCAGCTATTGAGGCTCAGGGGACTTCGACGGTAGGTACAGATGGTGATCTGGAAACACCGCTGATTGACGACAAAGATTGCGCTTATGTAATTTATGATGGTAAAACAGCACTATGTGGGATTGAGCAAGCGTATAATCAAGGGATGGTAGACTGGAAAAAACCTGTTTCCTGTCATTTATATCCTATTCGTGTAAAAGATTTCACTGAATTTGCTGCTGTCAATTATGATAGATGGGATATTTGTGACCCAGCCTGTTCTTTAGGTCAGGAACTTGAGGTTCCAATCTATAAATTCGTCAAAGAAGCCTTGGTAAGAAGGTTTGGCGAAGACTGGTACTCGGAGCTTGAAAAAGTGGCTGAAGAGCTGAAAAAATAATTCTAAAAAAACGCCATTTTTTTATCGCAGTCTGTTTTTAAATTACTATATTTTACAGTGCTTTAGCGGATATCTTAAAATTTAAATCACTTATTATTAGGTATTTATGGTTTACGGAAAAACGGTGTGTTTTTTCGTCTTTGTTAAAAACTATGACCGATTGTGGATAAGTTTGGCTTTTAATTATCGCAATATTTTACAACCTTTGTAAACGGCGAAAGACTTAAAAATAAGTTAAAATCTCAAAAAAAACAACTACAACAATGTCACAAATTGAACCAATTTTACAAGAAAATAAAAATCGTTTCGTAATTTTTCCAATCAAACATCATGATATATGGGAGTTTTATAAGTCAATGGAAGCTAGCTTTTGGACTGCTGAAGAAATTGATTTATCTCAAGATTTGAATGACTGGAATAATAAATTGAATGACGACGAAAGGTATTTTGTGAAACATATTCTTGCTTTTTTTGCTGCTTCAGACGGAATTGTAAATGAAAATCTTGCTGAAAATTTTGTGAATGAAGTGCAATATGCAGAAGCAAAGTTCTTTTATGGTTTTCAAATTATGATGGAGAATATTCATAGTGAAACGTATTCGCTATTGATTGATACTTACGTAAAGGACGAAGATGAAAAGGATGACTTGTTTAATGCTTTAGAAGTTTTTCCGGCTATTAAGAAAAAAGCAGACTGGGCTTTACAGTGGATTGAATCAGATTCATTTGCTGAAAGATTGATTGCTTTTGCAGCTGTTGAAGGGATTTTCTTCTCAGGAGCATTTTGTTCTATTTATTGGTTGAAAAAACGTGGGTTAATGCCAGGATTGACTTTTTCAAATGAGTTGATTTCTCGTGACGAAGGAGTTCATTGTGACTTTGCAGTGCATTTACACAATCATCACTTAGTGAATAAAGTGCCAAAAGAAAGAATTAGAGGTATTATTGTAGATGCTTTAAACATAGAAAGAGAATTTATTACGGAATCACTTCCGGTAAGTTTAATAGGAATGAATGCTGTCTTGATGACTCAATATTTAGAATTTGTTGCTGATAGATTATTAGTGGAATTAGGTTGTGAAAGAGAATACAATACTACAAACCCTTTTGACTTTATGGATATGATTTCATTGCAAGGAAAAACAAATTTCTTTGAAAAGAAAGTGGCTGAATACCAAAAATCAGGTGTTATGAACTCTGATGGTGATTCGCAAAAAATCTCATTTGACGCTGACTTTTAATTAGTAGAAGCAAAAAAATCTAAGCTGCAAAGTAAATTGAAAGCTTAGTTTTAGCAGAGAAATTTTAATAAAGAGAACTTCGAATCTCCGTGTCTTTAAGGCTGGCTGAGATAAATTACTAAAGCATAAATACATTGTGCCTTAGTGCCCTAGTGGCAAAAATTAAATTACAAATAACAAGAAACAGCGAAGGGATTTTCTGTTTTAAAAACAAAAAAAAGTATGTACGTAGTAAAAAGGGATGGCCACAAAGAACCAGTAATGTTCGACAAAATCACAGATAGAATTAAAAAGCTGTGTTATGGTTTGAATGATTTAGTGGATGCTGTGAAAGTGGCAATGAGAGTAATTGAAGGACTTTATGATGGAGTTTCTACGTCAGAATTAGATAATTTAGCGGCAGAAACTGCGGCTTCGATGACTATTGCGCATCCAGATTATGCACAATTGGCAGCGAGAATTGCGATTTCAAATTTGCATTCGAATACAACAAAATCATTTTCGGAAACAATGACCGAAATGTTTGAATATGTGAATCCAAGAAATGGACAATATGCTCCATTAATTGCTGATGATGTATACAAAGTGATTCAAGAAAATGCTGAGTTTTTAGACTCACATATCATTTATAATAGAGATTTTAACTACGATTATTTCGGATTCAAAACATTAGAACGTTCTTATTTGCTTAAGATAAACGGGAAAATTGTTGAGAGACCACAACATATGTTAATGCGTGTTTCTGTAGGGATTCACTTAGATGATTTAGAGTCGGTTTTAGAAACCTATGACTTGATGTCTAAAAAATTCTTTACGCATGCAACGCCTACATTATTCAACTCTGGAACTCCAAAACCTCAAATGTCTTCTTGTTTCCTTTTGGCAATGCAAGATGATAGTATTGACGGAATTTACGATACGCTGAAACAAACGGCAAAAATTTCCCAATCAGCAGGTGGAGTAGGACTTTCTATTCACAATGTTCGTGCGACAGGTTCTTACATTCGTGGAACTAATGGAACTTCAAATGGGATTGTTCCTATGTTGAGAGTATTTAACGATACAGCTCGTTATGTAGATCAAGGTGGTGGAAAGCGTAAAGGAAGTTTTGCTATTTATATCGAAACTTGGCATGCAGATATCTTTGATTTCTTAGACTTGAAGAAAAATACAGGAAAAGAAGAAATGCGTGCGAGAGATTTATTCTTTGCGATGTGGACATCAGATTTATTCATGAAACGCGTTCAAGAAGACGGAAATTGGACTTTGATGTGTCCTAATGAATGTCCTGGATTGTATGACGTTTACGGTGAAGAATTTGAAAAAATGTACACCGATTATGAGAAAGCAGGAAAAGGAAGGAAAACAATTAAAGCACATGAATTGTGGGAGAAAATTCTAGAATCTCAAATTGAGACTGGAACGCCTTACATGCTTTACAAAGATGCTGCTAATCGCAAATCAAATCAAAAGAATTTAGGAACGATACGTTCTTCAAACTTGTGTACTGAAATCATGGAGTACACTTCTCCTGATGAAGTAGCGGTTTGTAATCTAGCGTCACTTTCATTACCAATGTTTGTGGAGAACGGTAAATTTGACCACGAGGCATTTTATAATGTAACAAAACGTGTAACGAAAAACTTGAATAAAGTTATCGATAGAAATTACTATCCTGTAAAAGAAGCTGAAAATTCAAATATGCGCCACAGACCAATTGGTCTTGGAGTGCAAGGATTAGCAGATGCATTTATTATGTTGCGTTTGCCTTTTACAAGTGACGAGGCTAAAAAGCTAAATCAAGAAATTTTTGAAACCTTATACTTTGCTGCTGTAACCTCTTCGATGGAAATGGCAAAAATAGAAGGACCTTATTCAACATTCGAAGGTTCGCCAATCTCTCAGGGAGAATTCCAACACAATCTTTGGAATATTAAAGATGAGGAATTATCAGGACGTTGGGACTGGGGTCCATTGAGAAAAGAAGTAATGGAGCATGGAGTACGTAACTCGTTATTAGTTGCGCCAATGCCTACTGCTTCAACTTCTCAGATTCTTGGAAACAACGAAGCATTCGAACCTTATACTTCTAACATTTACACGCGTCGTGTATTGTCTGGAGAGTTCATTGTGGTAAACAAACATTTATTGCATGATTTAGTAGATCGTGGTTTGTGGAATGAAACCTTGAAACAAGAATTGATGCGTAATAACGGATCAGTTCAAGATTTAAATATCCCGCAAGATTTGAAAGAATTGTATAAAACAGTTTGGGAAATGTCTATGAAAGATATCATCGATATGTCACGTCAACGTGGTTATTTTGTAGATCAATCTCAATCATTGAACTTGTTCATGCAAAATGCCAACTATTCTAAATTGACTTCGATGCACTTTTATGCGTGGCAGTCTGGATTGAAAACGGGAATGTATTACTTGAGAACAAAAGCGGCTGTTGATGCGATTAAATTCACGTTGAACAACGATAAAAAAGCAGAGCCAATCGAAGTGATGTCTAAACCTGCTCCGGCAGCAGCTCCAGTAGCAGTTGAAACGGCAGTAGAAATGACGGCTGATGAATACAGAGCAATGATTGAACTGGCTAAAAATGCTGGTCCAGATGATTGTGAAATGTGTGGTTCTTAATAAGAAAATAGAATAAAGAGAAACAGCTATCAATTTTGGTAGCTGTTTTTTTTAGGAGCTGTTTACTTCGTCAGTTCGCTTCGCTCGTGTCCCGCTTTCCATTGCGATCTTTTTATTTTTAAAGAAAAAATAAAAAGTATTTCCACTACAATCGGAGCTAGAAAATGAGCATACCATTTACTATAAAGTCATCGAAGAAACTGTTACTGACACTTGTATGTGTTTTCCAACAATCTCATAACACTATCTCAAAATACTATAAAACTCAACTGTCTCATGCAGAGTATATTTGTAATATCAAATGACACTGTTATGAAAGCAATTCAACATACTAAGAAAATAATCAAAAATAGTATACATTTATTTTACTCCATTTGTACAAATGACTTAATTGTATATTCAAAACAAGCGAGTAATATTGAGATATTTGTACTTGCATTTTTTATAGAGTGCAACCGTCTTTTTATTGCCGACAGTGTTTTTATGAATGCAGTACAAAAACACCTTTTGGTAAAAATCAGAACATTTTTAGCGAGCAATAACAACATTCAAAGCTCGATTTTGGTCGAAATAAAGAATGCTACATTTGAGATGTTTAATGGAAGCAAACTAATTGATAGCTTTCATATAAAAGAAAACATTGCAAATCAGCAATAAAGTATCGTTTACTTATAAAAATTATTTTAAAAGCAGCTACCTATTTTGGTGGCTCTTTTTTTGGAGAAATTAGAGATTTTAGCGCTTGTTACAATCTAAGTGTCTAAAAGGACTCTGAACATGATAGTTGCTTGTTAGCAATCAAAAAAAAGATTTATTGTTTTCTAAATCAATCCTTAATTGTGAATATTCTGATTAATATTTTAAGAATAATTGCTTATATTTGAGTAGGTTAATGTGGAGTTTATTCTTTTTTGGTATCTAAAAAAAAACTGATAATATGAAAAATATAACGTTTACAATTACGGATGATTTACTTGCTACTCGTGGACAGCGATTTCTTAATTTTTGTATTGATTTAGTATTCCTGTATATTATCATTCTCAGTATTGGGACTAGTATTATCCTAATTGCTGAAGCAACAAGTAAGTTTGCAGTTTCTACTTGGGTCGAAACTATGTCAAAAGGAGAAATTGTGCTTTATAGCATACTAATTATGCTACTCTATTATAGCCTTACGGAGATCTATTTCTCTAGAACCATCGCGCAATTAATTACTAAAACTGTTGTGGTTAAAAAGGACGGTACAAAGCCAGATATTAAAACTTTTGTGATACGCACGTTATGCCGATTTATTCCATTTGAACCTTTTTCTTTTCTGGGAGCATCTCCTCGAGGTTGGCACGATACTTTTTCAGATACTTACGTGGTCAAAAAAAAGAGGTTGGCAAAAGGTATTCAGCTTTTTAATACCCCAGAATAATTTGAAAAACGGAATAATATAGAACCGTATACTATTACCTGTGTTTATGATTTTATTCTAAAAATAGTAATAATTGATATGATAGGCTATCAGGATTCTTTAAGAAATAAGTAGTCTACGATTAAAAATATCGGGAATGCGCAAGTTATTTAGTTATGGGCAAAATTAAACACAGTACCGCATTGAATTTCTAGATTGAATTTATCTAACGCATAAAAAAAGGAAACAATATAGGCTTCCTTTTTAAACTAGTACTATTTTACAAAACTTATAAATCAGTAAAAGGATCAACTCCGTTATTGATTTCTTCAATTGATTGTGCGATTTTGACGTTTTCTAATTTTAGATCGAGTAAGCCTTTATGGTTTGTTGCTATTTTTAGATCGTTTGGAAACGTTTTCCAATCTTCCCAACTCGTTTCGAGACCGCCCACGGGAATAATACTTACCCACATCCTCCATGCTTTTGGCATATAATTTTCATCGACTAACCAGACATAAGAATCACCTGGTGTGCTTCCGCCAGATGCGTAGGTAATCATAAGTGCTTCTTGACTATCTTGCATCACAATACTTCTGGTAGTTCCAGCATCACGTAATTTGAACGGTGCAATAAGCCAGAAAGAATCATTATTAAAGTAATCATTCGCTGTTTTTATAGCCGCTGATTTTTGGGAATCGGTTAGTTTTTTATTGTTTTTATAAGCTACACCTTCTAAAGTTTGATTGTTATAAAGTACTTTTTTATCATCCCATTGCACTTGAACCAAATTGTGTTTTTTGTCCCAGAGATAATGATGATCTCCTCTAAAGCTGAAAGAAACTGCAACGGTAGAATCCCAAGCTTTTTGATTGATTGCTTCCTGGATTTTATCCGTAAGTGCTTCGGCTTTTATTCCTTGTTGTCCTGCCGGCAATGGCTCGCTGGAAAAATAGAGGACCCCCAAGATCGTGCTGGCAAGGATCAGGAGAACAAAAGCTGTTATTTTGAGAATTTTTTTCATGATTTTAAAAATTGATTTGTTTTAAAAAAGTGTTTTCAAATGTAACAAAATAAGGTGATGTTATAGTAGGGTGAATGTAGTTTTGTTTGGATACGACAAAGGGTTTCGCTGTTGAAAGCGAAACCCTTTGTGGCCAAATTTGCGGTGGTGTTAAACCAAAACTTCTTCAGTAAGTGTGTAATTGCCACCGCATTTTTAATATTCCACTCACCTTGAATCATGCTGTGAACGGAGCAGGAGTATACTTATTTTCGTAATTCGCTTTTTTTCTCATCGCTTAAGTCACTCAAAATTGTACGTGTGCTGTTTGTAATTATGGATTGACAGCCCGTAGGTAAGTTTTTAGCATTTATATTCTTTGCCGTTTTTATCATTTTTTGAATTTATCAATTTCATTTACAATCTCTTTTGTGGTAAATACATGACTCGCAATCATTTGAAAGTTGACTAAAGCTGCTTCGTAACCATTTAATCCTGGCAAAATAGCGGCAGCTGTTGCATCTTTTACTACTGCGACCTTAAAACCGGATTCCACTAAGTCCCTCATATGAGATTCTGTACATAAATTGGCAGACATACCTGCTAATATTACGTTATCGAAACCATGTTTCCTTAGCTGTAAAGCCAGATCGTTTGATTCTGGGCCATATATTTTATGAGGACTAGTCACGATTACGTTTGATTCTCCAATGTATTTTTTGTACTGTTCTAGCCAATCGGCACCAGAGTTTTCAAACCCCACGGTTGTTAGTACACCTGTTCTATCAAACATATTGACTTTATGCATTAAGGCTTCCAGGGAACCTTCAATTTGCCAATTGTGATCGTGTTTAAAGTAGTAGTGAGGCGATACAAAAACAGTGATGTTTTTTTCTTTAGCAGTTTTAAAAAGTTGTGCTAAGTTTTCTACTGTGTTGTTCCTCATTACACTCTCTCCTACGATGCCCCAGGTTGCTCCTTCTGGGCTAAGGAAATCATTTTGAGGGTCAGTAATAACAATTGCGGTTCTTGCATCTACTTCGAAACCAGGGTCTGGTAACTGTGCAAATATTTGATTAGCGAATAATAATACTATCGATGCTAATTTTAATTTTTTCATAATTTTAATTTTTTATAATACTTGTTAAATGAGTAGTCATCTCTGATTTACTTTCTACTCCGTTTTGAGTACTTATAATTTCTCCGTTATTAAAATAGAATAAGGCAGGAATACTTCTCTCTTTAAACTGTGCCGCCAGCTCTGGGTTTTAATTAATTCAAAGGATTTTAGTTTCAATCCGTCACACTGTTATTAATTACAATTCAACAGCTAAAGGGAAATCAATAGGAACTTCGGTCACATTGTGAAGAAGATTGGTAACTGTAATAATTCCAATCGCTATAATTAAATCAACAAGATTTTCTTTAGTGTAACCCGCAGCATGAAAAGCGCTCAAAGAATCGGCTCCTATTTGTCCGTTGGTGGCAGCAATGCGTTGTGCAGTTTGTGCTAAAACATTGGTTTTGTTATCCCAGCTTGCTTCTCCTTTTCTAAGTTCAATAATCTGATCGTCCGTAAAACCGTTCATTTTACCCGTCGCAGTATGTGCTGCTTGGCAATATCTACATCCGTTTATCTGACTAACGGCTAAGTTAACCACTTCTTTTTCTTTGTTATTTAAAGAGGTTGCAGCTCCTAAAAATTTCATATAGCTGCCCAAAGCATTTTTAGAATGTCCCATTGCGGCATAAATGTTAGGAACAAATCCAATACTTTTTTCCAGGTTATCAAAAATAGCTTGATCGTTTTTAGAAACTTCGTCTCTTGTTGGTACGTTGAAATTTGA
The DNA here is from genome assembly GCF_041431375.1 of Flavobacterium sp. Arc3. Lineage (NCBI taxonomy): Bacteria > Pseudomonadati > Bacteroidota > Flavobacteriia > Flavobacteriales > Flavobacteriaceae > Flavobacterium > Flavobacterium sp. Arc3. The sequence continues at coordinate 60,793 of NZ_JASMRI010000011.1, read as the reverse complement.
CATGATTTTATTTTTTTGTGTGTATTAATAATTATATAAATAAGTTGCTCTAGTCACAATAATAATTTGTAGTTGACACTGCCGTTAAAAAACTTTGTCGCGTTACTGCAATTAATTTGGGTAATCCTTTTGGAGTATTACGACCTGATAAATCTTTCGATAATCATATATTTAATTCTATTAAATATCTTATTATCAATGAATTGAATCAAAGGTACAAAAAACACTTTTGAGTTAGGTCACATTTTCCGGATAGTTGTCCGTTCTTCCTTTGACGCATTTTTTAGGATAAAGAAGGTTTGTTTTTCTATTTTTTTAAAGTAGGTAGTTTTTGATGCTTTCAACGATATTGGTCTCGCTGCTCACTCTGTCTCTTGTGTTAGCTTTCGCTAGCAGAAGAGATACTGGTGAGAATCAAATTCGCGGATATTAACTTTTTATAATACTTTCTAAATGACTTGTCATTACTGATTTACTTTGTACTCCGTTTTGAGTGCCTACAACTTCTCCATTCTTAAAATAGAACAAGGCAGGAATGCTTCTTACTTTAAATTGAGCGGCTAGCTCTGGGTTTTTGTCTACGTTTATTTTTGAAATCACCGCTACGCCATCAAAGTCTGTAGCTAATTCTTCCAGTGCAGGATGTAAAGCTTTGCAAGGGCCACACCAGTCAGCAAAGAAATCTACTAGTACTACGTCGTTCGTATTTATGGTCGCGTCAAAATTGGATTTGTCTAAATGTTGTATCATTTTTTCTAGATTTTAATGAATGCCAAGGATTTTAAATTAAACCCTCGGCTGAGATTATTAATTACAATTCAACGGCTATTGGGAAATCAATAGGTACTTCGGTTACATTGTGAAAAAGATTGGTAATAGTAATTATTCCGATCGTCATAATTAAATCAACTAGATTTTCTTTGGTATAGCCTGCGGTATAAAAAGAATCCAGAGCTTCAGCTCCTACTTGTCCTTTTGTAGCGGCAATGCGTTGTGCTGTTTGTGCTAAAATATTGATTTTGTTATCCCAGCTTGCACCTCCTTTTCTAAGTTCAATAATTTGATCGTCTGTAAAACCGTTCATCTTAGCGGTAGCGGTGTGCGCTGATTGGCAATATCTACATCCGTTTAATTGACTAACGGCTAAATCAACTACTTCTTTTTCTTTTTTAGTTAATGAGCTAGCGGCTCCTGAGAATTGTAAATAACTTCCCAATGCATTTTTAGAATGTCCCATTCCGGCATAAATATTAGGAACAAATCCTACGGCTTTTTGTAGGTTATCAAAAATGGCTTGATTGTTTTCAGAAACTTCTTCTCTTGTTGGTACGTTGAAATTTGACATGATTTTATTTTTTGTTTGAGTTAATAATTATATAAATAAGTTGCTTTCGTCACAGTAGTAATCAGTGATTGCCAGATTTTGACAAAAATTTTCCTGTGTTACTGCAATTAATTGTGGCGTTTCAGTTGGAGTGTTAAGACCTAAAATGTTTTTAAAGCCTCCAATAATTGTATGTATTGTTTTCATAATTCCTGTTGTTTCAGTTTGATGGTACAAAGGTGCGACGAAAGGAGGCCTTGAAGTTAGGTCGCATTTCCCGTAGAGTTGTTCATTCTTCCCTTAACGCCTTTTTTAGGGTAAAAAAGCGTATTTTTTTAGTTCTAGGAGCAGAAAACGGAGTGGTTTTAAGAAGATTCGTCCCGCTTTACATTGCAATCTTTTTATTTTTAAAGGAAAAATAAAAAGGATTTCCACTTCAATCAGGGCTAGGTGAGATCGTTTCGTTTTTTAAAGACGAGAAGAGAGGATAGATCAAAGAGAAGAGGAAACAGAGAATAGAACAAAGAGGAAAGAACATATCTTTGGGAACCCTTTTAATCTGTACCCTTAAGTATAAGGAGTAAATATAAATTGCTAATTATTAAGTTATCTATTGTGAAAATAGGAGGTGGTATCTTGATGGCAATAGCACCGTTTCTTAGCCCAGATAGCCAATTGCTCTCGCAATTACCTTTTATGCTGGGGTTCAGCGTAAAAGATATAGCAGATAGCTGGATTAGCTGCTAAAAAGGAATTAAACTATCTTTTTAAAATCAGATGGAGAAACGCCTTCTATTTTTTTAAAAAACCGACTGAAAGACTGAATGTCTTCATAACCTATTTCGTAAGCGATCTCTTTGATGCTTTTATCAGAATAACGCAATAGTCGGCGCGCTTCAAGAATGGTGCGGTTTTGAATAACCTGCAAAGGTGATTTTTCGTTGTATTTTTTGAATAAATTCGATAGCGTCTTCGGGCTTTTATTCAGCATCTCGGCATAATCAGCCACTTGATGTTTGGTTTTAAAATTGCTTTCTACCAAATAATTGTATTCTCTCACAATGTCCAATTGCTTTTTATCAAATGTGGTCAACTCGGTTTGTTCTTTGTATACTCGAGTACATAAAATTAGCAAACGTTTCAGCATCATTTGTAGCATGTCGTTTTGCAAATCGTCTTTAGAAACCATTTCGATAGCAAACATTTTCCACAGAATTTCAAATTTCTCTAGTTCTTCCTCAGGAATAGAAATCTTAGGAAATTGAGATGCACCAAAAAACAAAATTCCCTTGCAGCCTACCTCGCTGTCGTGATCTGCAATGCAGTAAAATGCCCTGTTAAACCGAATCAAACGCGCTTTTTTCAGTTTTAGAACTTCCACTTTATGGTACTCGGTTAAAAATAAAACCGAATTTTCTGGAAAAATATGCTCGGTTCCGTCAACATTAATTTTTAATTCGTCCAGCGACCAAATCACACTTAAGCCATCAGTGATTGTTTCTTTAAGCAAATCACAATTGCTAGCGTCAATTTCGGCTAGTCGGATGAATTCATTAAGTTGACCTGTATAGAGCATAGTTGTATTTTGATTTAAAATATTCGTTTGAAACTTTTGTCTCTTTTTCTTTTGTAGAAATGGTTTCGTGATAAGACGGATAATGTAGCAATTCCTGACCAAAATTAGTCTCTAATTGTATTTTTAGTTTTTTGTAACCACTGCTTTTGAGGATATATCTCCATTCTGGGACTGATAGAAGTATGAAGTATAAATTTATCTAATGTGGTATTCGGTTGATCATAAAATTCAGTTATTAGGGCGCACATTGCTAAATTCACATGAATATCATTAAACTAAGTCGTACCCCTTTCTACTTGAGCGGTATTAGAATAAATAGTATGAAGTCGGCCACAAATACGGTTTCTAGCTTCAATAATTTCGATATAAAGACCTTTATTTTGTAAACGGAAAGCGGTTAATAGTCCGCTTAACCCAGCTCCTAAGAGGGGGAATCTTTTTATTCATCTAAATATTATTATAAAACAAAACGGATAGTGTAAAAGCACTATCCGTTTTGTTTTAAATAAGAATTGTTCTAATAAATTAATTTCTTCCAGCCATAACACCACCATCAACATCTATGATAGCGCCAGTTGTCCAGCTTGATTTGTCTGATAATAAGAATACAATGGCGTTGGCTACTTCATCAGCAGATCCAAATTTACCTATTGGATGAAAGTCGTTAAATCCTTGAAGTGCTTTTTCGGCTTCTTCTTTTCCGCCAAAAACGCCGTGATACAAAGTAGTATTTACTACTGCAGGAGAAACGGCATTCACACGAATATTGTAATCAGCTAATTCCATAGCTAAGTGCTGAGTGAAAGAATGTAAACCTGCTTTTTGCATCGAATAAGCTGATGAAGGGGTCGCTTTGACAGCTTGTTTTGCCCACATCGATCCAACGTTTACAATGCTTCCGCCACCATTTAGTTTCATTTTTCTTGCTACCGCTTGCGTGATAAAAAAGAAACCACGGTTTAAATCTAGGTAAGAATCGTAATCTTCAAGAGTATGATCTAAAAATGGTTTTGGGCCAAAAATACCAGAGGCATTTACCAAATAGTCAATTTTTGCTATTGAATCTAGCGCTGTGATAAAAGCGTTTACTTCGGCAGTGTTACTGATGTTTACTTGATGTGCAGTTACTTTACCTACTTTTTCGATTTCGGTTTTTGCTTCATTTAGCTTGTTTTCGGTTACACCTACAATATGTACTTCAATACCTTGTTCTGCTAATTGCAGTGCAGTTGCTTTTCCTATACCACTATTTCCTCCTATAATTAATGCTGTTTTCATGATCGTAATTTTTAAAATTTATAGTTACGAAGGTATAATAATATTATTTTATAAAATGGTAATCCAGAGAGGGATAATGGTAAATTAGGGAATGATAGCTTGGAATTGTTTGGGAGTAACTCCAGTTGCTTTTTTGAAATACTTCGTGAAATAAGTAGGTTGATCAAAACCTAAATCAAATGCTATAGTCTGAATAGAGAGTTGTTTTTGAGCAAGCTTGCGTTTTGCTTCTAATATTTTTACGTTTTGTATAATTTGCGCTGGCGTTCCTTTTAAATATTGCTTAGTGACAGTAGTAAGCTTTTTAGTATTAGTGTGAAGTTTCTGTGTATAATGTTCTAATGAAGGAAAGCTATCACGATTGTTGTAGACTTCTTTTTTAAAGGAATAGGCCAGTTCAAAGTCGGTGTTTTTAAAGAGCACATTTATTTCATTTTTATTTTTGATGCGTTCAATACTGAGTAAAAGACTGCTCAACAAGAAAAAAAGTTGCTCTTTTTGTGAAGTATCTGTATGTTGGTTTTCTTCTTGAATAAATTGTAGAAGGGTGTTGATGCGGCTGACCTCAGTGTTTTGTGCCGAAATATAAGGTTGACCAATTTCGTTAAAAATGGAAAGGGAAAATCGTTGTGCTAGTTCTTGATTGAATTGATTGATAAAAAAATCATTAAAATGAAGCAATATACCTTCATTCTTTGATTCAGGACAAAAATAATGAATCTGGTTAGTGTTGATGAACACCAAACTATTTTTTGGATGGTCAATGGCTTCGTAGTCAATGTAATGAATTCCTGCCGAGGTGAACCAGATTAGTTGATAGAACCCGTGGATATGTGCCTTGGAGGCTTGCGTATGATTACGGTCAAAATAGGATTTGAGGTCCTGTACTTCAAAATGAAGCTTGGAGAAATCATCTTTGTGCAAGTAGTATTTTTGTATTTGTTCTGGATTTTTCAAGGTGTGCTTTTGCGAAATACAATTTATGTGTAGTTATAAATAGCGGAAGCAAGTTACATCATTTTGAGTACATAATGAAGATGAGGTGCATTTTCTAAAAAAGACTCGTGCAATTTATGGATGTAAAAACTATCAAGGTAAAAGCGCTTTTTAGTTATCGCTATTTCTCTATCTTTGAAAAATAATCCAATTATTCAAATTCGAAAAATACAGTATGAACTGGGAACAACTTTTATCACTAAAACGTCAAGGCGACACAAGCAAAAGATTACGTATTGAACAGGACGACACCCGATTGGGTTTTGAAGTAGATTACGATCGTATTATTTTTTCGGCTGCTTTTAGAAGTTTACAAGATAAAACACAAGTGATTCCTTTGTCAAAAACTGATTTTGTACACACGCGTTTGACACATAGTTTAGAAGTTTCGGTTGTAGGGCGTTCCTTAGGAAGATTGGTAGGGAAAAAAATTATAGAAAAATACCCATATTTAAAAGAAGTGCATGGTTTTCACATGAATGATTTTGGAGCGATCGTCGCTGCGGCTTCACTAGCGCACGATATCGGGAATCCTCCTTTTGGACATTCTGGTGAGAAAGCAATTGGAGAGTATTTTTCTATTGGAAACGGTAAACAGTACAAAGACCAATTGTCAAAGAAAGAATGGCAGGACCTGATTGATTTTGAAGGAAATGCAAATGGATTTGCAGTACTTACTGCTAGTCGACCAGGTATTGAAGGCGGACTACGAATTTCTTATGCGACTTTAGGAGCTTTTATGAAGTATCCAAAAGAAAGTTTGCCTAAGAAACCGACCAAAAATATAGCAGATAAAAAATACGGTTTCTTTCAAACCGACAAAAAGTTCTTTGAAGAAGCGGCAAAAGATATGGGGCTAATCCCAAATAAAACAGCTAATGATATAGGTTTTGAAAGACATCCACTTGCTTATTTAGTGGAAGCTGCAGATGACATTTGTTATACCATTATTGACTTTGAAGACGGAATCAATCTTGGATTAGTTTCTGAAGATTTTGCATTGGAATACTTAATTAAATTAGTCAAAGACAGCATTGATACCTCTAAATACAAAACACTTACTACTAAGGAAGACCGCATTAGTTATTTGCGTGCTTTGGCTATTGGTAGTTTGATCAATGATGCTGTAAAAGTTTTTATCGATAACGAAGAAGCAATTTTAAACGGAAAATTCCCTTTTGCTTTAACAGATAAAAGCAAATATAAAGCACAGATGGATGATATCATTAGTATTAGTGTGAACAACATTTATCAGAGTAGGGAAGTTATCGAGAAAGAGATTGTAGGTTACCAAATCATACAAACTTTGTTGGATAAATTCATTACAGCATACGATAATAAGTTCAATGGAAATGCATCCAATTATGATGCGCTAATTTTAAAATTACTGCCAGAGAAACACCATTACGAAAAAGCAGACTTGTATGAAAGGTTACTTCATATCTGTCATTTTGTTTCTTTACTTACGGACGGAAATGCTTTAGAGTTATTTGAAACGATCAATGGAAAGAAAAAGGATTAACTAGAAATCATAAACGATTCCCACTCCTAAAATCTGTTTTAATTGTGTTTTTGGTCCTACTGTAACTTGTGTTCCGTTGATTTCTTCTTTGGCCTTTATATCATCATCATAGATAATGTGTGCGCCAATATTTGTTTTTACATGATTATTTACAACAAGTTCTATTTGTAAATCATAATCGATATCAACGTTACCAAATTTATTTATGTAGTCTGAATACAAACTCAGTCTGTTTTCAATAGTAATATTTTTGACTATTTCTTTTTTATAAAAACCAGTTAACAGAAAACCAAGTTCAACTTTGGATCGCTCGCCTTCAGTAACTAAATTTCCATCTAAATCATACAGCGCTTTTTTAACACCAAAAGAACCTTGGTTAGCCAATCGCTGGTCCATTACCATTGTTATTTTGGAAGTGAAAGGAGATAAATAAAGTAATTTGTGCTTGTCTTTTGTAGCGTATTCTGCTCCGAGTCCAAGGAAAATATATGCAGGTGCAAATGGTCTGGAGACGGATATTTCTTTATTTGGATAAGAATATCCATCTGTGAACTGGGTAGCAAAATTAAATTTGGCGGTATGATACCAGTTCGATAGTGTGTCTTGACGGTAACCTAGCGCAGAATTGAACTGTAGCACATCTTCTGTTTTTCGCAGTTCAATTCCATCTTGTTTGTTTAAACCATAACGTACAATCAATTCGTTTGTCCAGTTGTAATTGTTTTTAGTGTATATACGATTGAACTTTCCTTTTAACAATCCTGAAATAGAGCTGGTTCCACCGGCATTCCAATTTAAAAATGCGATTTCAGAGATGTCAAACCCTATTCTGTTTTTTTTAACCCAATGAGAAATAGTGTCTGGATCGACTTTTTTAGGGACATCTATTGTCGTAATGATTTTCTGGGAGAACATATTTGCTGAAAGCAGTAAGACAAAAAACAGGAGGGGCGAAGACAGTAATTTCATTTATAGCTCAATGTGTTTAGTGGGCGCAAAATAATTATTTTCACTCAATTGAAAAAACTATTTCTAAACTTTTAACGTCAATGTTGCAATATTGTTGTAATTCTTCAACGGTGCCCTGTTCTATGAACTCATCAGGAATGCCCATTAATTGTATTTGTGATGTGTACTTATTTTTGATTGCAAACTCTAGAATAGCACTTCCAAAACCGCCTTTTATAACGCCATCTTCGATTGTTATAATCTTTTTAAAGGTTTTAAAAATAGTATGTAATTCTTTTTCATCTAAGGGTTTGACGAATGCAAAATCATAATGCGCAATTGTTTCTGGATTGTTTAAATTGGCTAATGCCAAAGTAACGTTCTTACCTATTGGACCATTCGATAAAACAGCTATTTCAGTACCTTTCTTTAGATAATTTGCAGTCCCAATTTCAATTTTTTCATAGTTCCCGAAGTTTTTAGATTGCCAATCCGAGATTACTCCTCTGCCTCGAGGATAGCGGATGGCGATAGGATGATCTAAACCTAGTTGGGCTGTATAAAGTATGTTTTGCAGTCCAATTTCATTTAGTGGAGAGTAGATAATCATATTGGGAATACAACGCAAATAAGCCAAATCAAAAACACCATGATGGGTTGCTCCGTCTTCTCCCACAAGTCCTGCTCTGTCTAGGCAGAAAATAACGGGTAAGTTTTGCAAAGCGACATCATGAATAACTTGGTCATAGGCCCTTTGTAAAAAAGTGGAGTAGATGTTGCAAAATACTACCATTCCCTGTGTCGCCATTCCGGCAGAAAGGGTGACGGCATGCTGTTCAGCAATTCCCACGTCAAATGCCCGCTCTGGTAATGCTTCCATCATGAACTTCAAGGAACTTCCTGAGGGCATAGCGGGTGTAATTCCGATTATTTTTTTGTTTTTTTGAGCTAAATCCAATACCGTTAAACCAAAAACATCCTGATATTTAGGAGGAAGGTTTTCTTCTGATTTTAAATGAATTTCTCCAGATTTAGCATCAAATTTTCCTGGAGCATGGTATTTTACCTGATCTTCCTCGGCTTGTTTTAATCCTTTACCTTTTGTTGTTATCACGTGAAGGAATTTAGGACCTTTTATTTTTTGTAAACGTTTCAGTTCTTTAATTACGGCAAATATATCATGTCCGTCAATAGGTCCAGAATAATCAATGTTCAAAGATTTGATCATGTTATTCTGTCTTGGGTTTTTTCCGTTTTTTACTGCAGTTAGGTAATTTTTTAAGGCACCTACACTAGGATCAATTCCGATAGCGTTGTCATTTAAGATCACCAATAAATTTGCATCAGTAACTCCAGCATGGTTTAATCCTTCAAAGGCCATTCCCGAAGCTATAGAAGCATCTCCTATCACTGCAATATGCTGTTTGTCGAAGTCTCCTTTCAAGTTAGAGGCAATTGCCATTCCTAACGCAGCAGAAATAGAAGTGGAGGAGTGGCCTACGCCAAAGGCATCATAGCTGCTTTCGCTTCTTTTTGGGAAACCAGAAATACCTCCAAGTTGCCTGTTGGTATGAAAATTTTCTCTTCTTCCAGTCAGTATTTTATGTCCATATGCTTGGTGGCCTACATCCCAAATTAATAAATCATCGGGTGTGTTAAAAACATAGTGCAAGGCAATGGTAAGTTCAACTACTCCAAGACTTGCTCCAAGATGCCCTTCTTTTATGGAGACAATATCGATTATGAAATCACGTAATTCTTTGGCTACTTGAGGAAGTTGAGCTTCGTCTAGGTGGCGTAAATCCGTTGGGTAATTAATGCTTGAAAGTAAATTATCTGACATAAAGCAAATTTACAGTATTATAGTGGAAATTTAGTTCATTCAAATAGCTTATTGTTTAATAATTATAGAGTCAATTCTTTGATTATATCTATTCTTTAAAAACGATTTTTTTAAAGTGTCCGTTTTTATAATTAGTGTTATGGAGTATAAATTACGTACCATTTTTCCATTTTGAGTTCTTGGAATCCATTTTTCAGATTTTTCCAAAAGTCGTATCAGGTCTTTTCCCGTTCCGTCACCAATATCTTTAAGCAATTTGATATTGCTTATGCTGCCGTCTCTTTCAGTTACGAAAGAGGCTTGTATTTCTCCATTTAAGTTGTTTGTTTTTTCAGGAAATACATAATTACTCTGAATGTAATCTTTGAATTTATCCATACCGCCGTTGTATTCAGGATCGGTGTAAATCGCTCCACCCATATATATTATTTCTTCCTCAATAGTAACTTTCTGAATATTATCTACTTCTTGTTTTTTAGGTGTTACTTCTACACATGTAATTGTTATGGGTTTGGTAAAGTTAATATGAGTTGCTCTTGGCGGAGGTGGTGGCGGAATATTATTTTGTAAACTATTATTTGGGTCGTGTTTTGGAGGTAATCGCATTCCAATAACTGTGTTTTTCATTTCTATAGAATCAGCAACTATTTCAACTTTGTCGATTTTTTGTTTGTTGCCGTTTTTATCTGCGCAGCTAAATAACGTGGTTCCCATTGCTATAAATAAGGCCATTAAAAACATCTTGTGGTATTGAGTTTGTGAATATACAACCCGACTTGGAATTTGGATTGTCAAATAATCCAATTGTGACTTTCTGAATAGGCCACAAATATTATTGTGCTGCTGAAAATAGAGTTGAATTTCATCAGGTATCATATTGGTGAAATCAACCACAGTTTTAGAACAACTACCGCAAAACCTACCTTTATCGGTTGGTGTCATTTTGTTCCAATCCTTATTACAAGGTTCTGGTATGTTTATTTTATAATTTGATTCCATAAAATTAAATAGCAAGAATTAAAAGTACAGTATAATAATATCAAAACAGTATTTTTGTTTTATGGAAAACATCTTCACTGACGAATATTTTATGAAAAAGGCTTTGAATGAAGCCGAAATGGCTTTTGAAAAAGGTGAAATCCCCGTGGGTGCTATTGTAGTAGTCAATGATACTATAATCGCGAGGAGTCATAATTTGACGGAATTACTTAATGATGTGACCGCTCATGCCGAAATGCAAACTATAACTGCTGCGGCTAATTATCTTGGAGGTAAGTATTTAACGGGCTGTACGCTTTATGTAACGCTCGAACCTTGCCAGATGTGTGCTGGTGCTTTATACTGGAGTCAAATTTCTAAGGTCGTTTTTGGAGCTCGTGATGAAAAAAGGGGTTTTGAGAAAATGGGAACCCAGCTGCATCCTAAAACGGTTGTAAAACGCGGCGTTATGGCAGAAGAAGCTTCAGACTTGATGAAGCGTTTTTTTGTTGCGAAAAGGAAATAATTTTTCATCGAACTTTGTTGGGTACATCCTGAATAAAATTCAGTCAAACGTTTCAATAGGGTTCGCTTGTGTTTATTTCATGATTGTAACTTCCGCAATTAAGGTCAGCCCACTCCCGTCCATCATCTTTAATGAGTGACAACAATAACCTGCGTCTGGTTTTTAGTTTTGCATATTCTAAATCTACTTTTTCACCAGATATAACTTTTATTCCCTTATTTTCAAGTGCCGTAAGAATTAGTACGGGAGGCGTCTTTTTGCCTGGAGTTATAAAAGTGGCTGGTAGCGTTACGAGATAGCTGGAAATAGCTTTCCGGAGTCTGATAAGTACATTGAATGAAGGTCCTTGTTCTGCTGGGATGTTATGTAACAGTACAGTCAGGACCTCGTCAAGGTTTGTGAGATTAAGAACGAAGGCTTCTTTCCTATCTGATGAATGGAAAAAATGTAACACGGAGTATGCTTTATGGTTTTGGGCATGTAAAATGATAGAATCGATAAGGCTTATAAAAGGTTGTTCCAGCTCCTTGAAATCTTTTCCATTCCAATAATTCAATAGGATTTCTTCTACCGAGCCGCCAAGAGTATTGATGTGAACACTTATTTTTCTTTTCATTATTTCGGCTGAAACGACTGGTATTAAGTAAGTTATGGAAATGGAAATCAGAATCAGTCCAGTAAATGAAAGTATGGCGGTAAGTATATCCCAAAAATTACCTTCTGGTTCTATGTCTCCCAATCCCAATGTTGATAGCGTATAGCCAGTATAAAATATCTTGTTTATTACTGTCGTAGGAGAGTTGGTCTCTACATTGATCAGCGAGTCGGGACAGCTTATGAACAACAGGCTGGCAGAAATCCATATAAGCAGCAACCAGTTAATAAGAATAGAAACTAAAATGATAGCGCCGCCTAGGTCTAGGATTTTTCGGCGCCCTGTTTTTTTAGTAAGTATCAACAGTATATTCCAGATGGACTTAGATAACCGTTTCGAAATAAAACCTGCCCCACGTCCAGACAAGGAGGTGTTTATTAAATCAGCAGCGGTAGCAAGTAGAAGAATGACTCCTACAAGAAATACAAAATAGTTCATGGCATTGATTTTAATCTGTTGAAACGAACCTGTTTTAGTATTAGCGGCGCTATAGGCAGTTGTGCTAAAGTTTTTCGTGCATCAGGCGGCTAATATAGTATATATATTGATATGTAAAATGATGATTATGTCAGGCTTTAAATTTTTAAAACTAGATTTTGTGATTGCTTAATTTCCTCGGTATAGAAAATTTTATACTTTGCCCTAGGATTGCTGTTTTCTCACCACCTGGCTAATTGCAATTTAATGGCTATGTAGTATTCTGCTATTCTTAAAAATGCGAATACGATAAAGGCAATAAGCAATTTTATTAAGAACTTTGCTTTTGATTGTTCAGGTTTAGCATTATTGATCAATAATTTTAAACTTTGAATAAGTCTTTCGTTAGCCATAAAATAATTAATATCAAAAACTGATATAATATAGCGGCTTTTAATGCTCGTATGTGTACGTTGAGATAGATATCCTATAGAATAATATTAACAAGTAGTGTCGATAAAAATAAACAACCGATAACCCTGGTTCTCTTTGTCAAAAGCAGAATTCTACCCGATATTTCATAATACCTAAAATCAAAGCATAGGTCTTGGAATATCCGTAAAAGGCCCACATCAATTGCATTCCAGTCATTCAAGAAACAGCTTTTCCAATTTGAACAACTTTTCCTGTTCCGTAAACAAACATTACAATGCAAGTTATGGCAATTTCAACTATTTCAATTTTGTCTTTTGTACTGAAATACATTTGCTTTATAGAATCTGATTTGGTGTGGCTTTTTTGAGGAGCGAGCGAGGTGTTGATTTTGGCACAAGCAAAGAATCTTCAAAATAATGAAGCTGTTTATTGTAAAGGCGGTAAAATAAAAAAAATAATAATCTACGTTAAAAGAATTAAAAAAAATATAATTACAAACTGTTTTTATAATTCTCTTAATTCACGCTATTCCATCCTGCTAAGAATTCTCCTAGGGCAAAACGAACAAAAAATAGAAGAATAAGAACTGAAATAATAATTCCAATTGTTTTCAAAGTTTTTTGATTATTCTTTTTCATAGTTTATAGTTAATGTTTTTTTGAAGGCAAATACAGCGTTTTGCACTGTGCTAATATATACTATTTTTTTATAAAGTTTACATTTACTGTTGTTGCAATCAGGGTTCTTATCTAAAATTATTTTAGCCCGGATGGCATTGTGATTTTTTATCTTATTTTTTTTGGAATGGAATATTGTAGCGCATAGCTGGATTAGCTCCTGAAATATATAATTCTTTACTTAAAAAAAGGCAAAAAAAAACTCCTCAATTTCATGAGGAGTTTCTGATTTATTCTTTTATAACATTTCCCGTTTTGTCGTAGAAATGATATTCTAAATACGTGTAAGCGTCACGAGGTATAATTTTCACCCACTTTTTATGCTCAAAAAACCATTTTGAACGTAATGATGGAAAACCTTTTGTAAGGTATGCTTCAACAAAGGGGTGTACGTTAAGTACAACGTCTTTGTTAGTTTTTAATATTCCTTCTAAATCAGAATTGATTCTGTCGATAATTAAGATTGGCGCTTCAATTTCACCATTCACATCGTTAGGATCTTCTTCTCTAGTTTTAATGTTTACTTCAGGTCTTACTCTTTGTCTTGTAATTTGGACTAATCCAAATTTACTAGGAGGCAAGATCTTGTGTTTTGCTTTATCATCGCTCATTTCTTCTCTCAAGAAGTCGAACAATGTTTTACGATTTTCTGGATTAGACAAGTCGATAAAATCAATTACGATAATACCACCCATATCACGTAGACGCAATTGTCTGGCGATTTCAGCAGCGGCAATCATATTGACTTCCATTGCAGTATCTTCCTGGTTAGATGCTTTATTAGAACGGTTTCCGCTGTTTACGTCAATGACGTGTAAGGCTTCAGTATGTTCGATAATAAGATAAGCACCTTTACTCATGGATACTGTTTTCCCGAATGAAGTCTTGATTTGTCTCTCTATGTTGTATTTCTCAAAAATGGGCGTGTCATTTGATTGATAAAACTTAACAATTGATTGTTTTGAAGGTGCAATTTCTTGCAAATAGTCCTTCGTTTGGTTGTACAACTCTTCATCATCAATTTGTATACTAGTAAAAGTATCATTAAAGACGTCTCTTAAGATAGAAGAAGCTCTGTTGAGTTCCCCTAAAATTTTTGACGGATGATGAGCGGTCGGTAATTTTTTACACATTGCATCCCATCTGCTAAGCAGGTTCTGCATGTCTTTTTCTAATTCGGCTGTATTTTTGCCTTCTGCTACTGTGCGAACAATAACACCAAATCCTTTTGGTTTGATGGATTGTACAAGTTTTTTTAGTCTGTCTTTTTCTTTCTTGTCTTCTATTTTTTGAGAAATAGATACACGGTCAGAAAACGGAACTAAAACAATAAATCTTCCGGCAAGAGAAAGCTCAGCGCTTATTCTTGGACCCTTGGTAGATATTGGTTCTTTTACAACTTGTACTAAGATCGATTGATTAGCATTAATTACATCAGTAATAATACCGTCTTTGTCTATCTCTTTGTCAAACTGAAAGTTTTTTAGGGAGAAATCTTTTATTTTACCTGCGCTTACAAGTTTTATGAATTTCAGTTGGGAAACTAAATTAGGACCTAAGTCATGATAGTGTAAAAAAGCATCTTTTTCGAAGCCTACATTTACAAAAGCAGCATTAAGACCAGCAACTGGTTTTCGTATTTTGGCAATAAAAATATCACCTACTTGAAAATTGCTTTTTTCTTCTTCCTTGTGTAATTCAATTAGTTTTCCATCTTTTAATAAGGCAAAATCTACAAAATCAGAACTAGATCGAATGATTAATTCTTTATTCACGTTGTAAATTTTTATCCAAACTTTTAATAAAGAGAAAAGAATATGGAATAAAGAATAGGGAGAAGCGAATAGAGACTTTAAAAACTAGAGTTAGAATTTATGTTTTCTTTTCTCTCTTTTCTAAAATCTTTTTTTTGTCTTCTATTTTCTAAAATCTATTTTCTAACCTCACACTTAAAGCTAGGATGGATTAAACAATAATTTTAACAGGTATTGAACCCGGGGAAAACTAGCTAGCAGTCCTCAGATTTAAGGAATCAGTATACTGAATGCTTACATCTGAGGACTGAGGACTAATTTTCGATTTCAATGAACTTTTAAAAAGGAAAAAGTAGTTAAAAACTACTTTTTCTTTTTGTGACGGTTAGCTCTCGCTCTTTTTTTACGTTTGTGAGTTGCTACCTTATGTCTCTTTCTTTTTTTACCACTTGGCATATCTTGTCGATTTTATGATTAATTAATATTTTTATTTTGCTTCGTTATTGATCTTTACTCCTTCAACAAAAACTTTTGCTGGTTTGAATGCAGGTATGTTATGTGCAGGAATTTTTATTGTTGTATTTTTGGAAATATTTCTTCCAGTTTTTTCAGCTCTAGTTTTCACGATAAAACTTCCGAAACCTCTTAAATAAACATTGTCTCCAGTTTCTAATGAATTTTTAACTTCATTCATAAAAGTCTCTACTGTTGCTTGCACATCACCTTTTTCAAGACCTAATTTTTCTGAAATTTTTGCTACGATATCTGCTTTCGTCATTTTCTTTCCTTATTTATTATATTGTAATCATTTTTTTGAGTGTGCAAATATATGAATTTAAAAAACAAATATTCAAGCTAATTCATTAAAATTTAATCACATAAACTTTTACTTTTGCTAACAAATATTTAATAATGAAATTTTCTAACTTGCTTATAAAGTGGTATTTACATAATAAGCGTGATTTGCCTTGGCGAAAAACCAGTGATCCGTACCGCATTTGGCTCTCTGAAATTATGTTACAGCAGACTCGTGTCGCTCAGGGGACGCCTTATTTTTTGTCTTTCGTAGAGGCTTTTCCTACCGTTTTTGACCTGGCTAAAACCGATGAAGAACAGGTCTTGAAACTGTGGCAAGGACTGGGGTATTATTCACGTGCCCGAAACCTGCATAAGACTGCTCAGTATATAGCTGCTGAACTCGATGGGGTTTTCCCAGACAATTATAGTGAGCTGTTAGGACTTAAGGGCGTGGGAGAATACACGGCCGCCGCCATCGCCTCTTTTTCGTACGGGGAACCCGTTGCCGTTGTCGACGGAAATGTGTTTCGCGTTTTGTCTCGTTATTTTGATATAGAAACGGACATTGCTTTGGCTTCCGCCAAAAAAGAATTTGCCGCCCTAGCTTTCGAATTAATGCCAAAAGACAATCCCGCGACTTTTAATCAAGCCATAATGGAGTTTGGGGCTTTACAGTGCGTTCCAAAAAGTCCTGACTGCAGTGTTTGTGTTTTTAACGAAAGTTGTTTGGCATTGCAAAAAAAGAAGGTTGACCAGTTGCCGGTGAAATCTAAGAAGGTGAAAGTTAGAAACCGTTTCTTTAATTACTTGGTTGTTGAGGACGATAATGAAAATACTGTGATTCAAAAGAGAACAGCAAAAGGGATTTGGCACAATTTATATGAGTTTCCGTTGATAGAGACTGATGGTGAGGAAAATTTCAATCAGATAAGCAATAGAATAGAAAATGCTTTTTTTGAAGCTACTAGTATAAGTAGCGTTTCTGAATATAACGAACAAAGTATTATGCATAAGTTGTCTCATCAACATTTGCATATCAAATTTTGGAAAGTTAATCTAATCGGAAGTGTTGAGAATGGAGTAGATAAAGGAACTTTAAAAATACTCCCTTTTCCAATTGTGATCCATAATTTTATTGAAAAGGAGTTGAAGACATAGTAATAACGGATGTTTCTTATTTATTTTGAGTATTCTTCTGATATGTAGAAAGTTAAATTTTCAATTTAATTTAAAATTTTTAAGAAAAAACTTGCTTAAATAGTTTTTTTTTATTGATTTGTTAGTGCAAATCAGGGGGAAGCAAAAACGTTAGTTTCTGATCTAGCGAAAAGTATTAGTACCAAAGAAGCTATTTTGTCTGAGGATGAGGAAGCTTTGGAAATTCTGGAAGAATTCTGCATTACTCGTAGAAACTATTGGTATCGTGATTCTTTTATAGGATTGGATGGAGAGGTATATGATAGATATGATGTTGAAACAACAATTACTTGTTACTAAGCATCAATAATAAAACCTACTGTTTTGTATAAAAACGGTAGGTTTTAAACAAATGAAAAATATAGATTGAATACAATGTTAAAATAAATTACTTAATAATAAATTTACTTATAAATATGAAAAACTTTTTTTTATTAGGTTTATTAATGTTTGCTTTTATTGCTAGGTCGCAAACGGTGACTGTGAATTATTCTGAGAAAAGAATTATAAGTAAAGAAAAGCTTGAGGCTATGCCTGAATTTGCCAGAAAACAAGCTTTGGAGTCACATAGCTATATTTTACAAAATAGTAATGGTGTTACACTATATAAAAATAGTTCAGGAGTTAAAAATATTGAAAGTGTTGAGAATAACAAATCAGATGATCAGTTAGGTGGAAATACTACGAATAAAAGTGAGACGTCATATAAGGTTTCTAATAAATTTATTGAAAAATGGTATTATAAAGACTTTAACAAGAATGAATTATTATTTAATATATACAGTGGTAGAGAATTTTATGGTAAGGATTACTTGTTAGATTGGAATTGGCAAATTACCAATGAAACTAAAGAAATTAATGGATTTAAGTGTAGAAAAGCTACTTCTGATGCTTTTGGTTATTTTTTTACAGCTTGGTTTACAGAAGATATTTCCATAAACGCTGGTCCTGAAAAGTTTGATGGTCTCCCGGGATTAATTTTGTATGTAGGGACGGCTTACTATGAGTATTTTGCAACGTCAGTAAAAATTGAAAAATCCCTGATTTCAATTGGAATTCCTCAGATGCCAAATGAAACGGTGACCATGGCTGAAGTGGATAGCTATGTAAAAGAAGGAATGAGTAAAATGAAATCGAGTTCAACTACTACCGTAAATGGTAATACAACGACCACAAGAACTACGACTATTATTAGATAGGCAACAATATTTATGCGGATCGTATTATTTTTTTTCATTTTTTCATTTCTCCAAATTAATAGTCAAACGAGTATAAAAGGGACAATAAGGGATTCATTACAAAATCCTGTGTCACTTGTCAATGTACGATTGTACAATAAACTGGATGATAAACTTATAGATTTTAAACAATCTAATAACTTGGGACAATTTGAATTAGTTTGTCCTGATACTGAACCTAAAAATTTTCTATTTAAGGCAAGCTTTTTGGGATATAAACCTTTTGTTTTTGAATTTAGTACAGATGTCAATAGTTCAGTTATAACAAAAAACATCATTTTAAAAAATGAAGTTATAGCAATGAAAGAAGTCATTATTAAAGCTGATTTTCGGGATGTTACTGAAAAGAACGATACGATTTTTTTTAATTTGAAAAGATTGCTAAACGGATCCGAACAGAAACTAAAAGATGTTCTGAAAAAACTCCCCGGAATTAGTATTGATGATAATGGTAAGATAAAGTACAATGGAAAAAAAATTGATGATTTCTTAATAGAAGGGGATGAATTCTATGGTAACCAGCATCAGTTAGCTACCGAAAATATAAAATCTGAAATGATTGAAAAGATAGAATTTTTCAAAAATTTTCAAAATTTATCTTCTATAGTAGGATTTAATAATACAGGCAGAACGGCCCTAAATGTTTCTATAAAAGAGCAATACAAAAACACGATTAAAGGAGATGTTGAAGCCGAATATGGCTATAAAAAACGCTATAGGCAACACAATAACATATATAATTTTGCTAGTAAAGTTAAAGTTAATTTTATTTCAGATATTAATAATACCAACAATCTGGTTTTTACTGTCAATGATTATTTAGAATTAAAAAAAGGAGTTCAAAGTGAAATAGTAAACGAAACGGCTTCTAATTCAATGACTGTAGAAGATAATTTACCTTCGTTTTTGTTTTCTACGGATAATGTAAATAAAAAAGATATTCAATTTTATTCAGTTAATTTCAGCGACAAAATTTCAAAAACAAGTAAAATCCAAGGGTTTTCAATGTTGAATTATGTCAGACAGAGTGAGTTTCTAAAGTCGAAACAAACTTTTTTTGCTGGAAATGATATAGTTATAGATAAAAATTCGAATATTGAAGGAGCGTTATTGTTTAATACAAATAAAATTCAGTTTGAATCAAAGCCTAATGTAAGAAATTATTATAATTACATCTTGACTGTAAATTATAATAAGGACAATCAAGGTAGTCTTATTGATAATCAATCAACCATAAATCGAACTAACTTTGATGAAAACAAAAGAAGCTCCAGTACTAATATTGGTCAGTTTTTCACGCACAAAATAAAATTAAACAGCAACTATCTACTTGAATATAATTTATTTAATGATTTTACAAGCTATCAAAATAATATTAATTTAGAATCAAATGATTCTTTTTTGAACTTAAACTTCAATAAGGATTTTACGGTTTTCCAAAAAACGGATGGCTATGCAAATTCTCTTGGGATTAATTCAAAACTCACAATTAAAAGTGAACTAGGGACTTTTACTCTAAATGCAGGTTCGTGTAACAACAATGAATCGTTAAACATATTTGTAAATGAAACTAATCCGGAATTTAATTCAGAATTAAATTTATTAAACACCAAGAACTATATAGGAACAAGTTTTAGCCAAAAAAAGGTCTATAAATTTAATTATTCTTTGGGTTTTAGGTTTGTTCAAGCACAGTTTCAATATAATTTTAAAAAAGAAAACAACCTGACTTTTCTGCCCTTTGCTAATTTTTCTTATGAGATTTCTAAGAAAGCGAATGTTAGTTTGAATTACAAAAGGGACTTTTCAAATGTTTCAATAGCTAAAGTTATGCCCGGCTTGTTTATTGAAGATTATAGAACTATTGTAAAAAACGGCAACATTTTTTATGATGCGATGCTGCCCAAAAATACAATAAGTTTAAACGGTTCTTATTCGAATTTGCAAACTAATTTCATTTCTTTTTTTGGTCTGGTTTACACTAATAAATTAAAAGAAATAGGATTTAATTCCGTAAACACCAATAACCTTTCGCTTAGACAATATGATTTTATAGGTTTAGATGATTCTTCGTATTTATTTTTTACCCTTGAAAAAAAAATGAAGAGTATTCCGTGGTCAGCAAAACTTGAAACACTGCAATCTTACTCTAGTCGGGAATCCTTCATTAACAATTTGAGTAATACCTTTAAAACTGTTCAAAGTAAAGCAGAAATTAGTTTCTTGTCTTACTTCAAATCGAATGACTTCAATATAAATTTTGGTGTGGAGTATCTTGTAAATAATTCAATCAATAATTCTAATAGTGTAAAAAACAATTTAGGTAAAACAACAGCTTTTATAAAACTAAATGGTTTAGTATTTAAGGAGAAATTAAATTGGGAATTAGACTCTAAATACATTTCTTTCTCTTCTAATACTACACTGCAAAAATACATTTTAGAAATAAATCCTAGTTTCCAATATAAATTTAAAAATTGGAATTTTACACTAAGAGGTGTCAATGTTCTAAATATGAGGGATAATAATATTAGGTTAAAAGTTGAAAATCAAAGTTCTTATTTTGAGCAAACCCAGTTTAGTTCTTTGGCAGGCTTTATAAATCTGGGTGCCTCTTTTTCCTTTTAATCTAATTCGAAATACTCCCATTGTGATTCATAATTTTATCGAAAAGGAATAAAGAGAACATTTAAAAAAATGTATCTTTGATAGAAATACCATAAAAACAAAATGAACGGAACGTTAAATAAAGTGATGCTGATTGGGCATCTAGGCGATGAAATAAAAATGCATTATTTTGATGGGGGAAATTGTATCGGTAGATTTCAACTGGCAACAAATGAAGTCTATATTAATAAGACAACGAACGAAAAAATCACTTCTACGGAGTGGCATAATTTAGTGGTGCGAAATAAAGCAGCCGAAATTTGTGAAAAACATTTGTCAAAAGGAGACAAAATTTATATAGAGGGACGTATTAAATCACGCCAATGGCTGACAGAGGACGGGACGACAAAACACACCACTGAAATTCAAGTTACGGAGTTTACTTTTTTGTCAACCAAGAAATCTGCTGAAAACAACAAACAAATTGACGGCCCGGAATCCGTAAAAAACACTAACTTTGACCCACAAAATAATGGCTTGCCTATCAATGATTTGCCATTTTGATTGTTTAACTAATCTTTTTTAATTTGGACCCAGAGCCCAGTTTAAATTTCGCATATACATTAGATACAGATCTAGTGTTTGGTTTTGCCGGAATATTTGTATTGCTTCTTTGCTCTGCATTAGTTTCTGGTGCTGAAGTAGCCTTGTTTTCTTTGTCTCAAACAGACATTGACGAGACAATGCAAGGGAATGATTCTAAAGGAAGAATTCTTGCGGATCTTATAGACAGGCCCAAAAAACTTTTGGCGACACTTCTTGTGGCTAATAATTTTATCAATATCGGAGTGGTAATTTTATTCTCGTTTATTGGGAGAAACTTATTTTCTGCGATTAGTTCTCCAGCTTTAAAATTCACCGTCGAAGTTATTGTAGTCACCTTTTTACTTTTGTTGTTTGGAGAAGTATTACCTAAAGTATATGCTAGCCGAAATAATATCAAGTTTGCAAAAATGATAGCGTACCCAATTTCGATATTAGATAAATTGCTTTCGCCTATTAGTGTTCCTATGCGTGAAACGACCATTTATTTGCACAATAAATTAGGAAAGCAAAAAACAAATTTTTCAGTTGATCAGTTGTCTCAAGCTTTAGAGCTTACTTCTTCGGATGAAACTTCTTTAGAGGAGCAGAAGATATTGATGGGGATTGTAACTTTTGGTAATACAGATACGAAGCAGGTTATGAGTCCGAGGATTGATATTTTTGCTTTAGAAATAACAGAACCATTTTCTGAGATCTATTCTAAAATTATCGAAAAAGGATATTCGCGAATTCCTGTTTATAGAGACAATATTGATCAGATAGAAGGTGTTTTGTTTGTTAAGGATTTATTGCGTCATCTCGATGAGAAAGATTTTGAGTGGAACACCTTAATAAGAGAACCCTTTTTTATTCCTGAGAATAAGAAACTGGATAATTTGCTAAAAGATTTTCAGAGAATGAAAAGTCATCTTGCTATTGTGGTGGATGAATACGGGGGGACCTCTGGTTTGGTTTCTCTAGAAGATGTAATTGAGGAAATTGTTGGAGACATCAGTGATGAGTTTGATGATGACAATGTCAATTTTACTAAAATTGATGAAAAAAACTATCTTTTTGAGGGTAAAATAAACCTGAAAGACTTCTATAGAATTATAGATGTTAACGAGGACGTTTTTGAGATAAAAAAAGGGGAAGCCGAAACCTTGGCTGGATTTATTCTTGAAATATCAGGAAATTTCCCAATGAAAGGGCAAAAAATCTCTTACGAAAATTGCCTGTTCACAATTGAGACAGTAGATAAGAAACGTATAAAACAGATAAAAGTAACGGTTGATGTTTAATTTGCAGCGGGATAACAAAAAATATTTTTCTAGTATAGTACTTGCACTAGTGTTTATGGGATTGTTCCTGTTTTCTGGTTGTAAAGAGGATGTTTTTCCAAAACCTGCCAGTTATTTGCGCTTAGATTATCCGGTTGCAAATTATGCTCATTTTGAAAATGAATGTCCGTTTACTTTCGAAATGAATTCAGAAGCGGTTATAAAAGGAGAAAAGGATTGTGGATTCACAATTACGTATCCAAAAATGAAAGCGACCATATATTTGACTTACAAACCCGTAAATAACAATATCAATGTCTTGTTGCGGGACGCTCAAAAGTTAACCTACGAACACGTTATAAAAGCCGATGATATCCTAGAACAGCCTTATTTAAACCCTTCAAAAAAGGTATATGGTATGTTTTATCAGGTAGACGGGAATGCGGCAACTAATTCGCAATTCTATGCAACTGACAGTACCAAGCATTTTGTTACTGGTTCGGTTTATTTTTATGCTAAACCTAATTTTGATTCTATTATGCCGGCGGCCAGTTATATCAAAAATGACATGCAACGCTTGATGGAGACTTTAAAATGGAAGTAAGTTTTAATTACAGCTATATGAAAAAAAAGACAATATTTTTTTTGATTTTAAGCGTATTATTAATCTACCTTTATTTTAGTGACTTCTTTTTTACAGTAAATATTGGAGACGCCTATTATTTGATTAATTATTTCTTTGTAGTAGCTTCAATTCTTTTTTTTACTATTATGTTCTTTCTTTTGAAAATGGCAATCAAAAAGACGAGGTCCTAATAAAATCAAATTCATATTGTATAGAAAAAAAGCATCCACATGGATGCTTTTTTTATACAATAAAGAGGTGTACTTACGACTTCATATTTGAAACGGTGTAGGTTTTTCCATCTCCAGTTGCTTGAACTACTTTAGTTAAGCTTTCAGGAGTTTGTACTGTTTTATCAAAAGTTACCGTTGCTAATTTTGTATCAAAATCTACCGTAGCTGTTTGTACTCCGTCAAGCTCGGTTAGTTCTTCTTGAATTGTTTTAGCACAACCTACTGCGCATACCATTCCTTCTACAGAGAAGTTTGCAGTTTGTACGTTTTCGGCAGCGATTTCTTTTTTTACTTTTGGAGCTTCCGTTTCTGTTTTTGCAGTTTCTTTTGGCGCTTCTTCAGTGTTTTTTTTGCAGCTAACAAACAAAAGTCCCGCTAATGCTATAACAGCAATTGATTTTTTAATGTTCATTATGATTTGATGTTAAGGGTTTTAACTATTTTTTTAACCGAAAACAAAATTACTTAAAAAAGTAGAGCTAATTCATAAAAATAATACAATTTTGGGGTAAAATTAGAATCATGGAATCGAAACAGTTAAAATGGGGTTATTTATTAGTGCTTTCTTTAGTCTGGGGAAGTTCATTTATTTTAATAAAAAAAGGATTAATTGGCTTGACCGCAATTCAAGTGGGCTCGCTTCGAATAATTTTTGCTGCTGTTTTCTTATTATTGATTGGTTTTAAGAGTTTATCGAAAATCCCGAAAGAAAAATGGAAATATATTGCCTTAACGTCTGTTTTTGGGACTTTTGTGCCTGCATTTCTTTTTGCTATTGCCGAAACAGAATTAGATAGTGCAGTTACGGCAATACTTAATTCTTTAACACCTTTAAGTACATTGATATTAGGAGCGGTAGTATTTGGTATAAGTTTCCAAAAAAGACAAGTTTGGGGTGTTCTTATTGGTTTGGTTGGTAGTTTGCTTCTGGTTTTTAATGGTGCTATGAATCATCCCAATCAAAATTATTATTATGCGATTTTAGTAGTAATTGCGTCTATTTGCTATGCTATAAATGTCAATTTAATTAAACGCTTCCTTTCTGATTTGACACCGCTAAGTATTACAACAGGGAATTTCTTGATTTTGATATTTCCAGCTTTGGCTATTTTGTATGCTACAGGCTTCTATGATGTAATGGCAGTGGAAAAAGTGCAGCACTCGGTACTGTTTATTATGATTTTGGGAGTAGTAGGTACTGGAATTGCAAATATATTATTCTTTAAACTAATTCAGATTTCTTCGCCAGTTTTTGCAACTTCGGTAACGTATCTAATTCCGGTCGTGGCTTTTTTCTGGGGGTTGTTAGATAATGAAATGCTAACGTCAGTTCAGTTTTTAGGAGCTTTTATAATATTAATAGGAGTGTATTTATCTGCTAAAAAGTAATATTCTTAAACTAGATATTTATAAAATAATAAAGGCTATCGATTAAGATAGCCTTTATTTGTTAATGAGGGATTTGATTATTTAAAATCTGCATCTGTAACTCCCTCGTTGATTTTTACATCGGACATTTTGATATCCAATTCAAAACCTACGTTTTGGATAATGTTAAAAGGGACTTTCACTCCTTTAACTTCTCTATAATCCCCAAAATTAGTTACTTGAGTAATAGATTTACCGCCTTGATCCATTGTTTTTGAATCTGCTAGTTTTAAACCAGTAGCTACATCATAATAAAGGGTAGTTTTACCGTCTTTGATGGCATAAGAATCCTTACCATTAATAGTCTCGATACCATCAAGTGCTACTCCTTCTTTTTTAGCCAACTGTAATTCGTCGAATAGGACTGCGCTATTTTTCATTTCAGTCAATTCAGCTCCTTCAAAGTCTTTGCGTTGTCCTTGTTGCAACACATAAGCATTAGTTTCAGTAACTACTTGCTTCATTATGCTCATCGTTCCCATTGCTAATTCTACACTTAATTTTCCTTTTGCATCCGCTTTTGAAGTAAAAGTTAAAGGTGATGGTGCTTGAGGTATTACTGTTGAGCCTACCATAGAGATTGTTTTTACAGCTTTTACGGCTTTTTCTCCACCTATGGCGGTAATGTATTTATCTAATACGCTTTTGATGGTTACGCCTGCTGGTATGTCTTTTTTGAAAACTGGTTTTTCTATTGAATTTCCATATTTATCAAAATAAAACATAGGGATTTTTAGTTTTTCCAAGGCAGGAGCTACTTCTGATCCTTTACCCACAACTACTATTCTGATGTTGTCAGCTAAGAAAAATCGGTTAGCTACGCTTTTAATATCTTCTACTGTTACTGCATTTATATTTTTAATATAATTTTCGTAAAAATCAGCAGGTAGATTTTGTGTTTCAGTGTTTAATGCATAACGTGCTACTGTCGTTGGTTTTTGAATTTGCATTACAAAGTTACCTATGTATTTTGCTTTTGCATTTTTTAAATCGTCAGCAGAAACTAATTCTGTTCTGATTTTTTTCAACTCGCTTAATATTTCAACTACTGAACTGTCTGTTACAGCATTTCTTACTGATGTTGAAGAACGAAATTTTTCTACGTATTTACCAAATCCTATATTAGAATAAGCTCCGTAAGTCCAGCCATGTTTTTCACGCAAGTTTAAAAATAATCTTCCTTCTCCACCGCCACCAAGAATCTGGTTTGCTAAAATTGCAGCAAAATATTGTTTGTCGGTAATTTTTAAATTAACTGTATTAACCACTGCGATTTCAGATTGAACTGCATTTGGCATATCAACAAAATCAATTTGTGATTTTTGTACATTTTTAGGATCAGGATATGTAAGTTGCGGAGCACTTGCTTTAGCCCAAGAGCTAAAAAGTTTTTCAACCATTTTTTTAACTTCTTTCGTATTAACATCTCCTACAACAACTAGGTAGGCATTTCCAGGTACAAAATTAGTTTTGTAGTTTGCAACGGCATCTTGTAGGTTGACTTTATTAATGCTTTCGGCACTTAAAAATTCACCTGAAGGATGATTTACTCCAAAGGTCAAAACGTCTTCAACGCGTCCAGCAACTGCGGTCACACTTTTTTCTTGTGTTTTTATTCCTTCTAAAAGCTTTGCTTTTATCTTGTCAAATTCTTCTTGTTTAAATACAGTGTTCAATGCGCCATCAGCCATTAATTCCAGTATTCTACCAGAATATTTAGACAATCCGCTGGCTGAAGCGCCATTTGAATTAAAATTTATTTCTGCACCTAAGAAATCAACTTCTTCATTAAAGGCATCTTTTGGTGTTTTTGTAGTTCCACTTCCGATAAGCATACCGGTAATATCTGCTACTCCTTTTTTGTCTCCTTCGGCATAAGGCATGTTGTCTAAGCTAAGTCTGTAGGCAACTCTTGGTAATTTATGGTTTTCTACTACCATTACCTTCAGTCCGTTCTTTAGCTCAAAATTATTGGATTTACCAATCTTAATTGTAGGAGGAGCGGTAGGCTCTGGTTGCGGAATTACTTGTGCCTGTAAGGCTAAAGTCAAAAACAGGCTTGAAATTATATATATTGTTTTTTTCATGATGGTTCTGTATTATTTTTTGGCTTTGTCTGATGATGGAACATAATCTAATACTAATCTTTGGTTAGGATTTAGATATTTTTTTGCAACAGCTCTAATCTCTTCTGGAGTAATGGTGCGGTACATTTCAATTTCTGTATTGATTAAGTTTACATCCTTGTAAAGCATGTAGTAGGTTGCAAGATTATCTGCTATTCCTTCAATAGAGGCATTGCTGTTTACATATTGATTCTCATATTTGTTCTGAAGTTTTTGTAACTCTCTGTCAGAAATTAATTCTGTTTGTAGTTTTAGGATTTCAGAATCAATTTCGGTAAGAATGTCTTCAGATGTGCTTGGTGCTTGAGGTAAGCCATAAAGGATATATGTTCCATAATCTTCTTGACTGTAACTGAACGCACCAATTTGCAAGGCCATTTTTTTATCGTCAACTATCTTTTTGTATAGTCTAGAGCTTTTACCATCACTTAATATTGTTGAGATAAAATCCAAAACTCTAGCGTCACGAGTTTTCATAGATGGAGTTCTGTATGCCGCAACAACCATTGGGATTTGGATGTTTGTGTCCTCAAATCTTGCTTTGATGGTTTCAGTAATTGGTTTCTCTACGAAAGTTTCTCTTTCAATAGCAGCTCCTTTTTTTATGGCGCCAAAGTATTTTTGGATCCATTCTTTCGTTTGAGCAGCGTTAAAGTCTCCCGCTACTACAAGAACTGCGTTGTTTGGGATATAAAATTTCTTATTGAAGGCTTGAAACTCTTCTAATTTAGCAGCGTCTAAATGATCCATTGAACCAATAGTCGTCCAGCGATAAGGATGATTTGTGAACATTTTTTTCTTTACCTCTGGAATCATTTGTCCATAAGGGCTGTTGTCATAACGCAATCTTTTTTCCTCTTTTACAACCTCATTTTGGGTGTCAACCCCAATTTGGTTGATAACAGGATGTAACATTCTCTCAGATTCCATCCATAAACCTAACTCAAGATTGTTAGAAGGAAATACTTCGTAGTAGTACGTGCGGTCTTCGGTTGTATTAGCATTATTTGTTCCTCCGTTACCGGTCACAATTTTAAACCACTCACCTCGTTTGATATTCTCAGTACCTTCAAACAATAAATGTTCAAAAAAGTGAGCAAAACCAGTTCTTTCTGGGTTTTCATTTTTGGCTCCTACGTGATACATCACTGATGTTATCACAACTGGGGCCGAAGGGTCGTTTTGTAAAATAACATGTAGACCATTGTCTAAATTGTATTCTTCGAAGGCTACTTTTTGTGCAGAAACGGCTCCGCCAAGCAAAAGTGTGGCGCTTAACGCCATTATTGATTTTTTCATAGGTATTAATAGGTTGATTATTGTATATGTCGTGTTTTTGATTGTATTGTTACATCAAAAATAATTTTTTATAAGAATTTACATCTTTTTCAGGTATTAAATAACTTTATTGTATAATTATCGGGTCTTTTTATGAGGTAAAAAAAATAAAAAAAGACTCTCCATCAGTGAATTTGAGGGGAGTCTTTGTAAATTTATAGTCTGGAATAGCTGTCTTTTATTTTATTGTAGGTTTTGCTATTGGCTGACCAAATTTGTCGAAATAAAACAACGGAATATTAAGTTTTTCTAATCCCGGAATAACATCTGCAGCTTTTCCTGCAACTATAATCCGGGTATTGTTGATAAGGAAATATTTGTTGGCTGCTTTTAGAACATCGTCTGCTGTTACTGCGTTTATGGTTTTGATGTAGTTTTCATAAAAGTCAGGAGATAAATCTTCAGTTTCAACATTTAATGCATATCGTGCAATGGTCGATGGTTTTTCTACCTGCATTACAAAACGCCCAATATATCCCGCTTTCACATCCTTCAGTACTTCTTCAGATACTTTTTCGGTTCTTATTCTTTTAATTTCTTTTATAAATTCTATCACCGCGCTATCAGTTGCTGTATTTCTTATTGAGGCCGTCGATTTTAATTTTGAAACATATTTTCCTGCTCCTATAATGGTATTGGCGCCATACGTCCAGCCGTGTTCTTCTCTTAAGTTCATGTTTAAGTAGCTGTTAAAGTCTCCTCCGAGTATGAAGGTCGCGATTACTGCGGGAAAAAAATCTTTGTCGGCCATTTTTAAATCAATGGTGTTGACTAATGAGATTTCTGACTGAACAGCATTAGGGACGTCAATAAAATTAATTTGGGTAAAAGGAACATTTTGTGGATTGGTATACGTTATGACGGGTGTGTTAGCCCTTTTCCACGATCCGAAAAGGTTTTCAACAATAGGTTTTACCTCTTTGTATTTGATGTCTCCTATAATTACCAAATAGGCATTTTCTGGTGCGAAATGCGCCCCATAATTTGTCTTTACATCGTCTAAGGTAACATTGTTAAGTGTTTCTTCGGTGGTATATTCTCCCGCTGGATGATTCTTGCCAAAGGCCAAAGCGTTAACAGCTCTATTCGCAATTGCGGGAACATTTTTTTCCTGCGCTTTTATGCCTTCGAGTAACTTTGCTTTTTCTTTGTCAAACTCTTCCTGAGTAAAATTAGGATACAACGCGCCATAAGTTAATAGTTGAAGTACTCGACCAGAATGTTTAGAAAGGGCGCTTGCATAAGCTCCATGTGAGTTAAAACCAATGTTTGCTCCCAGAAAATCTACTTCTTCATTAAAATCATTTTTTGTGATTTTTATGTTGCCGTTTCCTATTAAGTTACTGCAAAGTTCATCTACTCCCTTTTTGCCGTATTCTGCAAAAGGAGGGTTGTCAATAGTCAGGTTAAAAGTGACTCGGGGTAATTTATGATTTTCCACAATCAATACTTTTAATCCATTGGCTAAAAAAAAGGTCTGTGGTTTTTTAAGATTTACAACTGGAGGTTTTCCAGGTTTGGGTTGGTTGCGATTTTCTGCTTGCATAATTCCTGTTACAAATAATAGGATGAATAGAATACTTGTTTTTCGTAGTTACGGAGTCGTTAATTTAGATCTGCTTCTATAGTAGGGATGTAGTCTAAGACTAATCTTTGATTCGGATTTAGATACTTTTTTGCCACTTCCCTAATTTCTTCTCTAGTGATAGAGTGATAAAGATTAATTTCGGTATTGATCAAATTGACGTCTCCATAAAGCAAATAATACTTTGCCAGATTTTCAGCAATTCCTTCCACAGTGGAGTTGTTACTCACATATTGGTTTTCAAACTGGTTTTGTAATTTTTGATAATCTTTTTCAGAGATTAAATCCGTTTGGATTTTTACGATTTCTTCGTCAATCTCATTTAGTAAATCTTGGGCGGTATGTGTCCCCATCGGTAAGCCATATAGAATATACATTCCGTAATCTTCCTGACTAAAACCTACAGCGCCTATTTGAAGGGCTATCTTTTTTTCGTCTACAATTTTCTTGTATAGTTTCGAACTCTTACCGTCGCTTAAATAAGATGATATAAAGTCGAGAACGCGAGCGTCTCTCGTTTTCATAGAAGGGGTTCTATACGAAGCAACCACCATCGGAATTTGAATGTTAGGGTCTGTATAAGTAGCTTTAATCGTGTGCGTTATTGGTTCTTCGACAAACATTTGTCTTTTAAAGACTTCGCCTTTTTCGATTGGACCAAAATATTTCTCAATCCATTCTTTTGTTTGATTTTTTTCGAAATCTCCAGCAACTATTAAAACTGCGTTGTTGGGTGTGTAAAACTTTTTGTGAAACGCTTTAAAATCTTCTAAAGTTGCGGTGTCTAAATGTTCCATGGATCCAATAGTAGACCAACGGTACGGATGATTTTTAAACATGTTTTCCTTAACAATAGGTAAAATTTTACCGTAAGGCTGGTTGTCGTAACGGGAGTTTTTTTCTTCTTTAATAACTCCGTTTTGGGTGTCGACCCCAATTTGATTGATAACCGGGTGCATTAGTCTTTCTGATTCCATCCAAAGAGCCAGTTCTAAGTTATTGGAAGGGAATACCTCGTAGTAATAGGTGCGATCATCAGAAGTATTGGCATTGTTAACTCCGCCATTAGAGCTTACAATTTTAAACCATTCACCTCTTTTGATGTTTTTAGTTCCTTCAAATAATAGGTGTTCAAAAAAGTGGGCAAAACCAGTTTTTTCTGGACTTTCGTCTTTGGATCCTACATGATACATCACTGAAGTTATTACAACAGGTGCCGAAGGGTCATGGTGCAGAATAACATGCATGCCATTATCGAGATTGTATTCTTCAAAAGCTATTTTTTGAGCAGTAGCGACTCCGCCAAGGAGAAGGGCATTATTTAATCCCATTATTGTTTTTTATTAAGATTAATAAACATGCATTTACAATAGATAAAAACATAAATTATTGTTAGTTCAAAAATACCTTTTTTTAATGATGTATGTCTAGTATTCCGTTTTTTTACTGGGAGGTATTAAATTTAGTACTTGTAAGCCCCCGAAAATAGGCAGGAAAGCAAAGAATTTGTATTTTTACTTTTAAGGGATTGCACAATAAAAATTAAATTGTATATTTGCAACCTTAAAAATCAATAAATCAATTTGGTATGTATGCAATCGTAGAGATAGCAGGGCAACAATTCAAAGTAAGCAAAGACCTAAAGGTTTACGTTCACCGTTTGGCAAATGAAGAAGGAACTACAGTTTCTTTCGACAAAGTTTATTTGTTAGACGACAATGGCGTAATCACGATAGGCGCCCCCGCTATAGAAGGTGCTTCAGTAGAAGCTAAAGTGTTACAACACTTAAAAGGTGATAAAGTTATCATTTTCAAAAAGAAAAGAAGAAAAGGGTACAAAAAGAGAAACGGTCACAGACAGTATCTTACTCAGATTCTAATCGAAGGTATTTCTGCATCAGGTGCTAAAAAAGCGGCTCCAAAAGCGGCAAAAGTTGCTGAAGCTAAAGCTCCTAAAGCATCTAAAAAAGCTGATGATTTAAAAATTGTTGAAGGTGTTGGTCCTAAAGCTGCTGAAGCTTTAGTTGCTGCTGGTATAGATACATTTGCTAAATTAGCGAAAGCAAAAGCTGCTGCTGTAAAAGAAATTTTAGAAGCATCAGAATCTAAATTATCTCATTTAGATCCAACTACTTGGGCTCAACAAGCACAATTAGCTGCAGATGGTAAAATGGATGAATTAAAAAAATTACAAGATGAATTAAACGGCGGTAAAGCAGTTTAATTAATTTATTAACAATACAAAACTAATACGTCATGGCTCACAAGAAAGGTGTCGGTAGTTCCAAGAATGGTAGAGAATCAGAATCAAAACGTTTAGGCGTTAAGATTTTTGGTGGACAAGCTGCTATCGCAGGGAACATCATCGTAAGACAAAGAGGTTCAAAACACAATCCAGGTGCAAATGTTTACATCAGTAAAGATCACACCCTACACGCAAGAGTAGATGGAGTTGTACACTTCCAAAAGAAAAGAGATAACAAATCTTACGTTTCTATACTTCCATTTGAAGTTGAAGCATAATTGATTTTATCAATGATTTTAAAACCCGTTTCGAAAGAAACGGGTTTTTTTATGTTCTTTTTCCAACGGTCATTGTAAGCTCCGAAGCGGCTCGCAGTGGAATTGTTGGTTTTTCACACCTTTTCACCTAAAAAAAAGCTGCCAGTCTTTTAAAGGCTAGCAGCTTTGGTACTCTATATCGCTTACGATCGGGAGACTCTGAATGGCATTTTTTTGTTTTAGGTTGTGATAAGAATGGGCAGCTAGTCGTCCTTTCAAAGAATTTCAAATCATCGACGAAGAAGATGAAAAGCTTCAGATGGGTTTACGCTACTGTTTCATATAAAATAAATGCGTTTAATAAAAAGTAAAAAAAGGCGGGTAAAGAAACCAATAAAGAATCTTTCATCTTTATTCTTACCCCCGTGCCAAGAAGCATCAATAAAGCCAACCCTGCTGAAGACAGAACTAAAACGGTATGGTTTTGCAAGCCTATAAATAAACCTGTGGCCCCAGCCAGTTCTAAAAGAGCGGTTAAAGGGCCAAATTTTTCAAGACCAAAGCGTTTAAATTCATTTTTCATGTTCGAGGAGACAAAATAAGCTATCCCGTATACGAGAAAGGAGGTTGCCGAAAAGAAAATAAGTGCATTTAAGAAATCCATATTTTTATTATTAAGAAGCCGATAGGGCCACAAAGAGAGATAATGCTAAAAGAAATAAAGAAGGCAGGTGTTTCAGCCATGGGTTTTTTGCTTTGAAATGAAAAAACTGTGCGCACACCATTAAAAAAGCCATTACGAGTGCCGGTATAAACACTAATGTTGGAAACCATATTCCAGTTATTAATAACGTTGCCAATGCTATTTTTGAAGCGCCCACGATATTTCTCGTCAAATCAGACAGGCCATATTGTTTGAATTCTTTCACGATGTTGTCAAATCTAAAAATCCAGACGTAACCCACGGATATCGCGATTACAAGTTGGCCGATGATGGTGTAAGTATTCATAATTTTATTTTTAAAGTTTTTTACTTGATTTTTACAAATAGAGCTTATCAGTGAATTTATTTCTCTAAAGTAATCAAATATACCATAAACTTAGACTAATACAGGGCTGTAGTGTTGATTTATAATAATTATGTATTTCGTAGCGATATGCGGTAGTGGAGACAGACTGTAGCGTCTCTATTTGTAATTACTGTAGATTATAAGGTAGTTGTATTTCTTAGTGTCGATTTTAGACTTGTGTGGTCAGTCCTTACTGCAGTTTAAAATAGTAAAAAACTAGATTGCCACAAACTAATTGAGTATAATTATCTCCTATTTTTTCTCCAATATAAAATGCTGTTAATTCACCTGAATCTTTGTTAATATTGTAATCCCAGACTTCGTTATTTGAATATAAAATATCTGCAAAAGAATAGGACTCGGGATTTTCGGAAAAATTAATTTTTTCAGTTTTTGCTAATTCCCACTTTTTTGAATTACGATACAATCCAAAAAACAGAATTTCATCGGCGGTAATTGTTATCATTTTTGCAACTAAGCCATCACCTGGCATCGCCCAATTTGCATCTTTAGAAATCCATTTCCAATTCCCTATTAAACTATTAATTTTATCCTTCCTCAAAATAGTTTTTATAGAATCTGCTTTTTTTAAAGCAATTTGGGCAGTTTCTGAATTTGGGTTTATCTTATGTGCTATTGTAAATCCTCTGATCGCGACCAGATAATCGTGATTTTCAAGTAAATTTTGCGCCAACTTAAATTCTTGTTGCTGATATTCGTTTCGATTATTGTCTTGGGCCCAAAGTGCAGTGGTTAATAATAATAGTAAAGGGAGTATATAGTTTTTCATAGGATTAAAAACTGGTTTTTTTGATTGTAATCCTATCAAATATACTATAATTAAGAATCAGTTTTATATAATTAATGTAGTGTGTTACTATTCGAAAGTTTGTGTTAATTAACGAAAACAATATTGTTTAAAATGGGTAGCATGAAGGATGGAAGCGTAAATCCTTTATGTTTTTTCTTTAAAAACATAAAGATTGCAGCGCACAGCCTGACCCGCTGTAACGTTAGTGGAAGTGGGACATGCCCAAAAACAAAAACCAGCCTTTAAGGCTGGTTTCATTTTTTAGTCAATTTTTGCTTTTTCAAGCGTTCTGTTATACGCTTCTTTAGTGTCTTGACCCGCCTCTTTCATCGCAGCTTTCGTGCTTTCCCATGCTGATTTAGCTTTTGCTGAGGCTTCACGTGCCGTTTTTTCAGCGGTCGCATCTCCTCGTTTCACAGCGTCTGCAACGTCATTTTCTGCTTGACGGTACTCTCTTTCAGAATTGTCCAAATCTAGGACATAGTCAACTTCAGTGTCTAGTTCTGTTGTAACTGTTCCATCTGAATGAACTACTGTTTCCTTTTCTGTCGTAACCTCTTTTTTACAAGATGTGGTAAAAATTAAACCGCAAATTGCTAATGCTAATGTGATTTTTTTCATGATTTTTATTTTAGATTAGATATAAATTTAATAATAATTTTAATCACTAGTTTGCGAAATAGTTGATTTTTACCATTTTTTCAGAAATGTTATAAATTTAAATATTACAAACAAACCTAGCACAATACAATAAATTTTTTAAAATTACATAAAAAAAACCCTCACATTCAAACTGAATTTAGTTCAGTTTCCTGCAAGGGTTTCTATAAATCTGAAATCATAAATCGCCATTCAGCGATCTACAATCATTTAGTATCTGTAATATTCTGGTTTGAATGGACCGTCAACTGGAACTCCAATGTAAGCAGCTTGATCATCACGTAAAGTTTCCAATTCAACTCCTAATTTAGCCAAGTGAAGCATTGCTACTTTCTCGTCTAAGTGTTTTGGTAACATGTATACGTCATTATCGTAATTTGCGCTGTTTTTCCACAATTCGATTTGAGCTAGAGTTTGGTTTGTAAATGAGTTACTCATTACAAAACTTGGGTGACCTGTAGCGCAACCAAGGTTCACTAAGCGACCTTCAGCCAAAAGGATGATGTCTTTACCGTCAATAGTATATTTATCAACCTGAGGTTTGATTTCAACTTTAGAAGCTCCGTGGTTAGTGTTTAACCAAGCAACTGCAATTTCATTATCAAAGTGACCGATGTTACAAACGATAGTTTTATCTTTCATTTGCTCAAAGTGAGAACCAAGAACGATATCTTTATTTCCAGTAGTTGTGATGATGATATCAGCATTACCTACAACAGTGTTTAATTTTTTAACTTCAAAACCGTCCATTGCAGCTTGTAAAGCACAAATAGGATCGATTTCAGTAACTGTAACGATAGATCCAGCACCTCTAAAAGAAGCAGCAGTACCTTTTCCTACGTCACCGTATCCACATACAACAACTCTTTTACCAGCAAGCATAATATCAGTTGCACGACGAACTGCATCAACTGCAGATTCTTTACAACCGTATTTGTTGTCAAATTTCGATTTAGTAACCGAGTCATTAACATTGATTGCAGGCATTGGTAAAGTTCCCGCTTTTACTCTTTCGTAAAGTCTGTGAACACCAGTTGTAGTCTCTTCAGATAAACCTTTGATTCCAGCAACTAATTCTGGGTAACGGTCGATAACCATGTTAGTCAAATCTCCACCATCATCAAGAATCATGTTCAATGGTTTTCTGTCTTCACCAAAGAAAAGAGTTTGCTCGATACACCAGTCAAAATCAACTTCATTAAGACCTTTCCAAGCGTAAACTTGAATTCCAGCAGCAGCCATAGCAGCAGCAGCTTGATCTTGAGTAGAGAAAATGTTACAAGAAGACCAAGTAACTTCAGCACCAAGAGCGATTAAAGTCTCGATTAAAACTGCAGTTTGGATTGTCATGTGTAAACATCCAGCAATACGAGAACCAGCAAGTGGTTGTTCGTCTTTATATTCAGAGCGAAGTGCCATTAAACCAGGCATTTCAGCTTCAGCTAATTCAATTTCTTTTCTTCCCCAGGCTGCTAGAGAAATGTCTTTTACTTTGAAAGCCACAAAAGGCATAGTTGTAGTACTCATTTATAGTATATTTGTAATTATAAATTTTTTTGCAAAATTACGCAATAACTTATGATTATAAAAACATTCCTTCCTATTTATGAATTGTTTAGGAGTGTAATCTTTTATAAATCAATAAAATAAATTGTAAATTAACCTAGATTTTATTTTTAGGAGCTAATCCCGCTGTCCACTATATCTTTTTATCCTGAAGAAAATTCAGGATAAAAAGGATGCCGTTTCCATCGGGGCTATAAAATCAAGTACGTAACATGCCATTATTCAAAACGATACACTTTAATTCTGCAACACAAATTTTCGTTTGGAAAATCACTGAATCATTTGAGCAATTAAACAACGAAGTTCAGCTAAACGATAAAAACTGCATTCGCCTTGAAGGAATGAAATCTGAATTGCATCAGCGGGGTTTTCTCAGTGTTCGCAAACTATTGCAAACTGCCGGTTATACTGATTTTGATTTGTATTATGATGAATTTGGGAAACCACATCTCAATGACGAAAAGTACATTTCTATAACGCATTCCCATAATTTTTCGGCCATTATAGTGAGCAACGAAACCGTAGGAATCGACATCGAATTGCAGCGCCCAAAAATCACCCGTATTGCGCACAAGTTTGTTGATGAGGAATATAGCTATTTGGATGAAAATGATTTAGAAGCCTATGTCAAAAAGCTTACCGTGATTTGGGGAGCAAAAGAAGCTATTTTTAAAATCCGAAATGAAAAAGGGATCAGTTTTAAAGACCATATTAAGGTTGCAGCATTTCAATTAGATGATCTAAAAGGAAAAGCAGAGCTTCATTTTGAGGGTATAGTTGTGGATTACGAATTGTTTTATGAAGAAATTGAAGGTTTCGGACTTGTTTATGCTTTAGAGGAAAAGAATAGAAGTTAGAAAATAGACTTTAGAGGTTAGAAAAAAGAGAATATAGCTACGCTTTTCAAAATTCTAATTTCCATAAAACTTATATGAGCTTATATTTCTTAAATGTTTAAATTATTTTAAACATCAATAAAGTAGCAAAGCCACGTAAAGCTACTAAACTTATATGGCTTATATGTTAAATAAAAATTACCCTAACTTCTACTATTAAACATACCCATATAGATAAAGGTCCCCATTTTTCGGGCTCTACGTTTTAGGATTTCAACGTTTTCGCCTTCAAAAAGTTCGTCTAGCGTTTGTGTCCAATAATTCAACCAGATCCCAAATTCGTTAGGTCCTATTTTACCACCAAAATGGGCATCAACTTTAACATGAGCTTTTAAAGGATCCCCTTTGTACATTTTACCACCAAAGAGATTCATCTCCCAAAAATTAGTTAGTTTCTCTAGATGTTCGTCCCAATCTTCAATCATTTCATTAAAGAAAAAATTAATCTCCTCGTCTGCTCTTATTTTATCGTAAAAAGTATTCACTAAAAGCGCAAGGTCTTCTCGGCTAGTAATGTCTTTAGGAGCAATATTCATATTAGTTTATTTAGTGACAAATGCCAAACTTGTAATTTATTTTTACAAAGATAGTTTTATAAAAAACCGTGTTTTATGATTTTGGTCAGGTATTGAAGAAATAACTTTGACTACAATGTCTTGTAAAATGTGTTTAAACATTCAAATAAAAACCGCTATTTTTACAGTCTGATGCAAAATAACAACAAGATATATCAAGAAATACTAAACTGTAGGACTAATAAAAAGAAACTATTAGCGATTCTGCTAGACCCAGACAAGGTTGTTTGGGAAAATTTAGACAATTTAATAAATAAAATTAATCAATCGCCAGCGACTCATGTTTTCATTGGGGGAAGCTTGGTAGAATCTAATAGGATAGATGAATTGATTCTTGAAATTAGGCAAAATTGTATTTTGCCCATGGTACTTTTTCCAGGCAATCCATCCCAAATATCTAAAGAAGCCGATGCGATTTTATTCCTGTCTCTTATCTCAGGAAGGAATTCAGATTATTTAATAGGGCATCATGTAAAAGCGGCACCCATTTTAAAACAAACCCAACTTGAGATAATTCCCACGGGCTATATTTTAATAGATGGCGGAAATGAAACTGCAGTAGAACGAATAAGTAAAACAA
This sequence comes from Flavobacterium sp. Arc3, assembly GCF_041431375.1. Classification (NCBI taxonomy): domain Bacteria; kingdom Pseudomonadati; phylum Bacteroidota; class Flavobacteriia; order Flavobacteriales; family Flavobacteriaceae; genus Flavobacterium; species Flavobacterium sp. Arc3. Next base: position 22,164 of record NZ_JASMRI010000011.1, on the reverse strand, counting down.
AACCCTTGGATAGAGATAATCTTGATTTGGTGCTGGCGACGGCCCAGGCAGGCGAAATGTTAGGTAATAAATTGATCTATCTTGAAGCAGGCAGTGGTGCAAAACAGGCAGTTCCCGTAAAAATGATTGATTTAATTTCTAAAAACACTGAAATACCTTTAATTGTTGGTGGTGGAATTGTAGATTTACTCGGAATTCAAAACGCCTATGATTCTGGAGCTGATTTAGTAGTCATAGGAACTGCCTTTGAAAGAAATGTCGATTTCTTTGAAGTGGCTGAACAACACCAAATTGAAAGTAAATAATGATAGATTTTTTTTTAAATGCATACAAAGATGTTTCTTTAACCCATATTATACTGGAGTTTATCGCCTTTGTATTTGGAATTTTAAGCGTGTGGTTTGCCAGACAAGAAAATATTTTAGTTTATCCTACGGGTCTAATTGCAACGATAATTTCCGTATATCTTCTTTTTATAGCGGGCTATCTTGGGGATATGATGATTAACGGGTATTTTACAATTATGAGCATTTATGGGTGGTATAAATGGTCGAGAAAAGTAAAAGACGGTGACAATCTACCGATTACAAGAACAAATAAGAAAGAAAAAATAATTGGATTAGGGCTGTTTTTTATTACAATTTTTGTAGTTTTCGGTATTTATAAAGTTTTCGATTATAAAATAAACACAGATAATTATATTGACATTATAGCCTCCGGAATATTTTTTACAGGAATGTGGTATATGGCCAATAAAAAAATAGAAAACTGGACCCTCTGGATTATTGGGGATATAATAGTAACACCTTTATACGCCTACCGCGGACTAGGGATGTTATCGTTACAATATTTAATTTTTACAATTTTAGCTATTTCAGCCTATTTAGAATGGAGAAAAATCTTAAACAAGAGCAATCTGCAATTATAAAAATTGCAATGTTTGGACCGGAAAGCACAGGAAAAACAACTTTAGCGATACAACTTGCCAATCACTATAAAACGGCTTGGGTTCCTGAATTTGCACGGAACTATTTGCAAGAAAAATGGAATGAAAAGCAGCAGATTTGTGATGTAGATGATATGCTACCCATTGCTTATGGCCAAACTAAATTAGAAAATGAAGGCCAGTCAGTTGCTAATAAGTATTTGTTTTGCGATACAAATTTGATGGTGACTAAGGTTTTTTCAGAAGTATATTACAACTACTGTGACCCATTGTTAGACAAGGCTGCTCAGGAACATGAGTATGATTTGTTTTTTCTTACAGATATTGATGTGCCGTGGGAGAAAGATGATTTAAGAGATAGGGCTGAGGGGCGAGATATTGTTTTTGGGTTGTTTAAAAAATCACTGATCGAAAACAACAAACCATTTATAACACTTTCTGGAGATAAGGACCTCCGACTGCAAAAAGCAATCTCAATTATTGATGATTTGGCAAAGGCCAAAGAAATGGGTTTGTCTTCGCTCGATTTTGTTCAAATTTATGAGTATGGAATTCCAATTGAAAACATAAAACGTCAGTTAGCGATTTTTAAGAACGGTATCCCTAAAATGAAACTGCTGTCGGCAGCAACATTTGATAACGGAATTGTGAAATTTACTGAGAAAGAATTTGCAGAAAAGGGCGCTTTTTTCGATGAAGAGAAATCAAAATATAAGTTGCTAAAATTTGTTCCTGCCTCAGGAGCTGCTAGTAGAATGTTTAAGTTTTTACTAGTCTTTTTGTCTGAGTTTAAATTAGGAGAAGAGACCATAAACGCCTATGTCAACAGAAAAAAAGATACAGATTTGGCGGTGTTTATTGTGGGTATGGATAAATTTGCTTTTTTTGATAGAGTTCATGAAAAATTAAGAACGGTGTACCCCAATTTTAATATTCTAGAGAGAGATTATAAAAACTATTATTTTATAAAAATGCTTCTAGATCCTGAGTATTTTGATTTCGCTAATAAGCCAAAGGGAATCTTACCTTTTCATAAATATTACGCCAATAACGCGTCTCCGATAGAAGAACATTTGTATGAATGCGGTTACTACGCTAGTTCAAACGGAAAATCTAATCTTCATTTTACAGTTTCAAAGGAGCATCAGTCTCACTTTCAAAAAATCATTAAAAGCACTTTAGAAAGGGTAGAACTAGAGACAAAAAACAGTGTTGATATTGAGTATTCTTATCAGAAAAAAAGTACTGATACTATTGCGGTAGAGGAAAACAACGCTATTTTTAGAAACGATAAAGGGAATTTAGTTTTTAGACCAGGAGGACACGGTGCTTTAATTGAAAATCTAAATTCGCTAGACGCAGATGTTATTTTTATAAAGAATATTGATAATGTAATCTTGCATAATAATGATGAAATTGCCTTGTATAAAAAAGGCTTGGCAGGGGTTTTATTAGAGATGCAAAATCAAGTTTTTGAATACCTTAATGCAATTGACTCTGGTACAATTGATGCTAATAAAGTAGATGAAATAGTTGCTTTTCTAAATGATAAGCTAAATGTGAAATTGCCTGAAAATTTTGATTCTGTTACATTCGAAAATAAGATTGCTGCTATTACAATGGCTTTAGATAGGCCAATGCGCGTATGCGGAATGGTTAAAAACGAAGGAGAAGCTGGCGGAGGACCGTTCTGGATAGAGGATGAGAATAATAATGTTTCATTGCAAATAGTAGAAACCTCGCAGATAGATTTAAACGATAGTAAACAAAATAGTATTTTGAATAGTGCGACTCATTTTAATCCAGTTGATTTAGTATGCGGAACCAAGAATTATAAGAACGAAAAGTTTGATTTGACGCTATATATTGACCATAATAGTGGGTTTTTAGTCAAGAAAACTAGTTCTGGAATAAATATTAGAGGCTATGAATTGCCAGGACTATGGAATGGTGCTATGGCTAATTGGTTAAGTATTTTTATAGAAGTTCCTTTGCTAACTTTTAATCCAGTAAAAACGGTAAATGATTTGCTGAAAAATGCACACCAAGAATAATTTGCATTAAATTAAATCCAAATGGATATTCAGAAAACTTTAAGCGAAGTTAATTATAAAGCAGTTCGCAGCAGCGGTGCTGGAGGACAAAACGTAAACAAAGTATCTTCTAAAGTTGTTTTGACTTTTGATGTGGAACATTCGCAAGGATTAAACGAGGAAGAAAAAGAATTGCTGAAAGTGAATTTGTCTTCGAGATTAACAACTGATTTTGTTTTAATTTTAAATTGCGACGAAGACCGGAGCCAGTTTAGGAACAAAGAAATAGTCACTAAACGTTTTTTGGAAGTCATTAAAAAAGGCTTGGAGGTTCCTAAAATTAGAAAAGCGACTAGAATTCCTAAATCAGCGATACGCAAAAGGATTAAAAATAAAAAGAACGTATCTCAAGTAAAGCAAAATCGTAGGAAACCAAATATTGATTAATAATGGTAGAAAGCATCAAGTCAAAAAATGTTTGAATAATTAAGATTAAAGTAGAAATATAAAAAAAGAAACAGTACAAATTTTTTCTTTTTCAAAATGCAATTAAGAATTTATAGTTGAACAGGTTAATTGCATTCCTAGCATATAAAATATAGAAATGAAAAGAAAATTGAAGGAAGTATTAAGTAAGTTATTAAGCATTAAGAGCCTAAAAAAATCGATTTTCATTCCTTTTTTCTTGTTTGCCTTTGTATTTATTGGTGTTTCGCTTTTTAGTATTTATGTATTGCATAAAAAAGTAATACAAAAAGAAGTTTCGTTTGAATATGAAAATATTGACACGATGCTGAAAGATAAAGTTCAGTCTGACGCACTAAGTCTGCGTTTGTATATTGGTCGTTTGAGTACAAATGATTCTTTGATTGAAGCTTTTAAAATGAATGACCTTGATTTATTTCAAAAAGTCTCAAAGTCGTATTATAATAATGCAAATTTAGATTTAAAGCCTGATTTATTAAATTTTATTTCTGATGATGGAATTGTTAGATTTAGAAGTCATCGCCCGGATGAATATGGACAAAAAGTAACGCAACAATCTATATATCAAAAAGCGGTTGCAACTAGAACGAGTTTCTATCATATCGGTTCAGGAACTTATTCAAATGTGAGTTTAAAAGTAATTGTGCCTGTACGTGATACGGCTCAAAAGGTAGTGGGTTATATCGTTGTGGGTAAAGATTTTTATAGAATATTACAAGAGACTGCTAAGCAAACTCACATGGATTTTCTTTTTTTTGCTAAAGTAAATGCATCCAACTTAAAATCAAATAAAGATAAAATTAAAAAGTTTGGCCTTTTTAAAAAGGGAAAAAACAATTTGTTTTTAGAGTGGTCAACACTTCCTAAAAACACTAAAATCAATAAGGATATTATCGAAACAAAGATTGTATCAGATTCAGTAACTTCTATAAACTTGAATGGTATTGACTATTTGTCAAAATCAATACCACTGATCGATTTTGATGAAACAGAGTTTGGTCATGTATTTGTTCTACATGACAATTCAATTCATTTTAATGATTTGAAGAAAAGCATTAGCTCTTTGATTATAATTTCAATTTTGATGATTATAATTCTTTCATTAATATTTAATAAGATTCTAGATCGAGCTGGTAAAAACTTATTTGAAAAGAATCAAAAACTATCGCTAGAATTGAAAAAAAGGAGAATAGCTGATGAAAAGCTAATTGAAAATAATAATGAACTAAAACAAGTTACTTTGATTGCGTCTCATGATCTCAGGAGTCCTTTAACTAATTTAGAGGGATTGTTGGACCTTTTGAAACAAGAGGACAAAGATCCTGAGTTGACTTCTTTATTAATTGACAACGCAAGTACTAGTGTCGAATTGATGAAAAACACCATAGATAGTTTGACGACTATTGTCAAACAAAAAGAAAGTTTTTCAAAGCAAAGAGTCAAAGAACAAGATATTAAAGAGGTATTCGATAATGTGATTTTACAACTTAAATTTCTTATCGATGAAAAGAAAATAGAGATAAAATCAGATTTCTCTGAATGTCCAACTTTTTTAATTTCAAAAGTCCATTTAAAAAGTATGCTATTAAATGTAGTAAGTAATGCAATTAAGTATGCGTCAGAGGATGGAGAGATAGTACCTTTTATTGAGGTTAGTAGTCAAATGAATAATGGAGTTAGTTCGATTATCATAAAAGATAATGGGATAGGATTTGACTCTAATTTTCAAAAAGGCAAACTTTTTAAACCATTTAAGCGTTTCCATCATGAGAAGACGGGAAGCGGAATTGGATTGTATCTAACAAAGCTAATTGTTGAGAATTATAATGGGAAAATACAAATTGAAAGCGAAGTTGGTAAAGGAACTATCGTGAAAATAGATTTTTAACTATGGAAAAACCAAATTTTATATTGATCGACGACGATAAAATCATGTTGTTTTTAATTGAGTTTGAAATTAAAAAGCATTTTGATTCCTCTTCAATTGTGAGTTATGATAGATCAGACGTGGCTTTTAATTTTATCCATCATAATGTAAGGGATTTAGAAAATACGGTTATTTTATTAGATCTAAACATGCCAGTTATGGATGGGTTCCAATTTTTAGAAAATTTAAATTCATTTTCTCATAATTTAAAAGTTATTATTGTTACCAGTTCCATTTCTGATGAAGACAAGGAAAAAACTATGATTTATCCGTTTGTTAAAGAATATATTAATAAACCACTAAAAGGACTTGACTTAAAAAGAATAATTGCAAATAGCTAAAATGAGATTCCAAATTTAAATCAATTTTTAACATTTAAAGAGGATATTATTAATTTTTAATTTGTTGTTTGATTTTTATTCTTTTTCGGGTTACCTTTGCCCCGTCTCAAAGGGGTGCTCTAAATAACGAGCTGAGATCATACCCAACGAACCTGAGCGAGTAATGTTGCTAAGGGAAAAAACGACACAATTATAGAGTGCACGCTATTATTTTGCCGTAGGAAACAATCATTTATTAATTAAAAAAAAGAATAATTCCCCCTTTTATTTGTAATCTTATTTACAGATGAATACAATTATTGGTTACAAAGTTGCAAAGTCTCAAAGTTGCAAAGTCTCAAAGTTGCAAAAAAATGCAAATCGCAAGACATTTTTATTTACTCTTTTCTCCATCTTCTTTTCTCTATTTTCTTATTCACAAGTTAAAGATACTACCTCCGTTAATCAACTAGATGAGGTGCTGGTTTCGGCAGTGCGTGTTACTACAAAAACGCCGGTTAGTTTTAGTAATTTGGACAAAAAGGATATTAAATCTCGAAATTTAGGACAAGACATTCCTATTTTAATGAATTATTTGCCGTCAGTGGTCACTACATCCGATGCTGGAAATGGTGTTGGTTATACCGGAATTCGTGTGCGTGGTAGCGACGCTACGCGTGTTAATGTTACCATCAACGGGATTCCTTATAACGACTCAGAAAGTCATGGAACGTATTGGGTAAACATGCCCGACTTTGCTTCCTCTGTTGAGAGTCTGCAACTGCAACGCGGTGTAGGAACATCAACGAATGGATCTGGTGCTTTTGGCGCAAGCCTAAACATGCTTACGGATAGTTATGCTAAAGAAAGTAATGGAGAAATATCAAATTCTTTTGGAAGTTTTAATACGCGGAAGCATACCGTAAAGTTCAGTACGGGTTTAATTGATGATCATTTTGAATTAGCAGGGCGTCTTTCTGCTTTGAAGTCTGATGGATACATTGATCGCGCTAGTTCCGACTTGAAATCGTATTTTTTACAAGGAACATATGTAGGTAAAACGACTTTGATTAAAGCACTGGCTTTTGGAGGTACAGAAAAAACGTATCAATCATGGAATGGTTTAGAAGATTTAGATGTGCTCAAAAATGACCGAACTTTTAATACTGCTGGAATGTATACAGATGAGTTTGGTGAAACTCGTTTTTATGATAACGAAACTGATAACTACCAGCAAGATCATTATCAATTGCACTGGAGTGAAAAGGTGTCAACAAATTGGAATACTAATTTAGCTTTTCATTATACCAAAGGGAATGGTTATTATGAAAATTATAAAGAGAACGCAAAATTCTCAGCTTATGGATTTACTCCTATTGTGATTGACGGAACTACAATTAACAGAACAGATTTAGTTCGTCAAAAATGGTTGGATAATGATTTTTACGGAACGACTTTCTCTGCTAATTATAAAAGCGAAAAATTAGATGTGATTGTTGGCGGAGGTTATAATAAATATGAAGGAACTCATTTTGGTAAAGTAATTTGGGCTAGATATGCCTCAACATCTGAATTAGGAGACCGTTATTATGGTGATGCAGCGACAAAGACTGACGGAAATGTTTTTGCAAAAGCAAACTATCAAATAGCAGATAAGCTAAGTCTTTTTGGCGATTTGCAGTTGAGAAACGTACACTATAAAGCTAATGGAGCCGAAACCGGAATTGTCAATGATAACTTTAACTTTTTTAATCCTAAGGCAGGCTTGAATTTTGAAATCAATACTAACAATGCCTTGTATTTTTCTTATGCTCGTGCCAATCGCGAACCAAATAGAACTGATTATGAAAACGGAAGTCCAAAGCCTGAAAAACTAAATGATTTTGAATTGGGATTGCGTCATGCTACTGAGAAAGTAAAATTTAACGCTAATGTGTATTATATGGCATACAAAGATCAATTGATTCTTACAGGAGCGTTAGATGATGTAGGCGCGCCTGTACGTAAAAATAGCGGAGATAGTTACCGTTTGGGTCTTGAGCTGGATGCTACAATTGCAGTGCTAGACAATTTGTTGATTAGACCTAATATGACTTTAAGTACCAATAAGAATAAAGATTTCTTTTTTACAAGAGACGGAGTTTTAACTGCATTAGGAAATACAAATATTGCCTATTCTCCAGATGTTATTGTTGGGAATGCTATTACTTTTTTACCGGTAAAAGATTTTCAAATAACGTTTTTCTCTAAGTTTGTTGGTGAGCAATACATGGGAAATATAGATTCTGATGGATCTAAACTGAAATCTTATTTTGTAAACGATTTGAATGTGTCTTATGAGTTCAAACCTAAGTCGGTTTTTAAATCTATTTTGATAACAGGATTAGTAAATAATATTTTTGATTACAAATACATTTCAAACGGGTATTTTTATACGTATGATGATGATTATTCTAATCCTCCGGCAGTTACTACTATTGAAGGAGCTGGGTATTATCCTCAAGCAGGAATTAATTTCCTTGTAGGATTGACATTGAAGTTTTAGATTAAAAATCTCTACTATATTAAAAGGCCCGAAAGTTTTTGCTTTCGGGCCTTTGTGTTAATTATAAATCCTCAATACGTTTCCGTTGACTTCAACACGATATTGCTTTAAAGGATACTGCAATCCAGCTTGACTTAAACCGGTAAATAAACTGTATTCTGTATTATCGCAGGGACAGACTAGGTTAATGCCTTTTAAGGTCATAGTAGAACAAGATGTTAAAGTTTGATTAGGGCAGGCAGCATCAAATGCATTGTACCCACTTCCAGTATTGAAAATATAGATGCCCCTGATTCCTACTCCAGAATAATAGACTGCATTACTAGGGTATTGAAGATTTGAATAGGCAGGCAAATTCATGTTGATATCTATAGTAAATGTATAGTTAGGCAAATAAGGGTTTTTATTGTTAAAACCACTGTCGCTACAGCCAAAAAAGAAGGGTAATAATACAAGTAAAAGAAGGTGTTTTTTCATTATCTAAAATAAATTGAAAGTATTAGCGAAACAAATTTAATTTATTTAACTTTGAATTAAATATGATTAACATATAATTATAGACTACAAAAAATAAAAGTATCTTTGTGGAAAGAAATCCCGTCCTGATGGGATTTTTTCTATTTACATAAACGATGAAACTATGAGCGCAATATCTTACTATACGGCAGAAGGATTAAAAAAATTGAGAGAAGAATTAGATTATTTAAAAAGTGTGATGCGTCCAAAAGCATCTGCAGATATAGCTGAAGCTAGGGATAAAGGTGATTTATCTGAAAATGCAGAGTACGATGCCGCAAAAGAAGCACAGGGAATGCTGGAGATGAGAATCGCTAAGCTGGAAGAAGTACATTCTAATGCACGACTAATTGACGAGACACATCTTGATGTTTCTAAGGTGTTAGTTTTATCTAACGTAAAAATCAAAAACCAATCTAACGGAATGGAATTGAAATATAGACTTGTTGCTGAAAGTGAAGCCGATTTGAAAACCGGAAAAATATCAGTTACTTCCCCTATTGGGAAAGGACTTCTTGGTAAAAAAGTAGGCGATGTTGCTGAAATTACAGTGCCAAATGGGGTGCTTCAATTTGAAATAATGGAGATTTCTCGTGACTAGCTAAGTTTTAGTATTTGTTCATAGAATAACAGTTATAATAATCAAAATCTTAAAAAATGAGTTCAATATTCACTAAAATTGTAAACGGAGAAATTCCTTGTTATAAAATAGCGGAAGACGATAATTATTTGGCTTTTTTGGATGTAAATCCAAATGCGAAAGGGCATACGCTTTGTATCCCGAAGTTTGAAGTCGATAAGATTTTTGATATGGACGAAGCCCATTATCTAGGATTAATGCATTTTGCAAGAAAAGTGGCTATTGCATTAGAAAAAACAGTTCCGTGCAAAAGGGTGGGGATGGCAGTTGTAGGACTGGAAGTTCCTCATGCACATGTTCATTTGATTCCATTGAATGAGATGGATGAAATGCGTTTTCAAAACAAAGTCTCCCTAACTAAGGACGAATTTGAAGAATTAGCCAAGAGCATTCACAATAACTTATAATTTAAGTACACGGATTTCACAAAGTAATACCAATTTTATAATAGGTGTACGGTAGTGAAATCCGTATTTTTTAATGGAACAATTCAAATGAAAAATCTTATTTAGTTTTGTCTGTTTTTTTTCTCCATTGGAAGTAGAATAATGGTGAACAATTTTAAAGAGCGAGATTGATTATTTTAGTTTATAAGAAATTTGCATTGTTGTTCCTTTTCCTATTTCAGAACGGGAAACTTTAATTGATCCTTTATGGTATTCTTCCACAATCCTCTTTGTTAAAGATAATCCTAATCCCCATCCTCTTTTTTTAGTGGTAAAGCCTGGTTCAAAGACTCTTTTGAATTGACTTTTCTGAATCCCATTCCCGCTATCAGTCACACTTATTTTTACGGAGTCATGGTCTTGTTCTATTTTTAGAGAGAGTTTGCCTCTTCCTTTCATAGCGTCAATAGCATTTTTAACTAGGTTTTCAATGGTCCAACTGTGCAAGGTTGGGTTAATCATAACAAAAATGGGTGATTTCGGACCTTCGAAAGTGAATTCAATTTGTTTCGAAAATCGGGATTGAAGGTAGTTATAGGATTGAAAAGTCTCGTCTACAATATCTTTCTTTTCTAAGATGGGTTCTGAACCAATTTTTGAGAATCGATCCGTAATAGTTTGTAATCGGTCGATGTCTTTTTCGATTTCCATCGTTGTTGATTCGTCAATGTTTTCAGATTTTAAGATTTCGACCCAGCCTATTAAAGAAGAAAGTGGTGTGCCTATTTGATGGGCCGTTTCTTTTGCCATTCCCGCCCAAAGTTTGTTTTGAGTTGCTATTTTCGTACTTCGATAAAAATAATAAACTAAGGCTGTAAACAATACGATAATTAGTAGTAATGCTATAGGATAGTATTTTAGTTTATTGAGTAATGCTGAATTTCCATAATACAACTTTTGAAATTTTCCAGGGTCGTATTCAATTACAATAGGGTCATTTTCGTTTTTTAAATCTGATAAAAATGCGACAGCTCTGGTATTGTTTTCTATAATTGCATCATCAATGTTAACAGTGTTTATAATGCTGTCATGCTCTGTAAGGATAATAGGTATAGAAGTGTTGTTACTAAAGATTTGAAGAGGGAGTTCAACATCAGTGTTTTCACCTGCGTTAATCAGTGTTTTTTGAGCTTTTGCCCAAAGGTTCATTTTTAATCGTTCTTCATTTTTGAATATTTGAAAAAAGGTATAGGTGTTCCAAAGAATCAATGAAATGATCAAAAAGGAAGCGAATATAATTACCCAACGGGTCGTGTTTCTTCTTTCGGAAAACTGCATAAAGGAGGTTTTGTGGGATAAATATAACGAAATATAAACAGTATTATTTTAGTTCTCAATACAAAGGAAAAAAAATATTGTGTGGGACTGTTCTTGAGGATTAAATAAAGGCGCGCTCTCTTTTTAAACTTAAACCATTTACTTACTTTTGTAAATCGAGGAACTAATGTAGTGAAAATAAAAAAGTATGATTAGTATTGATCCAAAAAGTATAGAAACAGCAAAGTTACAAGGGTATCTTCAAGGTTCTGTTGGTCCTAGACCAATAGCTTTTGCAAGCACCGTAGACGAAAATGGAAACCCAAATTTGTCTCCGTTCAGCTTTTTTAATGTTTTTAGTGCGAATCCCCCTATTCTGGTATTTTCACCGGCTAGAAGAGTACGTGATAATTCAATTAAACACACTTTAATTAATTGTGAAGCAACGGGAGAAGTGGTTATTAATGTCGTGAATTTTGACATGGTACAGCAAACTTCTCTTGCAAGCACAGAATATGCCGATGGTGTAAATGAGTTTTTAAAATCAGGATTAACGCAAGTGGAGTCTGATATTGTAAAGCCATACCGGGTAAAAGAGTCACCTGTACAATTTGAATGTAAAGTGACTCAAATAATTCCATTAGGAAGTGAGGGTGGTGCCGGAAATTTAATCCTCTGTGAAGTTGTACGAATTCATATTAACGAAGCTGTTTTAGATGCTAATGGAGCAATAGATCAGTATAAAATTGATCTAGTTTCCAGACTAGGAGGTAATTGGTATTCGAGATCAAATCAAGGTTTATTTGAAGTGCCTAAGCCTTTATCAACGCTTGGGATTGGAGTAGATGTCATTCCGCATCGTGTTAAGGAAAGCCATATTTTTGATGGAAATGATTTAGGTAAATTAGGAAACATAGAAGCCTTGCCTACCCCAGAAGAAGTTAGTATCTTTGTAAAACAGAATTTTTCTGTGAAGGGAGTTTTAAGCTCTGACGACCAGGATAAGCTGCATTTAGAGGCTAAAAAGTATCTAAATGAAGACGATGTTCTTACCGCATGGAAAGTACTTTTGGCCAAAAAACAAGAGTAAATAACAATTAAAATAACGAAGATGGAAGTTACAGGAAAAATTAAAGTTGTTAATCCAGAACAACAAATTAGTGCCGCATTTAAAAAGAGAGAGTTAGTTGTTACAACAGAAGAACAATATCCTCAACATATTATGATTGAGTTTACTCAAGACAAATGTGACTTGTTAAACAATTACGCAGTTGGTGAGCCAGTTAAGGTTTCTATCAATTTAAGAGGTAGAGAATGGGTTAATCCACAAGGAGAAACTAAATATTTCAATAGTATCCAAGGATGGAGAATTGAGAAAGCAGGAGTTGAGCCTCAAGCGCCTTCAGCACCTATGCCTACTGCTCAAACTTTTGCTCCAGCAACAAACTTAAATGAAGACGAACCAGACGATTTGCCTTTTTAATATAAAATAAAGTTTAAAAAGCCTTGAATTTCAAGGCTTTTTTTATGCTTAAAAATTAGCGTTTATGATTGCGCCAAGTCCTATTTGGTTTCCTACTTGCGGATAAATAAAAGCAGTAGTTTTTGATTTTTTAGAAACTCTAATAGATTTTAGCGGACTAAGATGCGAGAATATAATGCCAGAAGCTAGACCTATTCCGGCTCCAGCAATCACGTCAGAAGCAAAGTGTTTGTTGTTTGCAATTCTAAAAGCTGCAGTTGCTCCCGCAAATAGAAAGCCACTACTAGCGTACCAAAAATTAGAATCTTTATATTCGTAATATAAAAGCGTTGCGTTTGTAAAAGCAATAGCTGAATGTCCAGATGGGAAACTTAAATCATTAGACTTGTCCGGACGTTCTCTTTTGGCTAAGCTTTTAGTTATTTCAACGATAACCAAAGTCGCTGTATTAGCAAGTACGATGTTTACAGTTTGATTTTTAAAGTCAGTTTTGGGTTTAAATCCTAGATATTTACCTAAATAGATTTGTCCAATAGGAACTAGGGGGAATATATTATCTGCTTGTGATCTAAATCCAGAACCAAAAATATTATTTGTTTTTGTTTGAATATCATTATTTAATTCGGAGTTCAATAAAATAACACCAGTAGTAATAAATGCAGCGGGTACAATAAAAGACTTATAAGTTAGTTTTTTTGATACCGTTAAACTATCCGCATTTTGTCCATACATTTGTGTAATCATTAGGATAAAAAGGAGTAGTAATGTTGTTTTTTTCATTTTGGTAATTTATTAAAAAAAGGGCTGGGCTGTTATAAATTAAGTAGTTTTATCAAAAATAAGCCTTTACATTGTAATTATAATGCCAAATTTATGTATTATTTATCTCAAGATTTATTTTTTCCAGATGTTACTTTAACGCATTCTTCCGGAATTATTGCGCTAGGTGGTGATTTATCACCACAACGGTTGCAATTAGCGTATAGTAGCGGAATTTTTCCCTGGTTTGAAGATGGAGAGCCCATTACTTGGTGGTCGCCTGATCTACGAATGGTTTTGTTTCTAGATGAATTTGTAGTTTCAAAAAGTATGCGAAATGTCCTTAATCGAAAGACTTTTACAGTAACATTTAATCAAAATTTTAGAGATGTAATAGCTAATTGTCAACAAATAGAACGCGACGGGCAAAACGGAACTTGGATTACAAATGACATGATTGAGGCGTATTGTAAACTTAACGAATTAGGAATAGCAAAGTCAGTAGAGGTTTGGCAGAATAATGAATTAGTCGGCGGTTTATACGGCATCGATCTAGGTCATGTTTTTTGCGGTGAAAGTATGTTTTCAAAAGTTTCAAATGCGTCCAAAGTAGCCTTTATTGCCTTGGTAAAACACTTGCGGCAAAATGACTACAAACTATTAGACTGTCAAGTGTATAATTCACATTTAGAGAGTTTAGGTTGCCGCGAAATTGAGAGAGACGATTTTATTAAATTTTTGAAAAAAGACCAATTCTGAAAAGTGCCTATATTGGAAAAGTTCAGTTTAAAAATGTAAAACCCTGCGGTAGATGAATTATGGTAAATAATAATCCAAAAACAGGGGTGGTTACAAAAGAACCTTTACGGACATTAAATACCTATAGAGAAGTTAATAACTCCATTTTATTTGATGTAAATATAGTATGTCAAAATTTAGGAATCATATCCGTTGAAGATGTTTTAGAATTTTAGTTTAGTAAAACTCCAATCTAAAGTTTTAAATAAAACCAGTTCATTTCTTAAATTCGGCAACCCGATGATTAATTTCAATGTTTCATGCGCCATCATCGTGCCAATCATTCCCGGTAAGGTCCCTAGCACGCCATTAAAACTACAATTAGGAGCGTCTTTAGGATTTGGCGGTTCCGGAAATAAATCACGTAAATTTTTACTTCCTTGATGATTGAAAACAGCAAGCTGCCCTTCAAAACCCAGGATACTTCCATATACTAAAGTTTTGCCCAAAGCCACACAAGTATCATTGACCAAATACCGTGTGCTAAAATTATCGGAACCATCAATCACAATGTCAAATTGACTGATGATTCGTGAAGCATTATTCAAAGTAAGTTTCTCATCAAAGGCTATAACTTCAATTAACGGATTTAGTTTCTCAACCATAGCTTTTGCCGTAGTAGTCTTTGGTAATCCTACTTGGTCTTCATTGTATAAAATTTGACGATGTAGGTTGTGAATTTCGATTATATCAAAGTCAACTATTCCAATAGTCCCCACGCCAGCCGTGGCAATATATTGCAAAATGGGACAGCCTAGTCCGCCAGCACCAATCACTAAAACTCTCGCTTTCTTAAGCTTTCCTTGTCCCTCGTCACCAATTTCGGGTAACATCGTTTGGCGGTTGTATCGTAAAAAATCTTGTATTATGCTCATGTTTAGGTCTTAGTAAATAGTTGGTTATTCCTTAGTAAAAAAGTCCATAAGTGTATAGTTCTTAGTGAATGGACTTAAGTAGTTAGTGTGTTTTTTAGTTTTCTTATCATGGTTTTCTTGAATCATATTTCACTACGACCGCTGTCACAAACAATCTGCAATCAAAATTCGTTAATTAAAAATCTACAATCATTTGTAGCTTCGGTCCCAATCTTTCCAAACCGGTTCGTACCCACTTTGCGTTATCATTTGTGCAATTTCAGCTACTGAGCGTTCGTCGCTAATCTCAAACTGTTCTAGTGATTGCGGATCGACTACATATCCACCAGGATTAGTTTTTGAACCCGCACTCATACTCGTCGTTCCAATGGGAATAATGTTGTTTCTGAATTTCTCATTTTCCCGAGTCGAAATCGAAATCTCCAAATCTTCATTCCATAAGCGGTAAGCGCATATCAGCTGGGTTAAGTCTTTATCATCCATAATAAAGTTGGGCGGAACAGTTCCTTCCGCGGGACGTAGGCGTGGAAATGAAACAGAGTATTTCGTTTGCCAATATGTTTTTTGTAAATAGTCTAAATGCAAGGCATTAAAAAAACTATCAGTACGCCAGTCTTCAAGTCCAAGTAAAACACCCAAACCTATTTTATGAATACCAGCTTTACCAATTCTGTCTGGCGTGTCTAAACGGAAATCAAAATTGGATTTCTTACCTTTGGTATGGTACTTTTTATACACTTCCTGATGATAGGTTTCTTGATACACCAATACTGAATACACACCTGCTTCATGTAATCGCTCGTATTCATCTTGTGAAAGTGGTTGCACTTCAACAGATATTGTCGAAAAATCATTTTTAATAACTTCAATCGCATTTAAGAAATAATTGATATTCACCGTATAATTAGCTTCTCCAGCGACTAATAAAACATGGTCAAAACCAAGGTTTTTCAAAGCGTCTACTTCTTGCTTGATCTCAGAATCCATTAATGTTTTTCGCTTGATTTTGTTATCTAAACTAAAACCACAATAAGTGCAAATGTTTTGGCATTCATTGCTTAAATACAAAGGCGCATACATTTGGATGGTTTTCCCAAAACGCTTCTTGGTTAGTTCATGACATTCTTGCGCCATTTGTTCTAGATAAGGTTGAGCAGCGGGAGAGATCAAAGCTAAAAAGTCATCTAAGTTCCGTCTGGTTTTAGCGAGTGACTGTTCTACTTCTCTGGCGTTCGTCTGGTAGATTTTTGTTTGGATTGTTTCCCAATCGTATTGTTTAAAGACTGATTTAAATGTGTTCATAGGCTTAAGCGCAAAGCGCGCAAGATTTTGTTGTTTTTAACCGCAAGGTTCGCAAAGCGTTGTGGACTTTGCGGTTAATTTTTATTAGTGTAAAAAAGCGGTCAACGGACTCGAAGCTATCGCATGTTTATATTGCTGTCCTAGCTTTGCTTCATATGCTTTTCTACCAGCAATCACCGCTTCTCTAAATGCTTCAGCCATTAAACGGGGGTTTCCAGCAACTGCAATAGCTGTATTTACTAAAACAGCATCTGCTCCCAGTTCCATAGCTTTTGCAGCGTCTGATGGGGCTCCAATTCCGGCATCGATAATTACAGGGACTTTACTTTGTTCGATTATAATTTCGAGAAAATCAATCGTTTTCAAGCCTTTGTTACTACCTATTGGCGAACCCAAAGGCATCACGGCGGCTGTTCCTGCATCTTCTAAACGTTTACATAAAACAGGATCAGCATGAATGTACGGTAAAACAATGAAGCCAAGTTTAGTCAACTCTTCTGTTGCTTTTAAGGTTTCAATAGCATCTGGCATCAAGTATTTTGGATCGGGATGAATTTCAAGTTTCAACCAGTTGGTTTCTAATGCTTCTCTAGCTAATTGAGCAGCAAAAACAGCTTCTTTGGCATTTCTTGCTCCCGAAGTATTGGGTAATAAATTGATGTTTGGATGCTGTAAACAAGATAAGATGGCATCAGTGTCCGTTTCAAGGTCAATTCTTTTAAGAGCAACCGTAACTAATTCGCTTCCTGAAGCTAAAATCGCCTCTTCCATTTGTAGATTAGAACCAAACTTTCCCGTTCCTAAAAACAAACGAGATCGTAATATCTTATCACCTATTTTAAACAATGATGCTTCCATGTAAGTCGTTTTTTAGTTGTTTGATTATTTTTTTCTGGTTAGTTGAATGGGTTATTAATCCTGAAACAGCAATCCCGTAAATGCCAGTTTGCATTAACAGCTCAACGTCGTCTAATGTGATTCCGCCTATTGCATAAACAGGCGTTGTTAATCCGTTTTCTTGTGTTTTTGCCATAATGTTGTGATAGCCATCAAGACCTAAAATCGGACTCAGTTTTTCCTTGGTTGTGGTGAATTTAAAAGGGCCTAAACCAATATAATCACAGCCATTTTGAACATGATTTTGAATGTCTTCGAATGTATTAGCAGTGGCTCCAATAATTTTTGTGTCTCCAAGAATGCTGCGCGCGTCTTTTATTGACATGTCGGTTAATCCTAGATGTACACCATCGGCGGCGATTTGTTGTGCGAGATATACATTATCATTAATAATGAAATTGGCTAAGTATTCTTCGCATAAAATTTTTGCGGCTTCCGCTAATGCAAAAGCATCGTCAGAAAAATGATTTTTAAACCGAATTTGCACCCAGGTGCATCCATTGTCTAAAGCTTGATGTATGTTCTTAACCTGTTCTTCGACGGTTCTGCCCTGCGAGATGTATTGTAGTTTGTTAAGCATAATGATATCCTAATTTTGAATTGTTAGATAATAAGTAGTTTTCAATATATATTTTGGCGTTTTTACATGCATTTAATAGGCTTTGGTCCTTGGCGAGATTAGCTGTAATCGATGCTGACAGCACACAACCAGAGCCATGTTTTTCATATATTTTGTTATGATGCCGTTCGAGTCTGAAAAAACGGTCTTTGATGTATAAATAATCAACTCCCTGCTCAGTGGGATTATGGCCACCTTTTAATAATACATTACAATGTTCTGATAGGTTTTTTGCTATTTTTTCGGCAGTTGTTGGTTCGTTAGATAACTGTATTATTTCAGTATAATTGGGTGTAATTAGATCGATTTGAGTCAAAATGTTTTTTAGGATTTCTTGGTTTTCAATGACTAAAAAATCAAATGCAGTCGAAGATTTCAGAACGGTGTCCCAAACGATTTTTGTTGTTGGCGAAAGTTTTTTTATATGCATTACAACCGAATTTAAATACGGTAGCGAAGGTGTAATTCCAATTTTCACCGCTTTTATTTTATATGTATCAAACAGCTTGTCTAAGGATGTTATAATAAAATCTAGCGAAGTCCACTGAATTTCAAAAAATTCGTTTTCAGTTTGTATGGTGTTTGCTGTGGTAACAGCAAGGCCATAAACCTGATGTTGCTCAAAAGTTTTGCAGTCAGCCAAAACTCCTGCACCTCCTGAAGGATCAAAACCTGCGATACTTAATACAAATGGGCGATTTTCTGGCATAATTTAAAATTTTGTATGGGTTGGTTCGTATTCCAAATTATTCCTAAAAGCGCCACATCATCAAAGCCGGATTGATAGGTGTTTTCTATATTTTTATGAGAGATTCCGCCCAAGGCAAAGAGTTTGGTATTAAAATTAGTACGATCTTTAATGGCTTTTTCTATATCAAAATTCGATTGGTAGTCTGGTTTAGAGATACTTTGATATATCGGACTCAGAAAGGCGTATTCAAAACAATCATCTAATTGATTAAAATCAGAAATAACATGAGTCGATGTCGATTTGATAAATTGATCTCGCTTTTTTTCTGTATCCAATTTCCATGTTGCTCTTGTACTTTCGGTTAAATGGATTCGGTTAATTCCGAAGTCTAATGCTAATTGATGGTGCTGATGCAAAACCAAACGAGAGTTATAATCCTTTGTAACCTTCGACAAAAAGACCTTCATTTCCTCTTCGGAAAAATAGGGTTTCCGTACATGAAGCAACTCCAATCCACACTCAAAAAGAGCGTGAATGGTGTTGGTTTCATTTTGTGTTGAAATAGGGTTTGTGATTACAATCATAATCTGGTCTCTTTGATCTTTATTCTATTCTCTTTTTTGCTTAGCTATAAATTTCCTTCCCTTGCTCGATAAACTCTTCTGATTTTTCCTTCATGCCTTTTTCGGCTTCGGCTACATCACGTATTTCTTGAGATATTTTCATAGAGCAGAATTTTGGTCCGCACATAGAACAAAAATGGGCAACTTTGGCACCTTCAGCAGGAAGCGTTTCATCATGGAATTCTCTCGCGGTATCGGGGTCTAATGATAAATTAAACTGGTCTTCCCAACGGAACTCAAAACGCGCTTTACTCAAAGCGTTGTCACGATATTGAGAACCAGGATGACCTTTAGCTAAATCGGCAGCATGAGCGGCAATTTTATAGGTGATTACACCGTCTTTTACATCTTTTTTATTAGGTAGGCCAAGGTGTTCTTTTGGGGTAACATAACACAGCATCGCGCAACCGTACCAACCAATCATTGCAGCGCCAATTGCCGAAGTAATGTGGTCGTAACCAGGAGCGATATCAGTAGTTAATGGTCCAAGAGTGTAAAAAGGTGCTTCGTTGCAATGTTCTAATTGTTTCTCCATGTTTTCTTTTATCATGTGCATGGGTACATGTCCGGGACCTTCAATGAAAACTTGTACGTCGTGTTTCCACGCAATCTTTGCTAATTCACCTAAAGTTTCTAGTTCAGCGAATTGTGCAGCATCATTTGCATCAGCTATCGAACCTGGACGTAAACCATCTCCAAGGGAAAAAGCCACGTCGTACTGTTTCATTATTTCGCAAATGTCTTCAAAGTGAGTGTAAAGAAAATTTTCCTTGTGGTGAAATAAACACCATTTGGCCATGATAGAACCACCACGAGATACGATTCCGGTTACGCGTTCTGCAGTTAAATGAATGTAACGTAACAGCACTCCTGCGTGAATGGTGAAATAAGAGACGCCTTGTTCTGCTTGTTCGATTAAAGTATCACGAAAAACTTCCCAAGTTAAATCCTCGGCAATTCCATTTACTTTTTCTAGTGCTTGGTATATAGGGACGGTTCCAATAGGCACTGGCGAATTGCGGATAATCCATTCCCTAGTTTCGTGAATGTTTTTACCTGTTGATAAATCCATGATAGTGTCGGCGCCCCAACGGCAAGCCCAAACCGATTTTTCTACTTCTTCTTCAATGGTTGAGGTTACGGCGCTGTTCCCGATGTTAGCATTTATTTTGACCAAAAAGTTGCGTCCTACAATCATTGGCTCGCTTTCAGGATGATTGATGTTGTTCGGGATTATGGCGCGGCCAATGGCTACTTCGTTACGAACAAACTCGGCTGTGATTTTGCTTTTAGGTGTGTTTGCTCCCCAGCTGTGCCCTTGGTGCTGGCATTGCATCGCTTTTGTTTGACTGTCTAATTGCTCAATGCGCTGGTTTTCGCGAATTGCGATGTATTCCATTTCAGGAGTTATGATGCCTTGTTTTGCGTAATATAATTGCGAAACATTTGCACCTTTTTTGGCGCGCATGGGTTTGTGTAAATATTCAAATCGCAATTCGTCTAGTTTTTTGTTATTCAGGCGCTCTTTTCCGTAATCAGAGCTGATTTCTGTCAATTCTTCTACATCATTACGGTCTAGTATCCATTGTTCGCGGATGCGAGGCAATCCTTTTCGAATATCGATTTCGATATCAGGATCTGTAAACGGACCAGATGTGTCGTAGATTGTTACTGGCGGGTTTTTCTCTATGCGACCATTAGACATTTTTGTGTCGGCAAGTGAGATTTCGCGCATGGCTACTTTTATCGGATGGATTGTACCATCGATATATACTTTTATAGAATTGGGGAATGGGGTTCTAGATATTTTTTCTTCGTTTGTCATTTTATGAGTCTTAAAGTTATAAAGTCGAATGTCTTAAAGTTTATTTTTGATTTTGTTGTTACTTGTGTTTAATGGAACGCGGATGAAACGGATTCGCAAAAGCGAAAACACGAATTTGCACGGATTCTCTAGTTTGCAGAGTTTGTGATTTTCTCTGTTTTCTTGCTTCTTTGCTCTTTATTCTATGTTCTATCTTCTTTCTCCTGCTAGGGATAGCAATGGAAAGCCCGTAAAGTGATAAACTGATAGAAACAAGGAGCAAGAAAGCGACCGTAGGAAGCTCTTGTTGCGACTGTTTTTTTACAGTTTATAACTGCGGACTTGAAACGAATAGCCCGCCCGAGCAGTCTAATTAGCCTCCTTGGGTTGCTGAAATAATTAAGATTTCGTCAGATTGGGATAAGGGGTGGTCGTTCCAGTTGGATTTTGGAATAACGGTATTGTTGATTGCGACGGCAATGCCGGATTGTTTTAGGGGAAATTCAATATCGAGCAGGTTTTGAATGCTTAGGGCATCTGCTTGAAATTGTTTGATTTGGTTGTTGATTTTTAGCTCCATTCCTGTTGAATTTAGTATATAGTTATACTTTAGGAATGGCTACAAAGTGCCCAAAATGGGACCACGGAAGTCATCTTACTTTTCCCTACGCTAGTATGAACTAGATCAGGTTCAGAGG
The DNA here is from genome assembly GCF_041431375.1 of Flavobacterium sp. Arc3. Taxonomy (NCBI): domain Bacteria; kingdom Pseudomonadati; phylum Bacteroidota; class Flavobacteriia; order Flavobacteriales; family Flavobacteriaceae; genus Flavobacterium; species Flavobacterium sp. Arc3. The sequence goes on along the minus strand of NZ_JASMRI010000011.1, from coordinate 499 downwards.
GTAATTCTCAGCCTACAATGTTGTAGACACCCCTAAAGTTAGAGACAAATGTAATGTTTTTTTTACTAATCAGTCGCTGTTTTTAATTTTTATTATTTTAAAGCTATGCTTATCGCATCAAAAAGTGAGATAGTGGTAGTGATGTATTTTAGTCTTTTTGGCGAGTTTCTTTTTTCAATTGTAAGTAGCCAAATGTATTTTGAAAAGTTTCCAAATTATTCTTGGGTTTTGATGAAGAAAAGTGCGTTTGTAACGGCAGAATATACTTTTAGTTTATTGTAAATGATTCCTGCATATAAAGTAGTTGCTGAATTTTTCCCTCAGAATTGTTAGTGGCTATTTTACAATCAAAGTGATCAAATGCCGTTCTAAATTTTTTTGGTTTGTTGAGGATATTTATCCAATTTAGTGCTGCATAAAAAGGATCAAGCTCAAAAGTTGGGGAGGAATTAAATATTCCCGAGATTTACAGAAAAAAATAAGACTTGGAAAATTATAT
>NZ_JASMRI010000010.1:144674-170077 GCF_041431375.1 Flavobacterium sp. Arc3 | reverse complement strand
TGTATAATCATATTTGACTTTTCTTTCCATAAAAATACCCCCAAATAGTGTCTAACTTTTTGGGGGCAGTCTAAAAATGTATCGGGTTTTTGTTTTATAGAGTTCTCTAACTATTATTTGCTCTTAAACTTCCAGTCAAATTCATCTTTTTGATTGATGATTGCACCTACTTCCACTTTTACAACCTCATCAAATTCTGTTTGAAAGATAATCCAATTATCTTCATTAAAATAGTTTTCGAAAGTATCAAATTCTTCCTGAGTGAATTTGGCTACTCCTTTTGCAGCCAATTCTTTTTTGACTTCACTGATTTTTCTATTAATCACTTTATGTCCGAATAACTCTAAATTTGGATTAGAAGCTACCATATACCCTAGTTTAAAGTCCTCCTCTTTGTAGAATGTCAAACGTATTTTAAGTGTATTATAAGCAAAAATAACGTTGTCATCTTCATCCTTATAGTTTCTATCCGGTTTACCGTATATCGCGGTAACATCCTTTTGTTTCATCCCGAAAATGAGTTGATCAATTCCGTTCTTTAAGTTTATTTTCATTATTGAGAAAGATTTAAATTTTTAAAACTAAACGACAAAGGTATTTCCTTTTTTAAGATTAAACTCCCTTTTCAAAATTAAAGTTAAACTGCATAGACTATCAATAGCAATAAACTCCCAAAAGATAAAAATGAATAAAAATTTTGATTACTTCTTACTTCTCTTCTTTTTATTAAAAATCTTCTAAACGCTATCAAAAGTACGATTAATAATAAGCCATATCTTATCTAACATTTCCTGAATTATTTAATTCTAAAATCTTTCAGAATGAGCAAAGAGAAACAGTAATAGAAACTTCTGCTATTAAATTATTTTAAATTTTACTATACACTGAAAAGAGAATAATCATTATGTCAAGAGATAAAATCTTACATTAATTACAGGAAACGCTATTTTTCATTAACTTAGTTCCCGATATTAAAAAAGTACACCAACTTCATTTTTTTTACCAAAAAAACAAGAGATGATTCTAACAACCTTGGAATCTAATTTTAATAACTCCGTTTAATAAATAACAATAATTTAAAATTTCAAAATGAAATCACTCCAATTTCTAAACCTCCCAATTTTCTTATTCACTGTATTAGTTTCTTATTCACAAAACGAAGCCAAAACGACGAAAACAAAAGAGTTCAAAGTAGAATTTGAACAATTCTCCTTAGACAATGGCCTGCATGTCATTATGCATATTGATCGATCTGACCCCGTAGTTGCGGTTGCCTTAACTAGCCATGTGGGATCAGCAAGAGAAAAAGCCGGTCGTACTGGTTTTGCCCATTTATTTGAACATCTTTTATTTTTAGAGTCAGAGAATCTAGGAAAAGGTGGTTTGGATAAAATGAGTGCCCGTATTGGAGGTTCTGGTGCCAATGGTTCCACGAGCAGAGACCGCACAAATTACTTTCAAACTGTTCCAAAAGACGCCTTAGAAAAAATGATTTGGGCAGAAGCCGATAAACTAGGCTATTTCATTAATACGGTGACAGATCCAGTTCTCGCTAAAGAGAAGCAAGTCGTAAAAAACGAAAAAAGACAGAGCTACGACAATAGACCTTATGGGAATAATTTTGCAATAATCAATAAAAATTTATATCCTGAAAACCATCCTTACCATTGGGAAGTAATTGGTTCTTTAGAAGATTTACAAAATGCATCTCTTCAAGATGTAAAAGATTTTTACAACCGCTGGTATATTCCTAATAATGTAACGCTAACCATCGCGGGGGATTTTGATGTAAAACAAGCCAAAGCATGGGTGCAAAAATATTTTGGCGAAATTAAACGTGGTGAATCTATTCCTAAAATGGAAAAACAGCCCGTAACCCTGACTAAAACTAAAAAATTCTATTTTGAGGATAATTTTGCTCGTTTGCCTCAACTTACACTAACCTGGCCCTCTGTTTACGAATACCATCCTGATAGTTATGCACTAGAAGTTCTGGCCAGTTATCTTTCTAAAGGCAAGAAAGCGCCTTTATACAAAACACTGGTAGAAGATAAAAAACTAACCGATGAAGTTGAATTATCACAATACAATTCTGAAATAGCAGGACAGTACATCCTTAATGTTGTTGCTTTCGACAAAACAGATTTGAATACCGTGATGAATGGAATTAACGAAGCCTTTAAAAACTTTGAAAGCCATGGTATTTCGCAACAGGATTTAGATCGAATTAAAGCAGGACAAGAAACTGCATTTTACAACGGACTATCTAGTGTTTTAGGAAAAGGCTTTCAGTTAGCCCAATATGAAATCTTTGCAGGAACTCCTGATTTCATTAATCAAGACGTAAAAAACATCCTTGCTGTAACCAAAGAAGATGTGATGCGAGTTTATAAAAAATATATAAAAGACAAACATTTCATTGCGACTAGTTTTGTACCAAAAGGCGAAGCTAACTTAGCTTTGGAAGGGTCCACTTTAGCAAAGGTCGCTGAAGAAAAAATCATTGAAGGTAAAGAAGAATCATTTGACGCAAGTATTGCCGCAACTTATGAAAAAACACCTTCGAGCTTTGACCGAAGTGGCGAACCTGCCTATGGCGAAAGTCCTGAGGTTGTGCTGCCAACAGTATGGAAAGAAAAATCACCGTCAGGATTAACACTCTTAGGAATAGAAAACTATGAAGTGCCGTTGGTAAAATTTCAAATGCAAATAAAAGGAGGGATGTTACTGGAAAACCCCGCTAAAATTGGTGTTTCAAATATGCTAGCACAGTTACTTACTAAAGGAACTCAAAATAAAACGCCCGAGCAATTAGAAAATGCGATCGAAAGCCTTGGAGCCACCATTAACGCATTTGCAACCGATGAATCCATTATGATTACTGGAAACACACTGGCAAAGAATTACAATGAAACAATAAAATTAGTTCAGGAAATTATATTACAGCCTCGCTGGGATACTAAAGAATTTGATTTAATAAAACAAAGTACATTAAGCCAAGTGCTACAGCAAAAGGCGGATCCAAATAGTATTGCGAAAAATGAGTTCAAAAAATTAATTTACGGAAAAGAATCACTTTTATCGAATAATCGAATTGGTACTGAGAACTCAATTAACAGCATTACCCTTGATGATTTAAAAACGTATTACAACCAAAACATTTCACCTTCTGTTACTAATTTCCAAATTGTAGGAGCCGTTTCAAAATCGCAGGTGAATAGTTCTTTAGCTACTTTAAATAAAAACTGGAAGTCTAAAGAAGTTGCTATCCCAACAATGAAAATTGCAGATGCACCAGCAAGCTCTAAGATCTATTTCTACGATGTTCCCGGTGCAAAACAATCAGTAATAAGAATTGGATATCCAGCGCTTGCTGCCACAGACGCAGATTTCTATCCTGCTGACATTATGAATTACCGTTTAGGAGGAGGTAGTTTTGCATCACAGCTTACGCAAGAACTGCGTGAAGGAAAAGGTTACACTTATGGAATTGGCTCGTCTTTTGACGGTTCGAATAACAAAGGTCCTTTCACTATTTATAGCGGAGTACGATCAAATGTAACTTATGAATCAGTAGGATTAATAAAAGAGATCATCGAAAAATATGGTACTAATTTCAATGAAAACGACCTCAATATCACAAAAGGATATTTGATTAAAAGCAATGCCAGAGAATTTGAAACAATGGCCTCTAAATTGAACATGCTTTATGAAATAAGCAACTACAACTTCCCAGTTGATTACGCTAAACAAAGGGAGAATACAGTAAAAAACATTACAATTGCAGATATAAAAGCGCTTTCTGACAAGTATCTAAACTCCAGCAAGATGATTTATTTAATTGTAGGGGATGCAGAAACTCAATTGAAAAAATTAGAGCAAATTGGTTTTGGAGAACCAGTTCTTTTAAATAAAAAGACAACTAATAATTAAACTAAACAGAATAAAATTCAGCTTATGAAATTGCCAATAGACGATAAAAAATTTCTCTTTCTACTTTCTTCCGTAACAATTGTTATCACTTTAGAAATTTTGTCGATTATTGGCATACACATTCCTATGCCCTACGCACCTTATATTTTCGCCGCATTTATTATAGGTATAGGTCACGAGGTTTTGATGAATGGTATAAAAGCAATTTTTAAACTTAAATTCAGCAGCATTAATTTACTGATGACCATTGCTGTTGTTGCTGCCTTTTATTTAGGCGAATATCCCGAAGCGGCAGTTGTTATTGTCCTTTACGTTTTAGGTGAACGTCTGGAGGATATTGGTCTTGAGAACTCAAAATCGGCATTGGACCAATTAGTGAATATAGCCCCAAAAACCGCTTTTGTAAAATTAGAAAATAAAAATATTGCAGTAAATAAAGTTTCTGTAGGGACTGTCATTCAAGTAAAACCAGGTGAAATGATTCCATTAGATGGAAAAATAACATCTGGAGAAACTACCGTTGATGAAGCAGCAATTACCGGAGAACCTATCCCAAAAGACAAACGCCACGGCGATATTTTATTTGCGGGAACGCTCAACAAAAATGGTTTTATCGAAATGGAAACTACAACCCTTTCCATAGACACGACCTTTGCAAAAATAATTCGGCTGACATTTGAAGCTGCAGCGTCCAGAGGTGATACCCAAAAATTTATCCAACGCTTTTCTAAATTCTATACGCCTACAATAATCGCAATGGCGGTTTTGGTTTTTGCAGTCCCCGTTTTCATACTGCACTTGGATTTTGATCTGTGGTTGAAACAAGCCATTACGCTCTTAGTGATTGCCTGTCCATGTGCACTTGTAATCTCTACACCGGTTGCTATCTATGCTGCTATAGGAAATGCTTCCGCAAAAGGGGCTCTGGTAAAAGGAGGGAAATACATCGAGGCCATGGCTCAAGTGAAAGCAATTGCCTTAGATAAAACCAGAACCATCACTTATGGTACTCCAATTGTTACCGATGTTTTTCCGTTAAACGGAACTAGCCGCGAAGAATTGTTAGCTTGTACTGCTGGAACAGAAGTTTTCTCTGAACACCCATTGGCGCAAGCCATCGTAACAGCAAGCAAAGCGGAGGGATTTGAACCGCATAAAGCCGAAGGTTTTAAAAGCATCATGGGGAAAGGAGCTATTGCAAGGTGTTTAGTTTGTGAGAATGAAACTGTTTATGTAGGCAAACTTGAATTCATTCGAGAATATCATGAAGTAAATGAAGAGGCTGAAAAAATTGTCGAACAATTAGCTTCCGAGGGTAAAACAAGTGTAGTTGTCAGTTTTGGTAAAGGCGTAGCTGGTATTATTGGTTTGACCGATGCCATTAAACCGGATAGTATTACTGCTATAAAGGAATTGCAAGCACTTCATATCGAATTAATAATGCTAACGGGCGACAGTGAAAAAGCAGCTCACTATGTTGCTAAAAAAGTAGGTGTTAAAAAAGTATTTGGAGGCTTGCTTCCAGAAAACAAATCGGAGGAAATGAGTGCCCTACTAAAAGAATATGGTAGCGTCGCCATGGTGGGTGACGGTATAAACGATGCGCCGGCTCTTGCATTGAGTACCGTGGGGATTGCAATGGGAGCTGCTGGGAGCGATACCGCAATTGAAACGGCCAATATTGCCTTGATGAACGATAAACTTTCCCTTATTCCGTTTTTGATTCGTCTCAGCAAAAAAACCTTGCTAAGAATAAAAATCAATACGATAGGAGCCATCACGGTAAAAGTAATTTTTATCGCATTAGCCTTTATGGGCTATAGTAATCTGGTTTTTGCAATTGCTGCAGATGTTGGCGTTACTTTGGTTGTAATTTTATTGAGCCTAAACTTGATGAAATTTGAAAACAAATAAAGGCCAACTAATCTCTTGCTTAAAAAAAATATAGCTATCAACTGACTTTCCGTTTTTAGGGGATAAAAACAAGAAAAAATTAATTAGAAATTCCGAATCAATTTTCAGAATTAAAATTTAGTAGACCATCTACTGATAATCCTTTTTGTGTAGTCTTTCACTTTAAAAAAATTAATTTTGAGATAATAAATTGGATATAATTCATTAACTTTCATACTGATAGACAAGTAACCCTTGCCTTATCAAGCTTTTTAAAAATTAAATTAAAATGTTAGATAATGAAAATATCGTTTGAAAAAAAAATCTTTCTAGGATTTGTTATAAATGTACTTGTAGTCATTGCTTCAGGATGGATTTTCATTTCACGTCTTGACAAGCAAAGAGACGAAACATTGGATGCGAGATTAGATTGGATAGAGGTTGCTTTATTTGCACTATCCATCATTTTATTAATTGTTGTCTATTTTATTATTCATTCGCAATTAAAAGCTAAAAAAGCATCTCAAAAATCACTATTCGACAACAGGCAATTACTTCAGTCTATTATTGACAATACATCCAATCCCATTTTTATAAAAAGAATAAACGGAGAATATATATTGATCAACAAACAATTTGGCGATCTATTTAAAATATCGAATGATGAAATCATAGGAAAAACAGACTTTGATTTTTTACCAGAAACTGTTGCTGACACCTACAGAAACTCCGATATTGAAGTCGTAAAAAAACTACGTGAATTGAAGACCGAAGAAACCATACAGCAAAAAGATGGCGACCATACATACATAGCTGTAAAGTTCCCTTTATATGATTCAACTGGAAGAATCTATGCCATCGGAGGGATATCTACCGATATTACTGAAAGAAAGGAAATGGAGAAGTCTTTAATTGCATCTGATAAATTCTTTACTATGTCGGCAGAAATGATGATTATTGCTTCATCAACTCACTTTGTTAAAGTAAATCCTGCTACAGTTAGAATACTAGGTTATTCTGAAGAAGAGCTATTAAGCCAGCCCTTCCTCAACTTTGTTTATCAAGAAGATAAAACAAATACAGAAGGGGAAGTGGTTAAACTGGAAACTGGAGCTACTACGACACAGTTTAAAAACCGATATATAGGTAAAAACGGATCTATCAAATGGATTCAGTGGTCTACCTTTCCTGACGTAAAAACGGGTTTATTGTATGCCGTTGCCACTGATGTAACCCAATCGGTTGAAATTGAAAAATCATTAAAAGCAGCTGATAATTTTTTCAATATCTCATTAGATATTATGATTATCGCTTCTAGGGAAAATTTTGAAAAAATAAATCCTACAATGATTAAAACGTTGGGGTATTCTGAAAAGGAGCTTTTAAGCCAGCCCTTTCTCCACTTTGTACATCCTGATGATAAGGAAAGTACCCAAAAGCAAATTGAAACGATTCGAGATGGCTCCCAAGTACTGGAGTTTAAAAATAGGTGGATTTGTAAAGACGGCTCTACTAAATGGCTTGTTTGGTCTGCCATTGCTGACTCAAAAACGGAATTAATGTATGCCGTCGCTCGAGATATCACAACACTTGTACAATTAGAACAAGAGCAACAACAGGCAATTGATGAACTTTATGAAAACGAACAAAAATTAAGACTGATTCTAGAGAATATAAGCGAAGGTATTATTGTTGCAAATGCACAGAAAAAAGTAATCATGGCAAATTACAATGCAAATGAAATGTTTGGAATTGAAGAAGATGATCTTATATCACCTAATATTTCAGACCATTTCGAACTCTACTTTCCTGATGAAAAGACTGTTTTTCCTTCACAAAATTTACCCATGGAACGAGCATTAAACGGAGAAATCACAAATGATATCGATGTGGTCCTGTGGAACTCTGCTAAACGCGAAAAAAAACGAGTTCTTATTAGCGGCAGACCATTAGTAGATCAGGATAACAACGTAGTTGCTGCTGTTGTTACTATAAAAGACATTAGTAAATACAAACACTTAGAGGAAGAATTAAAAAAAACAGAAACAAAATACCGACAATTAATTGGTTTTAGAAAAGAGGAAGATGAGAAAGAGGAAATAAAAGAAGATAATGATACAAAAGAAGAAGATGGCAAAGAAAAAGAATCCAAGCTTGGAGATTAGTTTAAATCTGTTATAGCATCAACAAGACGCTGCTTAACATCCCCAAACCACTCTTCTCTAAGGATGCTTAAAATAATAGTATCGCGTCGCAAATCGCTATTGTAAGTTGGCATATGATTTCGTAGTACCCCTTCTTCCTTACAGCCGAGACTTTTCATCGCGGCAATACTTCTTTTATTATCATTATCCGCTCTAAACTCGACACGTTCTACCTCAAGAGTTTCAAAAGCAAATTGTAATAATAAAAACTTACAGTGCTTGTTTAACCCTGTTCCTCGATATGCTGCACCGTACCAAGTATATCCTAATTGCAGTGTTTTGTGCGCAACATTAATATCATAAAAACGAGTACTACCAGCATATTTACCGGATTTTTTATCGAAAACAATAAATGGAAACTCTATTTTTCTTTCTCTAGCTGCTAGTGCTATTTGAATGTATTTTTCTAGATTCTCTTTTCCGTTAGCACGTACCAAAGAATATTTCCAAGTATCAGGCTCGTTAATTGAAAAATCTAATAAATTATCTAAATCAGTTTCTAGAAGCGGTCGAAGTAAAACCGTTTCATCCTCGAGAATTAAGTTAGGGAAAGAATCAAAATTCATTTGCTAATTATCAGATATCAGTATTATGGTAGTTTTTACTTCGATTGTGTAATTTGAATTCCTATTTATTTACAAAATAATACTACTCAGGCGAATACATTTCATCGTAGCGCATAGGAACTTGTGGGTCATATAATGGACATTTATATTCTTCCATAATATTCATTAACTGATCCATTGTCTTCCCTTCGGTACCATAGCAATCGATCTGTATACTTTGAGGTGTTGTTAGTACTTGAAAAGCACCTACTCCAGTGGTATTTTTCCAGCTATTTTCATCTACCTTTTCCCATTTTGAAAATACAGAAGCTATTCTATTCATAATTACTTGAACAGGAAGTTCTTCTAAGCCTTCAATAGTTGTTTCTTCATCGAGTGCTTCATACACTTCTTGATGGTTTAAGTAAACCTCCTCTAAATATTTCCAAAAAATTAATTCGTACATATCATTGTGTTTTTAGCCCTGATGGAAGTGGCATCCTTTTATTGTCTCGTTTTTTAACGAGACGATAAAAGATACAACGGACAGCAGGAATAGCTCCTAATTATATTAATATTCGAAAGTTCCGTATTCGCTGGTGATTGTCAATTTTTTAGTATCTGCTGCTTCTACCCTTCCTACGATTTGTGCATCAACGTTGAATGATTGCGAAATAGCGATAATCTCCTGCGCAACTAGTTCAGGAACGTATAATTCCATGCGATGTCCACAGTTAAAAACTTGATACATTTCTTTCCAATCTGTTTTAGACTGTTCCTGTATCAATTTAAATAAAGGAGGAACTGGGAATAAATTATCTTTTATGATGTGTAGGTTTTCTACGAAATGTAGAATTTTTGTCTGTGCTCCGCCACTGCAATGTACCATACCATGAATAACTGTAGCATCATATTGATCTAAAATTTTCTTGATAATAGGTGCGTAAGTTCTGGTTGGCGAAAGCACTAATTGTCCGGCATCGATAGGAGAATTCTCTACGGCATCAGTCAATTTTACTTGTCCTGAATAAATTAAGTCTTCTGGAACCGCCGCATCAAAACTTTCTGGATATTTGGTAGCCAAATATTTTCCGAATACATCGTGACGTGCAGAAGTTAATCCATTGCTTCCCATTCCGCCATTGTAGCTTTTTTCATAAGTAGCCTGACCAAAAGAAGCCAAACCTACGATCACATCCCCTGCTTTGATATTAGCATTGTCAATGACTTTAGAACGTTTCATACGAGCTGTAACAGTAGAATCTACGATTATGGTACGAACGATATCACCCACATCAGCGGTTTCCCCGCCAGTTGAATGAATGGTCACGCCAAAGGAATCCAGTTCTTTTATCAGTTCTTCGGTTCCATTGATAATAGCCGAAATTACATCAGCAGTAATCAAGTTTTTGTTTCTACCAATAGTAGAAGATAACAAGATATTATCAGTTGCTCCAACGCACAATAAATCATCAATATTCATGATTAAAGCATCCTGGGCAATCCCTTTCCATACGGATATATCACCTGTTTCTTTCCAGTACATATAAGCCAGAGAAGATTTTGTTCCTGCCCCATCAGCATGCATGATTAAACAATATTCCTCGTCTTGGGTAAGATAATCAGGAACAATTTTACAAAATGCTTGAGGAAATAATCCTTTGTCAATATTTTTTATGGCGTTATGCACATCTTCTTTGGATGCCGAAACACCGCGAAGTGCATATCGTTTACTAGTATCTGAACTCATGTAGTGTAGTTGTGTAAGCTGCTTTGAGGCAGCTGGGTTGTTTGGCAAAGATAAATATTTTTTTTGGGTTTTGTGTATTCGCATTTAGGAAGTGTTTAATGTAAGAAGCAGAAGCATTAATAAAAATTGAAAACAAAAAAAATACCCAAATCGCTAAAGATGGGTATTTTTACTCGTTTATTTTTATCATTCCCAATCCGGCATGCTAGCATTGGTAAACAAAACTGTTCGTAAACTTCCGACACTAAGTGAGGGGGGAGTATACTTTATAATGTTTTTAGCCGATATACCATCGTTAGAAGTGTTCATTAATATTAACTCAGCTTCATTTGGAGAATACCTTACATCTAAGTCTAATGTTCCTGATATTTTCTCCATTCCTATCTCACTAACTACGTTACTATTAAAAGTATATTGAAACACTCTCGTGTCCAATTGTCTATAATTAGCATCTTCAAAACCTGACACGTCTTTTGTGAAAATTAATTTCTGAGCATTAACAGAAAAATTTAAACCTCCAATAGCTCCACTCGACCCAGATATAACCTGATTAACAATTGAACCCGCAGTATTAATTACATAAATTTCTGCATTATAACCGCTAGCATCATTTACCTTCAAGGCAATTTTTGTTCCATCATTACTCCAATCACATTCTGATATGAACTTCCCATTTGCAGTTTGATAAATTTTAGTCAAACCGCTACCGTCATTATTAATTCTATATAATTTATCAAAATAAGGATAAATAATTTGGCTTCCAGATGCGTTCCAAGAGAAATTAATAAAATCCGAATTAAATCCAGCAATAGGAACCGAATTAGTCAGTTTAAGAACACCTGAACCATCTTGATTCATTGTGTAAATATGATTTTGAGCACCACTTGCTCTAATAAATGCGATTTTTTTAACTTGATTATTTTTTCTTGGTCGCCAGCTATTAATACTCGAATTAGTTAATTGTAATTCATTTCCACTCTCATCACCTGAATAAATCACGTAATTATTGCTTTCTTTTTTAACAAATAAAAATCTTGCATTTGGAAAAGCTGTTGTAGTAAATGTTCGAATGGCGCTTAAAACTGGAGGATTTACGCCATCTGATACTGAAACCTGCCAATAATACTTAGTGCTATAAGTTAATCCCGTTAATGTATAGTTAGGTTTAGAAATATCTGAATAAACTACAACATCATTACTACTATCTTTTCTTAATGTAACTTCATACTTTAAGCTATCTTTTTCAGTATCTGTAGCTGTCCAAGTCAATTTTAATTCTAGAGTTTGATTAATTGCATTATCAGCAGGTGTCACAAGGACAGGTGCCGTTGGTGCCTTATTATTAGTAGTTGATAATTTTAGCTCAAAAACTAAATTAGTCGATTTACCACTATTTACAGTAGCAGCCTCATACGTAGTAATATAACCATCCTTTTGAGCTTCAAAAGAGTAATCCCCAACTTTGACATTGGGAACAACAAACTTTCCTTCCTCATCTGTAAAAACAATGCTTGAATTTGGACTCGAAAACACTTTTACGTTTGCCAAAGGTAAAAAAGTCAAAGCACTAACTACCTTTCCTTCTACTGTGCCATATTCTTCACCAGCAATCTTTTCTTCACTACAAGAAGACATCAAAACTAGAAGAACAAAACTGATTTTAAGATAAATATTTTTCATCATTATGGAATTAATATTATTTATGAACTAAGACTATTTGTTTTTGGTATTAGTATTACCTTTATTATCTAACGATTTTTTTTATTTGAAAAATAGTACGTTAGACCTAAACCAAAACGATAATAATAATCATCCCGAACTCCTCTTTCTATATAATCAATATTATCGCTAAAATTGAGATTATGCTCTCCAAACATTTTAATTCCTATATTATCTGAAGCCATGTATTCCAAACCAAGTCCATACTGAATTTTGGTATGAGTATTATCAAATTTTGAATTAAACCCATAACCTGCTCCAGCAAAAATATAAGGTGTTAATTTATCTTTTGGCAACAAAATCAACTCTGCATTAAGATCTAATGTCGCATATCCGCCATCAAAAACATATTTATTAGCTAGTTTAAAAACATTTGTTGAGGCGCTTAAATTAAAACCAGGAGTGAAAAAATACTTTAAGGCTCCACGTGCCATTGGTCTGATTTCTGAATTTCCATAATCACCATCCATCAAAGTCGCACCTCCACTTACTTCTATTGCAAATTTAGACCTTCTTTGTTCGAGTTTTCTTCCATAAATTGTTGCAACACCAGCATCTTGATTTTCTTTGTTGTACTTTTTTAACAAAGAATCAATCTCTGGCTGAGGAATATTTGCTTCCCAAATTCCTTCTTCAATCCCTCCTAAAACCATTGATTCTACAGCTTTTTCAATTGCTTCAGTTACTGCCATATGAATTGGTTCATTTGTAGTATAACCTGTTTCTACTTCTAAAAGCCGTTTGAAGTTGACATAGCGAAATAAACTTTCATCAATAGCTTGTGATAAAATAGTTTTAGATATATAAACAGATTTAAGAATTTTACCATTAGAAGTCGATACCATTCTCAAATAGATAGTCACACGATCTTGACGATATTTTACCGAACCACCTGCACCAAAATAACGCGCACCAAAACCACCTGTAATTATGTTTGAATCGTATGACACAATTCCGCCTTCTAATAGTACTCCAGCATATAAAAGAGGCGTTAACTGTGGTTCATTAGGATTAGCATTTTTATTATATTCTTGGCGAGTAGAACGAATTAGGTTTCGTTCCTGTAATAAATTACCAATATTCTCTCTTTCAATTGGAATAAACCATTTGGAATCCTCTAGTGCTTTTATAAGTATTGAAGTAGCACCCTGGGTTACTGCTGTACTAAAACTGCTTCCGTTTTCTACTGCTTTATATTGTCCTGTTTGGTCCCTGAACTTGTAAACACCAACAACAATCTGCTGTTTAGGCTCAGGCAAATCTTTTAACAGAGAAGTTGCAGGAGTGCCTTCTCCTATAATTGCTTTTTCGATTCCAGTTGGCTGATTATAAAATGCTCCACAACTGGAAAGAAATAAGAGTAAAAAAAAGTAGGTTAGAATTCTCATAATTATTTATTTGGGATTATTACTTGTGTTTGCTCACCTGTGGTAGTATCGAGTATATTTATCGACAGACCATTCGAAGTAGGATAAACATCTATAGCATAACTCCCAAATGTATAAGAACCCTCCGAAAGACCATCTGTTCCAAATTGTTGCTTATAAAGTAAGCTAGATACTTGACTTAATAATTGTGAATTTAAACTAGCCTTAAACTGCTCTAAATCCGTTTTAGTTTCAGTTTCGCTTGTTTTTTCTTTAAATTTATTTTGATTCTCTGCGCTACTCATTAACCATTGATAATTGAAAGTATCCCCGCCAAAAGCTGGATTAACTGGCTTATATACTAAAGCTTGTGCTTTAATAGTAAATGAAAATAAAAATAAAATCAATGAAAAATAGATGAATTTCATAATAAAAGAATAAAATTAATACTGAGTGAAATATTTGCTTTGTTTTTCTTTTTCTTTTAAGTAATAATAGGTTCTGCTTATTGCTTCATCAGAAACCGCTTCTAAGAATTCGTCGTCAGGCCTTACGATAAACTCATATATAATCTCATTTTCAATTGTAATAGTTATTTTTGTATTCCTAGCAAAACTATATTCTTCTCCTATTACAACAATGTCCTTTGCGTTTATTCCAATATCATTATATTTATAGTAATATTTATCATAAAAATCTTTACCTACTCTTGTTTTAGTATCATCAGTTATAATACCTCTCATAACAAAACTATCATCTGGTACAGCTAAGGTCGTTATCTGCTGTTCTTTTTTTTTTCTTCGCCTAAAACTAAACGGTCTTTACTAATAATCTGTTTGTCCTCATTAAAAAATATTAATAATATAATTACTTCGTCATCACTAGCAATATTAACCTGAGTAGTTGACAATTTTATTAGTTCATTTGGCTTTAAAATAAAAACTCCTTCCTGAGCATTTGTGGAGTTATTATTATTTGCGTGATTGTTTTTTATTACAGATAATTTATAAGATGCGCTTTTTGTAATATCTGTTTGATTTTCTGCAGTTCCTGTAATTTTAATATTGCCCTCACTTTTTTCAATCTCAATTTTAGCCCTTACTTCATCTTGAGGTATGGGATTTTGGGCATAAAAAAATGTACTAACAAACAAAAGAATTATACTAAAATATCTATTTACTAATTGCATTTTAAAATTTATTTAATTTATTTAAAATAATTATAGCAGCTTCTTTTTTATTAAAAACAGAAGAACTAAAACTTTTAACTAGACAATATCCCTCTCTTATCCTAAGTAAACTGAATATGAAAGAAATACTTAATTAAAAAAAATGAGATAGCCATAAAAACTATCTCATTTTGTTTTATTCTCAAAATATTACATTCCGTTATTTTGAGTAACAGTAATTGAATTGTTATTTCCTTTTGAATAAGCAATACTTTCATGACCATTACCAGTTTGCATAACTGTTGCAGTATTATATTTCCCTATTTGCAAAGTATTATCTAATAACATAGTCCCATTTTGAGTTGTAGTTGCTGTGTTTTCCGTTCCATATTGATAATGGTTAGAAGTATTTCCTATAGCACCCGGAGACGTTTGATTCTGAACTGAGTGATTTTGAACCCCACCTTGACTAGCATAAGCGGTATTACCATTACCATTTTGAGTTTGAATCGCATCGTTATTATAATTTGGTGATACCGGAACTGGAACTGCGGCTACAGCGGCCAATTGAGTAGAACTAAAAACAGACCCTACTTTTGGTTTTTCGTTACCATTTGTTCCTTGATCAATCGTCGCAACATTAAGGTTACCCGTTTGAACTTGTGTTGCCCAATCAGATCCACGGGTAGCTTGTGGTGCTCCTTTAACTTGGTCCTGCCAAATCTTAGCTTTATTTTTATTACCCGTTTGAGTTTGAAATGCCTCATTGTCTTTATTATTTTGAGAAATAAAGGCACCATTGTCGTTACCAATTTGCATTACAACTGCAGAATTTCTTAGTGCATCATAAGCAACAGGTTTATTAGCTTTAGAAGGTTTAATCCCTTGATAAACTTCAGACGTATTACGATCCCCTAATTGATCAACATCTGATTCATTATTGTGACCCTGTTGTTTAACAATTGAGACGTCCAAATTCCCAACTTGATTCACATCTGACATGTTTACCTGAGCCATCCCAACCGAACCTACTAATAACATCGCGGAGATGCTTAAAAAAACTTTTTTCATAATAAATATATTTAATTGGTTATTAATACAAACTATTATGTAGGTTTAAAAAAGTGATTTGGGAACCTCTTTTTCATCATAACAAATAACAAGATTTTTAGTACTAAAAAACAACTCTTATTTGACTACTACATCTCAAATATATAAAAAATATATCGAAAACACCCCAATATTAAAGACTTGTTTTACAGGAAAATAGCTATTTTCGATAAAACGCAAGACTTTGACGATGACCTACATATATTTTTTCAACCTATGCAGCTATGGAGAGACTCAATTCAATTTGACAATAAAATTCGCACAAAGAAATAGCCTGATTCATAAAAAAAATTACGAAAATACCCCAAGAACTCATTATCAAAATCACAATAAAATACTATTCTCTGCCTTGGCAGTTACAAGGACTCCATAAAATAAAACAAGGAGGATTTTCAACTATCTCAATTTGTCCTAAGAATAATATTCAGGAACAAATCAATTATTTATTTAATCCTTAAAGAAGTTAGTTTTATTAAAAAAAACTACAATTATCGCAAACAAACCATAACAAAAGATCATCAAGCTTGAGACTAAATTAAAGCCCTTAAATAAATAGAAGGCGCTACTCGTAAGACAGCTTATTGTAGCAGAGAAAAAAGAATCAAAATTGAGACTGAAAAAAAACTGAATTCGAACAATCAATCATTTTAAATAAAAAGAGTAACAAACATTGGTCTTAAACTGATATTTATTCAGGATTGAAGATGAGATTATTTTAAACGAAAAACATGAAAATAAAACTAATTAAGTTGCTTTAAGTACTCTTAATTTTAGAAAAAAAACTAGAAAAGATCCTACGAATAAAAATAGCAAACCAAATTATCTAGAAATCATTTAATAAATAATGACCTGAGGTTTCATTATTGCAATTACCTATTCTATCCGAATCACATTTATTCTCAAAACATAGACACTATAACGCATAAAAAACATCTACAAAGATGTTTTCTTGTTGTTTAATATATAATTTTTATTCACCTATACCTTTTTTGACCCGTAAAAAAAGATAATTTAAACGATGCACTTTTAATAACATCAGTTTGATTTTCTACTATTACTATTCCTATAATAGTAATAGTATTTACACTTTTTTCTATTTCCATTTTTCCCGTACTAATTTTTTGAAATGGGCATTATGAACTTACACATATATAACAAGAAACGAAAGTATAATACTAAAACCTCTATTTACTAATTCTATTTTTAATTTAACTTGTTTAAAATAATAACAGAAGCACCATTACCAGTTTGTGAGACTTTCATATCTTTTGATATTGAATTAGTTCCTATACTTTTTATATTTTGATTGCTTCCATTCTGAATCATTTGGGTGTTCACATCATAATTTGTCCTGAAGGAATAATCCTCAATTTTACTATTGTTTCCCTTTTGACTAACATCGACAAAAATATTTTTAGCCTCTTTAACTAATGAGTATTGATTATTATCACCATACTGATTTAACGAAATATTCGATATTTTAGATTTTACATCAATTAATGCATAATTATAATCGCCAATTTGCTGAATAGAAACGCCTGAATTTTGATTGTTTAAATAAGCATCTTTAGTGTTTTCATTTTTAGCTGAAGATGAAAGCACACTTAAAGCAGCTTCTTTTTTATCAAAAACAGAAGAACTATAGTTTTTAACCAACGAATTTTCATCTCTATCCTGAGAAAACAGAAACTGAGTACAAAATATAAGAAGTACAAAATTTAAAAAAAGAGTTTTCATTTTATTTATTGTTAAATTAAAAAAATGAGATAGCCATAATAACTATCTCATTTTGTTATATTCTCAAAATATTACATTCCGTTATTTTGAGTTACAGTAATTGAATTGTTATTTCCTTTTGAATAAGCAATACTTTCATGACCATTACCATTTTGTGTAACAGTTGCTGTATTTAAATTTCCTATTTGCATAGTATTATCTAATAACATAGTCCCATTTTGAGTTGTAGTTGCTGTGTTTTCTCTTCCATATTGATAATGGTTAGAAGTATTTCCTATAGCACCTGGAGACGTTTGATACTGAAAAGAGTGATTTTCAACTCCACCTTGGCTAGCATAAGCTGTATTACCATTACCATTTTGAACTTGAAGCGCATCGTTATTATAATTAGGTGAAACGGGAACTGGAACAGCTGCTACAGCTGCCAATTGAGCACTACTAAAAACAGAAGGTGCTACTGGTTTTTCATTACCACTTGTTCCTTGATCGATTGTCGCAACATTAAGATTACCCGTTTGCTCTTGTGTTGCCCAATCAGAACCACGTGTCGCTTGTGGTGCTCCTACAATTTGATCTTGCCAAATAGTAGCGGTATTTTTATTACCCGTTTGAGTTTGAAAAGCTTCATTATCCTGATTACTTTGAGAAATAAAAGCCCCATTGTCATTACCATTTTGCATTACAACTGCAGAATTTCTTAGTGCATCAAAAAGGCCAGGTCGAATTCCTTGATAAACTTCAGACGTATTACGGTCCCCTAATTGATCAACATCAGATGCATTATTGTGACCGTTTTGATCTACAATTGAGACGTCCAAATTCCCAACTTGATTCACATCAGATGTGTTTACTTGAGCCGTAGCTACTGAACCTACTAATAGCATCGCGGAGATACTTAAAAAAACATTTTTCATAATAAATATATTTAATTGGTTATTAATACAAGTTATCATGTAGGTTTTAAAAAAGTGATTTGGGAATCCTCTTCTTCATAATAAATAACAAGGTTTTTAGTATAAATACATACCCCTTATTTGATTATTACATTTCAAAGATAGAAAACATTTCTCGAAAAAAACCAGTATAAACACCTGCTTTTCACTGATATAGTCATGTTTTCGATGAAACGCAAGACTTTTACGGTGAACTACATTATTTTCCTCATATTAGTATAAGAAAAAAATTACGTCATTACCTTTTTAAATATAAATGCTATTTATTCGACCATTTAATAAGAATTCAATTATAAAAAACTAACTAAACTAACTAAACTATAATTACAAATACAAAAGCGCTCAAAAATTAATCGCATCATAAAGTCATTTAATATACTAATCCAATAAAGGAATCTATGACGAAATCAAGTAACACAAGTGCATAATTTTACAGCACTATTAATGTATTTTAAACCTATAATAATATAAGGCACTTTATACCGGCTATAATCTTTATTCGCTATACCATTGCCCTAATCAAAACTTCTACTCCACGAAAGTATTTTTAGCCAAGAATAATATTTTTTTTGTTCTACAGGATTTATACCATAAAAAAATGCCTATCCAAAACGGATAGGCATTTTCAATCTTAAGACTGTTTGCTTACTATTTTGTAAACAACAATTCTCTGTATTTAGTTAAAGTCCATAGTTCATTATCAACTAATAGCTCTAATTTATCACAATGCTCACGAATCACTTCAAAATACGGTTTTACGTTATCACAGTATGCTTCAGCCATTTCTTGACCATCAGTCAACACATTCGCTTTCTTTCTTTCGTTAGTCATCTCAAGTACTTTAGAATTGATCCCTTCGATATGTTTAGAAATGCTTTTGATTAAAACAATTTGCTCTTTAGCCACATTTTCAAAGTCAGCTCCAAAGATATTTTTCAACCCGCTCACATTTTCAATCAAAGTATTTTGGTAACGAATAGCAGTTGGAATTACGTGGTTTGTTGCTATATCACCTAATACTCTACCTTCAATTTGAATTTTCTTAGTATACTCTTCTAATTCAATTTCGTAACGTGCTTCAACCTCAATATGATTCATGATTCCTAAATCAGAAAACAAATCTAAGGCTTGTTTAGATGCTCTAGCTTTCAATGCCAGGGGAGTCGTTTTAAAGTTACTCAATCCTCTTTTCCCTGCTTCTATTTCCCATGCTTCACTGTAACCGTCTCCTTCAAAAAGGATTTTTTTAGAATGCTTGATGTATTCTCTCAAAACATTGAAAATCGCATCGTCTTTCTTCATGTCTTTCGACTCAATTAAAGCATCTACTTCTTTCTTGAAATCTCTCAATTGTTTTGCAACGATAGCATTTAATGTAGTCATTGAATTAGAACAATTAGAATTAGAACCTACTGCTCTGAACTCAAATTTATTTCCTGTAAAAGCAAATGGTGAAGTTCTGTTTCTGTCTGTATTATCCAAAAGAACGTCTGGAATTTTACCTACAACATTCAATTTTAAATCTGTTTTTTCTTCTGGAGATAATTTCCCTGCTGTTACGCCTTCTAATTCAGCTAAAACTTTAGTCAATTGTTCTCCAATAAATACAGAGATAATAGCCGGTGGCGCTTCATTTGCACCTAACCTATGGTCATTACCTGCAGTTGCAATAGCACCTCTTAACAAAGATTCATGGTCATGTACTGCTTTTATAGTATTGATAAAGAAAGTCAAAAACTGCAAATTGCTCATTGGCGTTTTACTTGGACTCAACAAGTTTACGCCTGTATCTGTTGCTAATGACCAGTTATTATGTTTCCCTGAACCGTTTACTCCTTTAAATGGTTTTTCATGAAATAACACTTTCAAATCATGACGCTCTGCTACTTTCTCCATCACATCCATCAACAAACAATTGTGATCTACAGCAAGGTTTGTTTCTTCGAAAATAGGTGCCAACTCAAATTGATTTGGAGCTACTTCATTGTGACGTGTTTTTACTGGTATTCCAAGTAACATACATTCTTGCTCTAGATCTCTCATATAAGTAAGTGCACGGGTAGGAATTGAACCAAAATAATGATCATCCAATTGTTGCCCTTTTGCAGATGTATGACCTAACAAAGTTCTTCCAGTCATCATAAGATCTGGACGAGAAAGTGCCAATGCTCTATCTATCAAGAAATATTCTTGCTCCCATCCTAGGGTTGCAGTAACTTTCTTTACATTTTTATCAAAATATTTACATACCTCAGTAGCAGCTTCATCCATAACCTGTAAGGCACGTAACAAAGGTGTTTTATAATCTAAAGCTTCTCCTGTGTAAGAGATAAAAACCGTTGGAATACATAATGTAGTTCCAAATATGAATGCTGGAGACGTAGGATCCCAAGCTGTATATCCTCTCGCTTCAAAAGTATTTCTAATTCCTCCGTTAGGAAAACTAGATGCATCTGGCTCTTGTTGCACTAATTGTGCTCCTCCAAATTTTTCTACTGGATCACCACCATCATATGAAGTTTCAAAGAAAGCATCATGTTTTTCAGCAGTAGCTCCAGTCAATGGTTGAAACCAGTGTGTGTAATGAGTTACTCCTTTAGACAAGGCCCACTCCTTCATACCCATTGCAATATAGTCCGCTAATTTTCTGTCTATTTTAGTTCCATGCTGTACTGCACCTTGAACTCCTTTAAAAGCGTCTGAAGTCAAATATTGCTTCATTGCTTTATCATTAAATACATTTGAACCGAAAAGAATTGATTTTTTACCAGACTCTTCAAATTTAATTGGCTTTCTTGTTGATGCTTCTCTCAAAGCTTGGAAACGTATTGTTGACATAAAAATTATATTTAAAAAATTAAACCCCTATTATTGAGGTGCAAATATAATTCAAATAATGTTTTTATAAAATTTTACCTCTAATTTTTTAGGGTAAAACCAATTAAATTATGTTTTTCGTAAAAAAAACCTTTAATACTGACAACATATTAATTTTAAGCCCGTAAATCTCCAAATTGACATTTCAGCTAAACAATAAGCCTCTTTTTACCTTTAAGATTCAACTTTATAAGAATAAATTTCACAGTTAGCAATCAAAAAGTATCTTTGTAAATCTATAAAACAACTCGATTTATGATTGTCTGGATTTCTTTCTTTATTATCGTTTTTATAATCCTAGCATTAGATTTAGGTGTCTTCAATAAAACACCCCATATTATTAGCACAAAAGAGGCTACTAAGTGGACCGTAATTTGGGTAACACTGTCTTTTCTCTTTTCTGGGGTTATTTACTGGATATATGCTAACAATTATATTTCTAACCCAGACGGACTAAAACCTCTTGCCGCATCGATAAAATTCATTACTGGATATTTAATAGAATTATCTCTTAGCGTCGATAATATATTTGTGATAGCTATTATCTTTTCGGCTTTTAAGATTCCACAAAAATACCAACACAGGGTTTTATTCTGGGGTATACTAGGCGCCATCGTTTTTAGGGGTTTAATGATCTCTTTTGGTGTTTTATTAATCCATAAATTCTTTTGGGCTACTTATCTCTTTGGCTTCTTCCTGATTTTCACAGCAATGAAAATGTTGTTTTCAAACGGAGAAGAAAAATTTGAACCTAAAAAATCATTTGTATATAAAAGTTTAAAAAAGGTAATTCCTATTTCAAACCATATCGATAAAGAACATTTTTTTGTAAAAAGAAGACATATCACCGCTGCAACACCCTTATTCGTTGCATTGGTAATTATTGAAGTTATGGATGTTGTATTTGCCATTGATAGCGTTCCCGCAATTCTAGCTATTACAAGCGATCCCTTCTTAGTATTTAGCTCTAACATTTTTGCCATATTAGGATTGCGATCCATGTATTTCTTTTTGGCTAATATGATTGAAAAGTTCAGCTATTTAGAATTTAGCCTTATTGCTATATTAAGTTTCGTAGGCCTTAAAATGATACTCCACGAACTTATTGAAATTCCAGAGTGGGCTTCATTAGTTTTTATTGCCATTTCTCTTTTAGCAGGAATTGCAGTCTCGTTATATATGAGCAAACGAGAAACTACTGAAGAAAACTAAACACGAAAATACAATTTATGGCCCCATGCCTTATGAAGAAACATATTGCAAATAAAAAAAGGAAATCGCGAGATTTCCTTTTTTTATTTGCAATATTCACAATATTAAAAACTAATATTCTGAATTTGACTTTCCTTTATATTTAAGGCCGCTATCACATCCGCGTAATTATTTTTATTAATTGAAGTAGAAAAACTACCAGGCACAATTACAATACGAAAAGTTTGATTGCTTATGTATGACGGCGTTGTACTTAAATCATAATCACCTGCTGCATAAATTGTAAAATCCTCTTTGCTAAAATCAAAATCATAATCTAACTCACCTTCAGATAGAAAGAGAGTTCTTGGAATAAGTTGCCACACTGGAGTGTTAGCATCTATTGTCCCACTCATTCTATAAATCAGTACAACATCCGAAGCAAATATCAGAGGATCTAATACTCGATAAATAGAGTAACCGTCTGTAGCATTGTAATTAAAATTGACATTTTTAAGTTCAAAAACTTCTCCCAGTAACCCATCCTGTCCATCAAAGCCAGGTTCGCCCTGAGGTCCTTCACAACTTGAAATGAAAATCATTCCAATAATCGCTAAAATTGTACTAATCTTTTTCATAACTATCTTTTTTAAATGGTTCTCTTATTACTATTTACATTTCATTAACTATACCAAATTTAAACATTAAACCATTAATAATCAAGTAAATAGACACAAAACACTCACTCCAACTACAAAAAAAACTATTTACCTTTTATTTTTGACCAATAAAAAAGGGAACATTGCAGCTCCCTTTTTTACTATAAATTTAATTATTAAAGATCAATTTTCTGAATCTGGTTGTCTTTTAAATTCAAGGCCGTAATAACGTCAGAGTAACTATTTTTATTCACTGATTTAGCATAATTAGCTGGTACGACCACAATTCTAATTACCTGGTTGACTCTAAAATTTGTAGACACAGACTGTAAATCATTTCCAACCATATAAATATTTACATCACGATTTGTATAATCATATCTAAAACCAAAATCTAATGCACCATTATTATAATAGTAGGTTTCCGGCAATAATTCCCATATATCTCCTTGTGAGTTAGATCCAGATAGTCTGTACGTCAAAACCACATCCGAAGAATAAATTGGCGGACTAAATGCTACCAGTCTACTGAAGCTATTATTCGAATTGAACGAAGTCGTTATTTCAAAAACTTCAGTTCTCGCAATTGGCTCAATTTCAAAAGTTCCTGATGTTGTGCAACTTTGTAAAGTGAACAAGCCAGCAATGGCTACAAATGTAATTATTTTTTTCATGTTTTTATTTTTTAGGGTTTCTTATTTTCGTATATTCATTAACTATGCCAAAATTTATATTGTAAAAAAAACACAGCATTGAAACATGGAAAAAAAACTAAAATTACACATGGTTATGCTAGGCTGTACGCCGGCTGGGCGACTTACGGAACAACATGATATTTTCTTTGGAATTGGAGCGTCCCTAAAAGATTTGATCCCAGAAATGAAAGCTTTTTGGCCCGAGGCCAAAGGAAGAATCCATATCGATGCCTGGCGAGAAGTCTCAGTCGTGGACAATTTTTCGATTGAAATTATACCTAAAGAAACCGTTGAAAACACTAATTTAGACCATTTATTTTTTATCAACTTAGGTGGTTATAAGGAAAATGAGTTTGAAGAGTACCATTACAAAATGCTAACCGTTGCTACATCTATAGGACTCGCCTCCAAGAAGTCGAGAAGAACCACATTTTACAAGCATTGTGGCTTTAAGGGTGCTGGCGTCTCGCATATCGACGATAAATACGGAATCGATATTGACGACATTTATAAGGTAACTGACATCTTGAATAGTCAGCTCAAAGAAAAATATTCCATAAAAATAACCAAGTCAGAAACGAAACTACAAGAAGACGTTTTGCATATTGGGTACTTAAAAATATCCGGAATTAAGTAAATTATTTCATTAAAGGACGTGTTTTATCAAAACAGCTTGAACAAAATTATGTTTATTTTAATACCTATTTATGAATTGCTCCTTACTATAATTTGTAATTTTATGGTACTAAGAGATTAAATTTACAAAATTATGGAAAAGAGAATAGCTATTTTAGCAACAAACGGATTTGAAGAAGTTGAGTTAAGCTCACCTAAAGAATATTTAGAAAAACAAGGTTGGAGAGCCGAAATCGTGAGTCCAGAAAGCGGAAGCATAAAATCATGGGCTTCTACTGACTGGGGAAAAGATTATAAAGTTGATCAAGAATTAAAAAATGTTAAAGCTACTGATTATGATGCTTTAGTTCTACCTGGGGGAGTTATTAATCCAGATAAATTAAGAACAAATGAAAATGCTTTGGCTTTTATAAAAGATTTTTTTAAAGCTGGAAAGCCTGTTGCGTCAATTTGCCACGGTCCACAAATTTTAATTAGCGCTGGACTAGTTAAAGGACGAACAATGACTTCCTATCCTTCTATAAAGGTTGATTTAATCAATGCTGGAGCAAATTGGCATGATCAAGAAGTTGTTGTAGATCAAGGATTAGTTACGAGTAGAAATCCTAATGACTTACCAGCATTCAATAAAAAATTAGTAGAAGAAATTAAAGAAGGGAAACACCAGCAAGTAGTTTAATCTTTATAAATAAAAAAAATGCAGAAAATATTTTCCGCATTTTTTTTATTTAAATCACTTTTCAAACGCTATTTCTAGGTATACTGATAAAGGACCATGTGTCCCGTTTTTCTTGGCAGCAAAACCTCCTTCAAAGTAGTAGATATATGTTAGCTCAATAGTAGTAAGCAGTAGAAATGAGAAAGCCTTCCATAAACGGAAGGCTTTCTCTTGAACAGATCCCGATAAAAATCGGGATAAGCGATTCACACACTTTTTTTGCAAAAGCAAGGCACTCTTTTCTAATT
>NZ_JASMRI010000010.1:0-144574 GCF_041431375.1 Flavobacterium sp. Arc3 | reverse complement strand
AAGGCACTCTTTTCTAATTGAACAGATCCCGATAAAAATCGGGATAAGCGATTCACACACTTTTTTTGCAAAAGCAAAAAAGTGGTTCTCTGCTTACATATTTCTTCTATATTGACCACCTACTTCAAACAATGCAGCAGTGATTTGTCCTAAAGAACACACTTTAGTTGCTTCCATTAAATGATCGAATAAATTTTCGTTATTAATGGCTGCTTCTTGAATAGTATTCAATATTTCATCCACTTGGTCATGATTTGCTTTGTGCAAATTGTCCAACATCGTGATTTGGTATTGTTTCTCTTTTTCGGTAGCACGAATCACCTCAGCAGGAATAACCGTTGGAGACCCTTTAGAACTCAAGAACGTATTCACCCCTATGATTGGGAATTCTCCTGTATGTTTCAAAGTTTCATAATACAAACTTTCTTCTTGAATTTTAGAACGTTGGTACATCGTTTCCATAGCACCCAGAACACCACCACGTTCAGTAATTCTGTCAAATTCTAACAATACGGCCGCTTCAACTAAATCCGTTAATTCTTCGATGATAAAAGCACCTTGAATTGGATTTTCATTTTTGGCTAGACCTAATTCTTTATTGATAATCAACTGAATTGCCATCGCACGACGAACAGATTCCTCTGTTGGCGTAGTAATCGCTTCGTCATAAGCATTAGTATGCAATGAATTACAGTTGTCGTAAATCGCGTACAAAGCTTGTAAAGTCGTACGAATGTCATTGAAATCAATTTCTTGTGCGTGCAAAGAACGACCTGATGTTTGAATATGGTATTTCAACATTTGAGCACGTTCATTAGCGCCATATTTATTTTTCATGGCTTTCGCCCAAATTTTACGTGCTACACGACCAATCACTGCATATTCAGGGTCTACTCCATTCGAAAAGAAGAAAGATAAGTTAGGACCGAAATCATTGATGCTCATTCCGCGACTCAAATAGTATTCTACATACGTAAATCCATTTGAAAGTGTGAACGCTAATTGTGTAATTGGATTTGCACCTGCCTCCGCAATATGATACCCTGAAATTGAAACCGAATAAAAGTTCCTTACGTTTTTAGTGATGAAATACTCCTGCACATCACCCATCAATCGCAACGCAAATTCAGTAGAGAAAATACAGGTATTTTGTGCCTGATCTTCTTTTAAAATATCGGCTTGAACCGTTCCACGAACTTGTGATAACGTTCTCGCTTTAATTTCATTATAAACTACCATAGGCAAAACTTGATCTCCAGTTACTCCTAAAAGCATCAATCCTAAACCGCTATTTCCTGCAGGTAGATCGCCTTGATAATGTGGTCTTTCGACCCCTTTTCCTTTGTATATAGCATTGATTTTTACGGCAACTTCTTTTTCTAAACCGTTTTCTTTAATGTAATATTCACACTGTTGATCGATGGCAGCATTCATGAAAAACCCTAATAACATAGGCGCTGGTCCATTAATAGTCATACTTACTGATGTCATGGCATGAACTAAGTCGAAACCAGAATATAATTTTTTAGCATCATCCAAACAACAGATAGAAACTCCGGCATTACCTATTTTTCCATAAATATCAGGGCGTACATGAGGATCATTTCCGTATAAAGTCACGCTGTCAAAAGCCGTCGACAATCGTTTTGCCGGCAATCCCGCACTTACATAATGAAAACGTTTGTTTGTTCTTTCTGGCCCACCTTCACCTGCAAACATACGAGAAGGATCTTCTCCTTCACGTTTGAAAGGATATAAACCGGCGGTAAACGGAAATTCACCCGGAACATTTTCCTGTAAACACCAACGTAGAATATCTCCCCAAGCCTTATACTTTGGTAAGGCAATTTTTGGGATTTGAGAATGAGAAAGTGACTCCGTATGCGTCGCCATTTTTATTTCTCTATCACGAACTTTAAAAGTATAAACAGGATTTTTATATTTATTTACTTTTTCATTCCAAGTCAATATAATTTCCCAATTGTACGGATCTAAATCCATTTTTACTTTATCGAATTGATTCAGTAAAAGATTAAGGAAAATTTTATTTTCAGCGACTCCTTCTTTTTCAGATTCAATTGCTGTAGGTAATACAGACGTATCATCAATTCCTGCTTTTGTAATAACTGGTACTTTTCCTGAAACTGTTTCCAGTGTTTTGAAAATACCGTATAATTTTTGTGCTACTTGCTCCTGGCTTACCGCTGTCTCATCATAATGACGATTGCTTTCGGCGATTTCAGATAAGTAACGGGTTCTGTGTGGTGGAATAACGAAAATCTTCTCGCTCATTTCACGAGTGATTTCGAATGTTGATTTCAAATCGGAATTTGTTTTCTCAACAACCTTGTCCATAATCGCTTTGTACAGCGTATTCATCCCTGGGTCGTTGAACTGTGAAGCAATAGTCCCGAAAACAGGCATTTCATCAGGATTCACATCCCATAAGTTATGATTGCGTTGGTACTGTTTTTTCACATCGCGAATGGCATCTAAAGCGCCTCGTTTGTCAAACTTATTTAATGCTACTAAATCAGCAAAATCAAGCATGTCGATTTTCTCTAATTGGGTTGCAGCACCAAACTCAGGTGTCATTACATATAATGATACATCTGAATGATCCATTATCTCCGTATCAGACTGACCGATACCGGAAGTTTCTAAAATGATAATATCATACTTAGCTGCTTTGATCACTTGGATTGCATCAGCGACATATTTTGACAGGGCCAAATTAGATTGACGCGTTGCCAAAGAACGCATATATACTCTAGGACTGTTGATTGCATTCATTCGGATTCTGTCTCCTAGAAGTGCTCCGCCTGTTTTTCGTTTTGATGGATCAACAGAAATCAAACCAATTGTTTTCTCTGGAAAGTCGATTAGAAAACGACGAACCAACTCATCTACTAAAGAGGATTTCCCTGAACCTCCTGTTCCTGTAATTCCAAGAACTGGTGTGGTGCAGGTTTCGTTCATTTTATGAATTGCATCCATAGCAGGCTTTGCTACTTCTGGAAAATTCTCAGCCGCAGAAATAATTCGTGCGATAGCTGTTGGATTTTTTGATGCTAATTCTTCTACTTCATTAGTCAATTTATCTCCTGTTGGAAAATCTGAACGTTCTACTAAATCGTTTATCATCCCTTGTAATCCCATAGAACGACCATCATCTGGTGCGTAAATACGAGTAATTCCGTAGGCTTGTAATTCTTCAATTTCAGAAGGAAGGATTACTCCGCCTCCGCCTCCAAATATCTTAATATGCCCTGCTCCTTTTTCTTTAAGCAAATCATACATGTATTTAAAATACTCATTATGACCTCCTTGGTAGGAAGTCAAAGCTATCGCATTTGCGTCTTCTTGAATAGCGGTATTCACCACTTCTTCAACACTACGGTCATGGCCAAGGTGAATCACCTCAACACCAGTAGATTGAATAATTCGTCTCATGATGTTTATAGCTGCATCGTGACCGTCAAAAAGAGAGGCTGCAGTAACAATTCTAACTTTATTCTTAGGAATATATGGCGTTTGTGGATTCATTTTGAGAATATGATAATTTTAAGAGTGCAATTTACAAAAATTTTTAATGATTGCCTGATGTTCCTTGCAGATGTTGATAAAAAAGCAACAATCTTCTTTTTCAGGCCAGAAAGTCCCGCCGCTTCGGGAGAAATCCTTTTCTATTTTTCTTAAATAACGGAATATTCTAGCGTCTCAAGGCTTGGAACTAGAAATATCCCCTCTTAAAGAAATCTTAAAATTTATGTTCCAAAAATAAAAAGTGGCTTTATATTTGAAGAAGTAGTATTTTTGGTTGGAACCAAATGGTAACGCAGCTGAAGTAAACTAATAAAAAAATGAACATGAAAAAATTTTTGCTTTTAACAATGGTATTTTCTCTTTTTGGTTGCGCTGAGATGCAACAAGTAATGAATCAATTTCCACAAACGGGCAGCATGGGAGTTGTTGATATTTCTGGAGGTCTGAAAGAAGCGTTGAACAATGGTATTTCTAAACAAGTAACTAAGTTAACCGCCACAGATGGTTTTTACAAAAACGCGGCAGTAAAGATTCTTTTACCAGAAGAATTGCGAAAAGTAGATGCGGGATTAAGAAGCATTGGTCTTAGTTCTTTGGCTGATGAAGGTTTAAAAGTATTGAACCGTGCGGCAGAGGATGCTGTAAAAGAAGCGACTCCTATATTTGTAGATGCTGTGACTAATATGTCATTTGCAGATGCAAGAGGAATATTGATGGGGAACGAAAGCTCCGCCACTAATTATTTACAAAACAGTACTTCTACTGCTTTATACGGGAAATTTAATCCCATAATAAAAAACTCTTTTACTAAAGTAGGTGCTGATAAAGTCTGGACGAACATCATTACTAAATATAATAGCATTCCGTTAGTGAATAAGGTAAATCCAGATTTGACTGACTATGTAACGAATCAAGCAATGAATGGGGTTTTTAAAATGGTAGCTGTCGAAGAAAAAAACATTAGAACCAATCTTAGCTCGAGAACCTCTATTTTATTACAGAGGGTTTTTGCATTGCAAGACAAGAAGATTTAATTGTCTTTGTGTACAACTATGCGATTTGAAAATCACACAAAAAAACAGCAGTAAACAAAGATTTAAAACATCCTTTATCTGTTTATTTTAGGTAAAATGGTTTAGTTTTGATTTTCCTTTCATCCATTGAATGAAAACAGAAAATTAGAACTAAACTTTTTTTGTACCAAAAAAAAGGATTTAAATTTACAAGAACCAACTATAATGCAAAAAATCACCCTACTTATTCATTGCAAAGACCAAAAAGGAATTATTGCAACCGTGACTAATTTTATACTAAAAGTAGAAGGAAACATCACTTATTTAGATCAGCATGTTGACATGGAACGAAATGTGTTTTTTATGCGACTGGAAAGTGAACTTACAAATCCAACTAGTAGCGTTGAAGCCATAAGAGCTGATTTTCAGCAAACGATTGCCACCGATTTTAATATGTCTTGGGATCTCTACAACAAGGAGGTAAAACCTAAAATGGCATTGTTTGTTTCTAAATACAATCATTGCTTGTATGATATTTTAGGTCGTTATAGCGCTGGGGAACTAAATATCGAAATTCCTTTGATTATATCTAATCATATGGACTTAAAACCCATTGCTGATCAATTCAATATTCCGTTTTATCATGTTCCTTTTACTAAAGACAACAAGGTAGAAGGAGAAAAGAAACAAATCGAACTGCTCCAAAAACACAAGATTAACTTTATTGTTCTAGCGCGTTACATGCAAATCATAACGCCTAATTTGATTTCGCTTTACGAAAATAAAATCATCAATATCCACCATTCCTTTTTACCTGCTTTTCCAGGAGCTAAACCTTACCACTCCGCTTTTAAAAGAGGAGTGAAAATTATTGGCGCAACCAGTCATTACGTTACTGAGGAATTAGATGAAGGCCCAATTATCGAGCAAGACATCACTAGAGTTTCTCACATCAATTCTGTAGATGATTTTATCATGAAAGGAAAAGATCTGGAGCGTACCGTTTTGGCAAGAGCCATAAAACTACATGCCGAAAGAAAAGTAATGGTATACTCTAATAAAACTGTCATTTTTTCTTAAAACTAGATTCTAATAAAACCTGAAAAGTTAAAACTATTTTAGAAAAAAGTCCAGGTAATTAAATTTGGCAATCAATGAAATAAAATGAAAAAACTACTAATACTATTGTTGTTTGTTCCTTTAATTAGTTCCGCACAATTCAAAGATTTGGTAAAAAAAGTTACTGATAAAGCTGCCACAATTAGCAGTTCAAATTCGGGCTTAGACATTGCTGCCGGACTAAAAGAAGCTTTAAACAAAGGAGTTACAGAACAAGTTTCTAAATTAACCCAGGCTGACGGATTTTATAAAAATGAAGCCGTAAAAATTTTAATGCCCGAAGAGTTAGTTAAAGTCGACCAAACTTTACGCAAAATGGGAATGAGCACCTTAGCTGACGACGGTATAAAAGCACTAAATCGTGCTGCCGAAGATGCTGTGAAAGAAGCGACACCCATTTTTGTTTCTGCCATAAAAAACATGAGTATCACTGACGCCAAAAGTATTTTATTAGGTGCGAACAATTCTGCTACTACTTATTTACAAACTAGTACAACAACAGCATTATACGCTAAGTTTAATCCTGTAGTACAAACCTCTATTAGCAAAGTGGGAGCCGATGTAGTTTGGTGAAACATTATTAAAAAATACAATACTCTTCCATTCATTTCTGAGGTTAACCCAGACATTACAGATTACGTAACTAATAAGGCGCTAGATCGTGTTTTTAGCATGATTACGGTAGAAGAAAAAAATATTAGAAGCAATGTAGACGCAAGAACTTCAGATGTTCTTAAGAAAGTCTTTGCCTTACAAAATAAAAAATAAAAATATCACAAAAGAAAGTGTAAAAACTTAACTTATGTGCAACAAACTAATAACAAAATCTTAACAACGATTAGCCGGTAATTGAACCATCTTTGCAGAGTAATAAACTGGTTATTTATTATTTGGTTTTGGTTAGTTAAAGAACTGCCGGTATTCATAGAGTACCGGCATTTTTTTATTTAGTCCCACTCATAAAAGAAAGAACTGCAGCGTTAAAAACATTAGGCTGTTCCACGTTTACCACATGACCACAGTTAGCAACAACAAATAGTTTTGAGGACTTATAATGACTCTCTACTACTTTTCTCACTGACGGTAAAAACATGTAATCTTCTTCACCCATAACATACAACGTAGGGATATTTAGTTCCATCTGACGAAACCATTTTAGAATAGGATTAATTTCGGCTGTCAATTTAAACCATTTTAGAAATTCTTTATGGTATAATTTCTTTGCTTCATTTATAAAAAGAATACGAGATTGCTTGTGATTTTTTTTAGGCATAATCACAAAAGCAAAAAAGCGGTATAAAACCAAATAAGGTAAAACATACTTGAACGTATTACCCAAACGCATTAATATCTGGGAACGAAAATTCATTTTTAAGATTGCACCACCAAGTATCATACTTTGCACCCTCTGCGGATGCATCTCAGCTAATTGTCTAATCAGAATCGTACCTAGAGAAATCCCAACAAAATGCGATTTTTCAATCTTTAGAAAATCTAAAACCTCCAGAATATCATTGGCAAGAGCCGAAAAGGTATATTTTTGTTTGAAAGCAGTTTTTAGTGATGCTTTAGAATTTCCATGACCACGCAAATCCAATAAAAGCACATTATACTGTTTTTGAAAGTCTCTAATTTGTTTGAACCAAATCGATGAACTTCCACCAGCACCATGAACAAAAGTTACCCATTGGGTACTGTTCTGATTTTCGTAAATGGTATAATTAAGCACGTTTTTTTTGTAAAAATAGTACTTTAATTTTAAATCCCAATCTTAACATTTTTTATTGCCTCTTTTATGATAGTATAGCGTAAATTTGCCGGAAAAATACCGCCATGATTGGATTGCTGCAAGAGAAAAGTGAAATTGAAAAACTCCAACAGGAATATAGAAAATTAGCAGCAACAAACTTTAAAGTTAATGCTAAAATTGAAATTGAAATTCCAGAAGAGGAAGTGGTTCTTGAAAAATGCGAAGCATAATTCTAGACAAAAAAAGGGGATTCTAAAATAGAATCCCCTTTTTTTTATATCAGAGCTCAATTAAAGTGAATTAATAAATTCTAATAATTTATTTCTTTGAATCGTTGCCAATTCTTTAAAACTATTTTTAGCCTTTTCTGCTTCGCCACCATGCCACAAAATAGCTTCCGTTACATTCCTGGCTCTACCGTCATGCAATAAATTAGTATGCTTATTTACGGTATTAACCAGCCCTATTCCCCATAAAGCCTGCGTTCTCCATTCACTACCCGAAGCTTCAAAATCAGGAGCATTATCTGCTAAACCTTGCCCCATATCATGCAATAATAAATCAGTATAGGGACGAATGGTTTGATTGCGTAAAGCAACAATAGCATGCGTATTTCCAGTTTTCATTTTCGGAATATGGCAAGTTGTGCAGTTAATGGTTTCGAATATTTTTTTCCCTTCCAATACATTTTGCTCTGTATAATTCCTTCTACCTGGCACCGCAAGTGTACTAGAATACAAAGCGACCTTATTCAAATTAGCATCGGTTATTTCAGGAGAACCGCCATTTGGAATTGAATTACAGTCTACGCCAGGAGGACAATTTTCATTGGGAAACAAAGACGAAGTAATTCCGATATCACCCGAAAAAGCTGCCGCCACTTGTTGACGAACATTTGGCTGATTGGCTTTCCAACCAAATCTTCCCATTTTTTTAGAATTGGTAGCCACATCATATACATAATTTGGTTTTCCAGAAATCCCATCGTTATTTCTATCATTTGCATCAGCATAAGCCAATAATGTAGTTTCATCGACAGCTTCCAGTAAACCTAAGCCTACCATTTGATTCGCCACTCTAGGGGAAATCTTAACATTGGAAGCCAAAGTTCCAAACCCTAAATTATTAATTTGGTACGTT
Source organism: Flavobacterium sp. Arc3 (assembly GCF_041431375.1). Taxonomy (NCBI): domain Bacteria; kingdom Pseudomonadati; phylum Bacteroidota; class Flavobacteriia; order Flavobacteriales; family Flavobacteriaceae; genus Flavobacterium; species Flavobacterium sp. Arc3. Next base: position 136,006 of record NZ_JASMRI010000010.1, on the reverse strand, counting down.
GGTCTTCTAAGAACCACAACAGTTCCATCTGCGAATGTCTCCGTAACGTCCTGATAAACGACATTAAACTTCCCTTTTACGGTTTGTCCTAAAATTGCATTGTCTTGCAATTGTCCGCCATAAATAGCATCTTGAAAAGAACTGCCATTGCTATTGACACCAGAAATACTCAATCGCAACAATAAACCATGTGCAGTCTCACCATCAAACAATGGCGCTCTACCTCTACCATCTTTAAAGTGACAACTAGAACAGGAAACTGCATTAAAAAAAGGTCCTAAACCATCGCGAGCAGTCGTTGATGATGGAGCTGTAACCCAACTTTGTCTAAAAAAAGAGTTCCCGATACCGAAATCGCTTTGCTCATTAAAGGTCAGATTAGGCGCCGAAAAACCAAAAGCTTCTTCGGTGGCATTAAAAAAAGTAGTTTCACCACCAGAATATTGCTCTCCTTCCTCAGCAACTAATGCAATATACTTGTCATCCGAGCTACTACAGCTGTAAAATTGAAAGCTAACCAACAAAAATAAAATCTTTATACTATTCTTCATTTTATAAAACAGAAAAAAGTGCCCTTAAAAAAGAGCACTTTAAATTAAACATCTTTTAAATTATCCGTTAACGATAATTCCAATTTTTACGGCTCCTGCCAATAGATTAGCCCCTAAATTCTTAAGTGCTAAAACAGCCACTCTGACTTTGGCACCTTCAGTAGAATCTAGGCCCCCAGAAATAGCTAAGTCAAAAGGAGTTAAAATTGCTGCCACTTTAGTTAAAGAAGCGTTTACCGCAACATCAGTATCATTATAAATGTCAACATTTGCTTGCTTCACTAAATCCTCTAAAGAAGCACCGTCAATTGTCCCATATTTTCCTTGGTATACATTTATTACACCTTGTAGATTAAGTGCAATATCTCTGTGAGTATTGTCACTAAAACAAGAATGTTCATCTTCTTGATCTGCATTTCCTAAAGCAACGTCCATACGCTCCACAGGCAATTCTGCTGAGACAAGAGTTGTGATTCCCAAGTAAATGTTTTTTATTGCTTGGTCATCTGATAAGCCTAGAAAAACTTTTCTATAAGGACCGTCAACTTTCCATTGGTTTACCATATAATCCAAATGATCCGTTAACAGATCAGCACAAACCTGTAAATAAGCGGCTCTACGCATAGGATTAGCAGCGGTTCCTCCTATTACATAATCAGTATACGGTCTCAGGCCTGCTTTTTTCTCAGAAGGCGCTGTCAAATCTTGTCCCCACAGCAAAAATTCAATAGCATGATAACCAACGCTGATGTTTTTCTCACCACCATTTTCATTTTGAGCTTCTAAAAAAGATTTATCAATAATAGGAAAAGTGATTGGATCATTGATGATACCGGAAGTACTTGCTCCTTCTACATAATCAATATAATTTTCGTCTAAAGGCCAAGCATTCATAAGACTTTCTGGACCATTTACATCGTCAATTGGTCCATTTGCAAAGCGAAAAGCTTCAGTTGTTCCGTAACTCTCCCTAGCTTCCTTCCATTTGGATTTAGCCAAATCAAAATTGGTCTGAGTTGGTGCAGCTGCGAATGTATTAATGGCCGTTTCTAGAACCACTGCATCATCAAAAGCCTTTTTATAATTTGCGTAAGCTATTTCAGCATAGTTCTCTATAACCTGTTTTTTAGTAACATTGGAATCTGCGGTATCATCATTATCGTTGTTACAAGAGAAGGCTAATCCTCCAATTAATAAAAATAATGCCATTCTCAAAAGTGCTTTCTTCATCGGGTTGTTATTTATAATGATTAAATTTAGGCAAAAATATAAGTTTTATTTTAATACGCAATTTTTATTTAGATTTAATTTAAATTAAGTTATAAATAACTCATAAACAGTAGTTTAATAACTTAAATTTATTACAAAACCACATGTCAGTAATTTATTCTAAATAGTTATTAACCCCAAATTAAGGATTCAAAACAATCAATGTCAATACATTAAATGTTATTTAGAAATATTATAAACAAAATTTTGAAATTGCAAAATTGTACTATATATTTGCATAAAATTATTCTTATTCAATCTAAATAAATAACTATTATGATACTAAAAAAAGTATTACTCTCCACATTATTAGTAACAGGGTTAACAATCACTTCATGTTCCAATGATGATATGCCAACCCAAGACCAAACTACTAATTATACTGTTCCAGCCACCTATACATTTGAAAGAAACAGTACAACAACTGTAGATTTCTCAGGACAAAGTGCTCGATTACTTATGTTAGAAGAAATGGGAAATATTATAAAAACTGCTGCTACTAATGGAACCCAAGCTAGTCAATCAGTTTTGACTAATATGTATTCAAACACAAGCAACGCTTTTTCTAGTACTGTTTTGAATACTTCTGGAAAACAACTAAAAGACAAAACAGCAGCTTCAAAAGATTACTTTGAACTATATCAAGGTGGAGGAACTACTACTGAAAGATTAAGTGTTCAAGCCTTCTTTGAAACGCAATTGACGTTAGCACAAGAAGCAAGCGTAGGAACAAATGCAGCCGCAGGTGTTGCAGGTGTATATTTAGACGGAACAAGTAAAAGATTATTTGCAGCTAACGGTTTAGAACCACAACAAGTTCTTTTAAAAGGAATGATGGGAGCTAGTTTCCTAGATCAAGTAGTTAATAACTATTTGAGTGAAAATAAATTAGACGAAGGAACTAATAAAGTAAATAATTCAAATAAAATTGTAGAAACAGGAAAAACCCACACTACAATGGAGCACAACTGGGATGAAGCTTACGGTTTTATTTATGGTGTGGATGGTACAAAATTTTGGGCAAGCTACATTAGCCAAGTGAATGCCGATGTCGATTTTAATACTTTAACAGCTGATCTAGATTTGGCTTTTCGTAAAGGTAGAGCTGCAATAGTGGCCAATGACTATGCAACTCGTGACGCACAAATTGACATCATCAAAGCTAAACTAGCGATGGTTCCAGCAGTAAGAGCTGTATTTTATCTTCAAGAAGGAAAAGGGAAATTAGTTACTGACAAAGGAGCTAAATCATTCCATGCTCTTTCTGAAGCATACGGATTTATCATGTCTTTAAGATACACAAACAATCCAGCGACAAACAACCCATATTTATCAAAATCAGAAGTAGACGCCATACTTGCCAATATGGTTAGTGGTACAAATGGCTTATGGGATATCGATACTTTAGGAGCAAAATTAGATGCTATATCGCTTCAAATAGCTACAAAATTCGGATTCACAGTTGCCCAGGCTGCCACAGTAAATTAATTTAGAATAAATACAAACAAGACCATTTGCTTTTGTATTTTTGCAAAAAAGAAACTAAAATGAAGAAACTATTTATACTTTTTACTGCTTTAATCACTATTGTCGCTTGCTCGTCAAGTGACGACAATGGAGATACAACAGGAGGCAGTAACTACGACCGTAAATTACTTTTAACAAACTGGGCTGACAACATCATCATTCCTAGTTATGTAAACTACCAAACTAAAATAAAAGTAGTAGCGACTAATATCACTGCTTTTAACGCATCACCATCAGAGGACAACTTGCTAACGGTAAGAACTTCTTGGTTAGCCGCATACAAAGCATATCAATATGTTGCTGTCTATAGTTTTGGAAAATCAGAAGAGATTGGTTTAAAAGAAAGTGCTAATACGTATCCAACAAATGCTGCTGGTATTGATGCCAATATTTCAGCTGGCGGATACAACTTAACATTGTTATCCCAGTTAGACAAGCAAGGATTCCCAGCTTTGGATTATATGATTAACGGATTAGCGACTACAGATGCTTCTATTGTTGCTTTTTATAGCACTAATGCAAATGCTACTAACTATAAGAAATACCTAACTGATGTCGTTGCTCGATTACAATCAAATGCTGATACTGTTTTAGCAGATTGGAACTCAAGCTACAGAGCCACCTATATTGCTAATAGTGGTACTTCTGTAAGTAGTTCTGTAAATGTTACGACTAATAATTTTGTTAAAAATTTAGAGAAAAATGTACGCTCTGGAAAATTAGGAATTCCAGCGGGTGTTTTCTCTAGTGGAGTGAAATTCCCCGAAAAAGTAGAGGCGTATTACAAGAATGATGTTTCAAGAGAATTATTGAACACCGCTGTCCAAGCGTCAAAAGATTTCTTTAATGGAAAGCATTTCAACAGCGCTACAACTGGCGAAGGTTTAAAATCATATTTAGACTATGTTAAAGCAGTGCGAAGCGGGCAACAACTTAGCACTATCATCGACAGTCAGTTTACTGCAAGCCTTAGTGCAAACGCGACATTAAACGCTAGTTTTTCGAACCAGATTAATACTGACAATTCTAAAATGCTTGCTGCTTATGATGTATTGCAACAAAATGTAGTCTACATCAAACTAGACATGATGCAAGCCTTAAACATTACTATCGACTACGTTGATGGAGATGGAGATTAATTTAGTCTAAAAGCTAAAAAGATTAATTGACAAATAGTACCTACTGTAATGATTCAAAATTATTTCAAACAATATACTTCAGCCGCAACGCTAGCCTTCTATAGGCTAGCGTTTGGTTTAATGATGCTTTTGAGTTTGATTCGTTTTGCCACTTACGGTTGGATTGAAAAATTTTATATCACCCCAGATTTCCATTTTACCTATTACGGTTTTGAATGGGTTAAACCTATTGGGAATTATACTTATGTTGTATTCCTAATCTGTGGTATCGCTGCACTGTTTGTAGCTATTGGTTACAAATACAAATGGGCCATTCTCACTTTTTTCTTGAGTTTTACCTATATCGAGCTAATGGATAAGACTACCTATCTAAATCACTACTACTTCATTACCATAATCAGTCTTGTATTATTGTTTTTACCTGCAAACTGCTATTTTTCGGTTGATGCCTATAAAAATGAAAAAATGCGTTTTGCAAAAATACCCAGCTGGAACATCGATATTCTGAAATTACTATTGGCTATCGTCTATTTTTATGCTGGACTGGCAAAGTTGAATTCAGATTGGCTTATTGAAGCAATGCCTCTTAAAATATGGTTACCCAATAATTCTAATCTCCCATTGATAGGATCGTTATTAAATGAAAATTGGGTGCATTACGCCTTCAGTTGGACCGGAGCCATTTACGATCTCGCAATTGTATTTTTATTACTTTACAAAAGAACCCGACTGTTCGGTTTTATTTTAGTTGTGGTGTTTCACATTTTAACTAAAATACTATTCCCAATAGGTGTTTTTCCATACGTAATGATCATCAGCAGCTTGATTTTCTTTGATGCCAGTTTCCACAAAAAGGTCTTAAACTTTATTGCCAGAATATTTTCAAGCAGCATTATTTTATTCGAAAACGGAAAAGAAAAAGGACAAACCTTCAACAACACCTATAAAGCTAAAGTGTTTTTTATCAGCTGTTTTGTTGTATTCCAACTCCTATTTCCTTTCCGGTATTTCTGTTATCCTAATGAATTGTTTTGGAGTGAAGAAGGCTTTCGTTTCTCCTGGCGCGTGATGCTGATGGAAAAAGCGGGGTACGCGACTTTTACCGTGAGGGATGCTGTAACCAAAAAAGAAATCGTTGTGAACAACAGCCATTTTTTGACCACATTTCAAGAAAAACAAATGGCTTTTCAACCTGATTTTATCTTAGAATATGCCCATTATCTGCACAATTATTACAAACAAGAAGGCGTTAATGATCCCGAAGTTTATGTAGAAAGCTACGTAGCACTCAACGGGCGATTAAGCCAGAAATATATAGATTCAAAAATAAATTTAGCCAAAGAAAATGAAAGTTTCAAACACAAAACCTGGATACTACCCTTCAATGATGAAATTAAAGGGTTTTAGACTATTTATACTTTTACTGCTGCCTCTACTTAGCTTCGCCCAAAATAAAATTTCGGGAACGGTGACTGATGCTAGCGGAAGAAAATTGGATAAAGTAGAAATATTCAATAAGTCAACAAATGCAAAAACGTTTACGGATGCAAATGGCGCATTTGAAATCGATGAAAAAAAGTCAACTAGTTTTGATTTTGTATTCTTCAAAGAAGGATATGCAATTGTTGAACAAAACAACATCACTACGGGAAGTACCATTACCATCGTTCTAAATAAAATAACCAACCTGACTGAGGTGATTATTAGAAAGCAAAATCAAAAACTTATGGCCATTCACAAGCTTAAAGACATTGAAGAAACAGCGATTTATGCTGGTAAAAAAACAGAAGTAATTAATATTAGTAAATTGACTGCTAATAAAGCTACTAATAATGCGCGTCAGATTTTTGCACAAGTAGTTGGACTTACCATTAACGAAAGTTCTGATGGCGGTTTGCAATTGAGCATTGGTGGCCGTGGATTAGATCCAAACCGAACTGCTAATTTTAATACCCGTCAAAATGGCTATGACATTAGTGCTGATGTTCTAGGATATCCTGAAAGCTACTACGCTACTCCGACGGAAGCATTGGAAGAAATCCAAGTTATTCGTGGTGCCGCATCTTTGCAATACGGAACACAATTTGGTGGTTTGATTAATTTTAAATTAAAAACACCAAGTAAAAAACCCATTGAATTAATTACTAGAAACACGATTGGATCTTATGGTTTGTTTACCAATTTTACTTCTTTGAGTGGAACCAATGACAAGTTTAGTTACTATACATTTTATAACTACAAACAAGGAAATGGTTACAGACCCAATTCAGATTTTGAAAGTAAAAATTATTTTGCCAACCTGAATTATCAGTTCAACGATAAAACATCCTTACATTTTGATTATACTTATTATAATTATTTAGCGCAACAAGCCGGTGGTTTAACCGATGAAGGATTCAACGAAAATCCAAAACAAAGCAACCGTACTAGGAACTGGTTTGCAGTTGATTGGAATTTATTTGCATTACGTTTAAAGCATAAATTTAATGAAGATACTAATTTTTCGCTACAACTTTTTGGTTTGGATGCTAGCAGGAAAGCGCTAGGATTTAGAGACAATCGAATTACTACTCCAGATCCTATGGGAGAACGTGATTTAATCATTGGAGAATTTGTAAACTGGGGTGCCGAAGCCCGATATTTAAAACAATATTATATTGGGAAACAGAAGAGTGCTTTTTTAATTGGAGCAAAATATTATCAATCTAATAATAAGCAACAGCAAGGTCCAGGAAGTTCTGGTAGCGATGCTAATTTTAACATTGCAATTGATGAATTTCCATTCTATAAAAACCAATCCGATTTTACTTTCCCAAATTTGAATTTAGCAGTTTTTGGTGAAAATATTTTTAAACTTAACAGTAGTTTCACCATTACTCCTGGTTTTAGGATAGAAAAAATTAAAACACGAGCAAAAGGTACTTATAAAATTATAAATCGCGACTTGGCTGGCAACGTTATTCTTGATGAAACTCAATCTGAAAACATAGTTAAAGATCGAAATTTACTTTTATTAGGAGTTGGCTTGAGCTACAAACCTAAAAACGGAATAGAATTCTACGGAAATATATCTCAAAATTATCGTTCCGTTACTTTTAGCGACATCCGTACAGTGAGCCCTAGTCAACAAATAGATGAAAATATTACTGATGAAAAAGGGTATACTTCTGATATTGGATTAAGAGGTCATATTGACAACAAACTATCATTTGACACGAGTATTTTCGGACTCTATTACAATGATAAAATAGGTGATTATGATAGTACTAACTCTTCTAATCAAGTTGTAAAAATCAGAGCTAATACAGGTACAGCTCTAACCTACGGTTTTGAAACATTATTAGATTGGAATATTGCTAAAACCTATTTTGAAAGCAAGGAAAATCTTAGTTGGAATCTATTTACTAATTCTGCCATCACAGGTTCAAGTTATTTAAAATCAGATATACCATCTATCAAAAAAGGATATGAAGTAGAATTTGTGCCTTTATACAACATCAAAACAGGAACTAGTATAGGGTATAAAAACTTTATTTCAAGCGTTCAATTTACCTATATATCATCACAACTTTCAAGCGCAAGCAGTAATAACTCAAATAATGTTTCAACTGGAATTTCAGGAACCATACCTGCTTACTACGTAGCCGATTTTTCTACTTCCTATAAATGGAAAAAATGGAAGCTGGAAGCTGGTGTAACTAACTTTACAAACAACAGTTATTTCACACGTAGAGCCACAGGATATCCAGGGCCCGGAATAATCCCTTCTGACAATAGAACGTTCTACACGACTCTAGAATTAGTGTTTTAAAGAACGAAACATTCTAAAATTGAAAACCATTTAGGAATTAAGAAAAATTAAGACTGACGCTTAATGAAACTTAATTCCTAAATGGTTTGTTTTTTTAGTAACAATTAGATCGCAAAATTGAACGTTGTCGAACTTATTTCTTTCTATATAACAATTAATTTATCTGAATAAAACTACTTCCCTAAATTACCATGCAGCATTTTAAAATATTCAAATGCCTTTAGCAGTCTGCTGCCGTACCACGAAAACATTTCACCGTCAACCAAGACCGTTTGTGCTTTCTCAGTATAATTACTGATTTCATAGCCGTCTTCCTTTTTAAACGGATACGGTTCTGAAGAAAGAAAGATGAGATCAGGATCGCCCTCTTCCACGATTTCCTCAATGGCAACTTCAGGGTATCGCCCTTTATTGTCGTAGATGTTTTTGAAGTGATTTAGCTTCAATAACTCATTGATGAAATTATCTGAACCCGCAACCATATATGGTTTTTTCCAAATAAAATAGGCTACTTTTCTAACTGGAATATCTTTTACAAAATTTTTAAAATCGCTCAAGGCAAAAGCCAATTTATCGTTCCATTTTTGCGCTTCGGTTCTGCAGTCTAGAAGTTGGCCAAAGTCAGTTATCATCTGAAAATTGTCTTCGATTGTAATGATATTAGTCACCCAAACTGGACAAATCTCACGAAGTCTTTCTACCATTTCTTGGGTATTCTCTTCCTTATTGCAAATGATAATATCGGGTTGTAATTCTTTTATCTTTCGATAATTCACTTTCTTAGTTCCACCTACAGTTTTCTTAGTCGATTTAAAATGATAGGGATGCACGCAGAATTTGGTTATCCCAACAATCTTTGCTTCCTGACCCAAATCATACAATAATTCCGTTTGAGAAGGAACTAATGAAATGATTCGTTTTGGCGAAGTTTCAAAAGTATGGGATGTCCCGAGTTGGTCTGTTAAGGTTTTTTGTTTCAAAAGAGAAAAGTTTAAATTGTTTAAATTGTTTAAGGTTTGAAAAAGTTTGAAGTTTAACCGCTAAGCTTTTGTTTCAGGTTTAAAGTTTGAAAAAGTTTAAAGGTTAACCGCGAAGTTTTTGTTTCAGGTTTAAAGTTTGAAAAAGTTTAAAGTTTAACCGCAAAGAACACAAGATTATTACTTTTAATTCGTGCAAATTCGTGTTTAAAATTTTCACACACAATCCAAAAAACTTCAAACCTTAAACTTTAAACGAACTATTTACACTTTAAACTTTAAATGAACTATTTGCTCCATTTCCTGTTGCATTTTCAAAGCCTCTTCCCTTGCTTTTTCGGCAAAGTTAGTTCCGTTAGAAGCATAAATAATTCCTCTAGAAGAATTGATCAGTAATCCTATATTCGCATTCATACCGTATTTACACACTTCAGATAAACATCCTCCTTGTGCCCCTACTCCAGGAACTAGCAAAAAACTGTCTGGAACAATCTTACGGATTTCTGTGAAGTATTCTGCTTTAGTAGCTCCTACAACATACATCAGGTTTTCGCTGTTTTTCCAAGTCTTAGACGTTTCTAAAACCTGTTTGTACAATTCCTTTCCGTCAACAGTAAGCGTTTGGAAATCAAAAGCACCTTCGTTTGACGTTAATGCCAACATAATAGTGTGTTTATTTTCGAAAGCTAAGAAAGGTTCTACAGAGTCTTTCCCCATATACGGAGCAACAGTAACCGAATCGAAGTTTAAATCTTCAAAAAAAGCTTTGGCGTACATGGATGATGTATTGCCTATATCGCCACGCTTAGCATCTGCAATAGTAAAAATATCAGGATAAGTATCGTTGATATAATTGATTGTTTTTTGTAACGAACTCCATCCCTTAATCCCATACGCTTCATAAAAAGCGGTATTGGGCTTGTAAGAAACACATAAATCATATGTGGCGTCGATGATTGCTTTATTGAATTCAAAAATCGGGTCTTCAAGTTCTAATAAATGGGGTGGAATTTTATCTAAATCAACATCTAGGCCTACGCATAGAAACGATTTTTTGAATTGAATTTGATTGTAAAGTTGTTCTGTAGTCATTTGTAATTGGGTTGTTTCGCAAATTTACAAACTAGAATTCAATTAATTTCGAAATACGCACATTTCTTAAAAAATGTATAACACGGCAACAATAAAAAATCATTTCTAATGGTCTAAAACAAAAAAAATGAGGCCCTTTCAGACCTCATTCCTTTTATAAACTTAAAATATTGAACTAATTATTTAGCTAATAAAATTTCAACTCTTCTATTTTGAGCTCTTCCTGCTTCTGTTTTGTTAGATGCAATTGGTTTTACTACACCATAACCTTCAGATGTAATTCTGTCGGCATTAATTCCTTTTGCAACTAAATATTCTTTGACTGCTGCTGCTCTTTCTTTCGATAATTGTAAATTTTTTACCGCAGATCCAGTGCTGTCTGTATATCCTTCCAACATGAAGTTAGCTGTACTATAACTGTTCATTACCTTTACAATTTCTTCCAATTTAACATTAGATTCAGGTTTAATCGTTGCTTTTCCAGAGTCAAACAATATCGCTTTAGAAAAACTATTCAATTGCTTAATTACCTCTGCAGTAACTTCTGGACAACCATTATTAGCTGCTGTACCTTTTATTGTAGGACACTTGTCATCTTTATCAGCAATTCCATCACCATCTGTATCAGCCCATGGACATCCGTTATTTTCTGTTGGACCAGCTACTGTTGGACATTTATCATCTTTATCAAAAGTACCATCATTGTCTGTATCTGCATAAGGACAACGTTTGTTGTCTGCCGGACCTGCAACATTTACGCAAGCGTCGTCTCTATCAATTACACCATCACCATCAGTATCTGGAGCCAGTGCAGTTTCCTTAATAACAACTTCCTCTACTTCTTCTACCACTCTCTTTTTCTTTTGGTAAACTGGTATTTTCATTCCTAAATGAAAATCAATCGCTCTTGAATTATCAGAAATAAGATTTGAAATAGCAGATCCTGATCCAATAAAGAAAACTCCCGTACGCAATCCTACACCTACTAGAGCTTGCTTGCTATAATCCATGTACGTAACAGGAACGTAGAAACTAAACCACCTTGATTCAAAACGAGGTGTCAAGCTTACGCTATTTGCTATACTATTTTGACTTAATTTATTTTTATCAACAACGTTGAAATCTCCGTTTAAATTTAAATAAAATTTTCTGTGAATATTCCAGTCAACATCTGCATGCAAAGCCGTTGGTAAGTATGATTTTACGGTACCATTGATAGTTGTTCTAGCATAATTATTTTTCATGAACTCATCAAAGTTAGACGCATCCTGATAATTTGCTGCCGTAATCGTTTTATTCAAATTATAACTATTTAAAATTCCTTTATCATATTTCATTGAACCTAAATCAGTAACCGAAACACCAAAACGAATCTTATACTTATTCACTTCTCTTAGATTATTACTATCAGTGCTAGAAGCGTCATAATCTGGTCTCCATTCGTAAACTAAACCTAAATCAAAACCAAACCCTTTTGATTTGCTATCAATATCAATCTTATCATTAGTCGCAAAATCTTGGCTTGAACCATAAACAGCCGTTCCAGTAGACGTATATGTATCCAAAAGAGGATTTCCTCTATCGTCATACTTTACCGTTACATTGTTTCCTTGTAAATGATAATTGGCTACACCTTGTAAATATTTAGCCGTAATACCTCCTTTTAAGAAATGTTGCCCTCTTTGCAACAAAACAGCTGCATAAGATATACCTAGCTCTCCCCATGAATTACCAACTGCATTTGGACTACCCAAAGTTGCAGACGGAAAACTTGTATGATTGTCTGCGCTGATGTCATTAACAACTTGTCCATTTACATTAAGTACGTTCACAAAAGCTCTTGCTCTTGTAAAAATAGCCAACGAATGTTTTGGTGCAATGTTAAACATAAACGATGGCCCCATAACATCGGTATTGAAGGTAGCATTATTATTGTTTGAAAACGTTTTTTTAGCTTGTGTATCAAAATCATAACCTGACTTTGTAACATCAGATAAACTAACACCGTATGCATCATTATTAACAGATGAGCTACTTGAAAACAAATTTATATCTGTTTTAAAACGAGAATCAACAATAGAGGCTGGATTGAACAACACGCCTTGAACACCCGCATAATTATCATGGGTATATCCAAGATACGATTGAGCATTTGCCGAAATAAAACTTGCAAACGCAAGAACTACTAGTATTTTTTTTTTCATAATTTATTCTAATTCAAAGTATATATTTAATAATTCCTACATTTTCGACAAAACTACCAAAATTATTTAATAAATACTTTCCTATAATTTTTAATAACATTGCAGACACAAAAAAATAAAAATGCCACACTAAAAAATTTAGTATGGCATTTTTTTCTTGATTCTATATTATATTCTCTTTCTTCTTAATAAACCTCACTTGCTTCTTTCAGTTTCTCCATGTTGTTCACTAATGCTAGTTCATCAACAATTTTCTGGATATCACCATTCATGATATTTCCTAGATCGTAAAGCGTCAAACCTACTCTGTGATCAGTCACACGACCTTGCGCGTAATTGTAAGTACGTATTTTGTTAGAACGGTCACCAGAACTTACTTGAGACGTACGTTTTGTAGCATCTTCAGCTTGTTTTTTGGCTAATTCTTGTTCGTATAAACGAGAACGCAATACACCAAAAGCTTTATCTTTATTCTTATGTTGTGATTTTTGATCCTGACATTGCGCTACTAAACCAGTTGGAATATGCGTTAAACGCACCGCTGATTTGGTAGTATTTACAGATTGTCCACCTGGTCCAGAAGAACAGAAAAAATCCACACGAACATCATTCATATCAATTTGAACATCAAATTCCTCTGCTTCCGGAAGCACCATAACAGTCGCTGCCGATGTGTGAACACGTCCTTGCGTTTCCGTTTGTGGAACACGTTGCACACGGTGAACACCCGCTTCAAACTTCAAAGTTCCATAAACATCTTCACCGCTAACTTCAAAAATCACCTCTTTAAAACCACCAGAAGTTCCTTCATTCATATCAACAACAGATGTTCTCCAACCTCTATTTTCACAATATTTAGTGTACATACGGAACAAATCCCCTGCAAAAATACTTGCTTCATCCCCACCGGTACCGGCACGAATTTCCACCATTACATTTTTAGCATCTTCAGGATCTTTCGGGATCAACATAAATTTGATTTCTTCCTCCAGTTCCGGTAATCTTTCCTTCGCCTCGTCTAGTTGCATCTTGGCCATTTCGGTCATATCAGCATCACTATTGTCGGCAATTATTTCGTTTGCTTCTTCAATATTAGCCATGATAAGCACGTATTCATCGCGCTTTTCTGCTAATGCTTTCAAAGTTTTATACTCTTGATTCAATTGCACATAACGCTTCTGATCAGAGATTACATCCGGCTGGATGATCAAATCCGATATCTCATCGAAACGTTGTTTTACTATTTGAAGTCTATCTAACATATTCTTGTTCCTTTATTTGGAGTGCAAAATTACGAAATTTTTGTTTAAAGTTTAATGTTTAAAGTTCCAAGTTTTTTTTAGGAGCTATTTCCTGCTATTCGCTATATCTTTTTATCCGCAAAAAAAGCGGATTAAAAAGGATGCCGCTACTATCAGGGCTAAAAAATCAGTGCTAAAAAACTCCGTTTACGGCTTCCCGTAAAGTTCTTGTGTGAAAAGAAATTAAATTTGAAAAACGAATTTATTAAATCAGTATTTACGGTTTAGAATAATTATGTATCAATAAAAATTCTATTCAACCAAATAGAATATATTATTGCAAACCATATCTAGCGAATTTACATATTAAATCCCTAACTAACACTTTTAAAGAATGGACAAAAATGACCTTAATGATAATTCTTTAATAGATAAAACGACACTGTTTTTTTCTTCATTTAAAAACAGTTTGCTAAAAAATTTAAAAGAAGAAAAAATAACCAATGAAGATCATAGTTCTCATGCTAATGTAACTATTTTTTTTGAAGATCTTAAAAACCGATATTTTTCAAATAGTTTAGAAAATGATATGAAAGGGCAAGAAGAGCAATCTCTAATTGTTCAAAATCTTTCAGAATCAGAAAAAACTAATTTTTTAAATAACATAATCCAAAGCAGCTCAGAAAATATTGACACGATGAAAATGTCAATATCAAAGACTTTAGATAGTAGTATTGAAAAATTTAGTGACATAAAAGACATGTCTATCGTATTATCGCAAAATGCTGGAAACACGGTAATTGATTTTTCTAAAAATATTAATCTAAAATTCACAGAGTTAAAATTAAAGCAAAAATTGCTGAATAATATGATTCGAGTAGATTTAATTTTCATCATAGCTGCATTATATACTTTTAAATCAAAATATAGAAAAAGCTCCAAAGAATTTATAGCATTGACAGCACTAGTTGGTCTACTAAACCTTTTAAACAACTCAAAAAACAATCCCGAAAACGCATTAAAAATTTTAGACAACAGTGAGTTTCTACTAGATGATTTTTTTAATGAAATCACGTTTAAAAGCGTTGTCGAAACTACCGAACCATTTATCATTTTGATACCTAATGGAAACTATATATTACTAATTTTAAAACTATTTATTTGATATGGGAATATTATCATTTTTATTTTCTAACGACCCAAAAGCGGAAATTGAAGCTTGTAAAAAAAGAATATTAAATTTTAAAAAAAATATTGAAATCATAAAAAAAAATAACATCAATAAAGCCCAGGCACATTATAAAATAAGTGCTAAAAAAAACATTAATACCTTACAATACCAAATAGAAAAGGAAAGAGAAAAGATTAAAGCTCTAAAAAAATAAATGTAGCATAATACATTTTAAGTTTTTCGCTTAAAAATCAGCACTTAAAAACTTCGTTTACGATTTATCTTAAAGCTATTGATACAAAAGGAATTACATATGTCAAAACGAATATATTTAATCAATGTTTTCAGTAGAAAGTTATATATTCGAAGAAATAAAAAATGTAACACAAAAATTTATGCATAGACTTTAATTTAAATAAATTGGCTAAACAAAATTTATTGAACATTTATATCAAAAGGTAATAATAGTAAACAACTCAAATTAAAAAAATAGAATAAAATTTTATCAACCATACGATCTATGTTTTTTTATTTTTTATTTGTAAAATCAACCAAGTGGTCCCAATATTTGTATCTACTTTTATAAAAGAAAACACAATTAAAAAAATCACATATAAATTAAAATGAGAAGTTTAAACCTTTTAAATATAAAAGAAAAAGTTGCCGTAAATTCTACAGAATTTGAATCTTTTACGAGCGGTGATCTTAGAACGGTGATTGACCGTGAACTGGGCAATATCATTTTGGATCACAAAATATGCACGGCTGATGAAAATGAAATCCAGGATTTTTTCAGATCAAAAGGAAAACTTTTTGAACCATCTTTATTTAATAATAAAAAACCAAATAAAAACAAACAAAGTGTTAATATGAATAGTACAGAAATTAAAAATATGCGTGTAGATATGGGGTTGAGTCAAACGAAATTTGCTGTAGTATTAGGAGTTGACCGTAGAACGATAATTAACTATGAACAAGGGAAGAAAATTCCTGAGTCAAAAGTAAAATTGCTTAATCTAATGATAGAAAATAAGAATTCAAAAGAAAAAGAAATAAAATCAGAAGAGGTAAATACTGTAGATGTTAAAGGAATAAAGATGGAAAATACTGAGCCGCAAAGTTTTGAAGCAAAATATATTATACAATTAGAGGCGGAAGTTTCAAGATTAAAGAAAGAATTATTTATATCTAAAATGATAAAGTAAAACTACAGCCCGATCTTCGGCTATTCCTAGCTCTGCGAATTATAAATAAGCCACAACAGCAAAATACAATTGTGATCGCTCTGCGAAGTCTCCTGACTTCGTAGCCACTCCAATAATCGACAAACAAACGAAAATAAAGTTTGCTAAAATTAGCGCAGCGGATAGAAACGGGTACGAAGTCGGGAGACTTCGCACAGCACGGGTGACAGGTCTAATAACGTCAGATCTATATGCAAATTAGTCGTTATGCTAAAAGAAGAAAAATCGGAAACAATCGTTTAAAAATTATTGTTATACAAATAAGAAAATTAAATGTACGAAAATTATAGCCGTCAAGCATTACCATCAAGAAGATACAGAGAATTATTAGGCTCCGCTATTTGTGTTTTCAATTCAAATAACCAATTTGTTATCGAAAATATTCTGCGTGTGGACAATTACAATTACAACTGGTATGAACTAATTGATAAAACTTCAGGGCAACTGACAAAACCAATTACTGAAACGATTACAAAAAATTCAGATGAAGAAACTTCATCATTATTTTCAAATTTGGTATTTAAAAGAAATAGAATTTTACACAGTTTTCAAATTACATATGAAAATGAACAAATCTTGAGAACAAAAGATAAAAATCATCAACAATACAATATTACAGAAGAATACTTATTAAAGTTTATTCGAGAAAATGAAAATTTATCTAGTAAGTTATATAAATTTAGAGGTCATTAAAATTTAAATTGATTAAAGTAAAAGAACCAGCTCTGCGAAGTATGAATAAGTCGCAACAGCTAAATATAATCGTAATCGCTCTGCGAAGTCTCCTGACTTCGTAGCCACTCTAATAATCGACAAACAAACGAAAATAAAGCTTGTTAAAGTTAGCGCAGCGAATAGAAACCGGTACGAAGTCGAGAGACTTCGCACAGCATGAGGTCAGTTTGAAAACAAAACATTAACAGATAAATTATTAAAATGAATAAAAAAACATCAAAGATTATTGTGATAATTGTAGCAATAATTGTGATAGTTATATTTGTTGATTTTGCTTTAGGAGAATTTTTAAGTGGTTGGAATAATCCAAAATAATTAATTCCCTACTCAACGAAGTACGAATAAATTACAACAGCAAAATACAGTCGTGACTGCTCTGCGAAGTCTCCTGACTTCGCAGCCACTCCAATAATCGACAAACACAAGACTTAAACTACCCGAACAACCTTAGCAAAAGAGCTAGGGCTATTTACGATCTTTTTTCATAATTTTGCAGCTTCATTGTAATACAACTCAATCTCAAAATAGCCATGTATAAAAAAATTACTTTTCTAGTTCTAATAACAATTTTCGTTTCCTGTAAAAAAACGGATTCAGATGATTCAGATAAAAACGAAAAAGATAAAATAAAAACGGCACGTTGGATGCAAGGGCAATGGGAAAACAAATCTACTGACGGAACACTTACCGAAACTTGGAAAAAAGTAAACGACAGTACTTACAATGGGCAATCTTTTTTTCTAAAAGGAAAAGACACCATTCATTATGAAACAATCGTCTTGCAACAAATAGAAGACCAATTAAGTTATAACGCCAATGTAAGAGGCCAAAACCAAGATAAACCCGTTGCTTTCCTTCTTACCGAAACGAAAGAAAACCAACTTGTTTTTGAAAACCCAAAACATGATTATCCGCAAAAAATCAGTTATACTAAAGTTTCTAAAGACAGCCTAGTCGCTGAAATATCAGGCATACAATCAGGTCAACCCAGTTCTGAAAAATATATTATGATTCGAACTAAGTAAGCAACTACTGCACGTTATAGAAACGGCCTCGCTTGAATACAGCGGGGCCATTTTTATAATCGACCGTCAAGAAGAAAAGGTTCTTTAGCCTAAAATTATGAATGGCCTTTCAATCGATCCAGCAATTGTCAATTATCCAACGGTCATACTAATACAATAAGGAAAACCTTAAAACACGTATTTAAATAAGTTATTTCAAAACTAATGGGTAGCTAACATCATATTTTAAATTTGATTATTTTCTTAATGCTTCTTTCAAAACCCAAGTAGACCTTTCCCTACAGAAATTCTGTTTTTTATGAATTATTTACAATTGTTATTTTTGTAGGGTTTTAATAGTGGGCTATATTTACTATCTCAAATAAAAACTATCAAAAATGAAATACGATACTATACTAGAAACAATTGGCCATACTCCCCACGTAAAAATCAATCGATTGTTTGGACCTAACCATAATGTTTGGATTAAATTAGAAAGAGCGAATCCTGGCGCAAGCATAAAAGACAGAATCGCTTTGTCCATGATTGAAGACGCAGAGAAAAAAGGATTACTGGAAAAAGACAGCGTTATTATCGAGGCGACCTCGGGAAATACCGGAATTGGTTTAGCCATGGTAGCAGCGGTAAAAGGCTACAGATTAATTTTAGTAATGCCAGAATCCATGTCGGTCGAAAGAAGACGATTAATGAGTATTTATGGTGCCGAATTCGTATTAACACCACGCGAGAAAGGAATGAACGGAGCCATAGCAAAAGCGAAGCAACTGTCTGAAGAGCTACCTAATGCCTGGTTACCGCTTCAATTTGACAATCCGGCCAACATTGAAATTCACAAAACAACGACCGCACAAGAAATCATAAAAGACTTTCCTGATGGTTTAGATTACATGATTACGGGTGTAGGAACAGGTGGCCATATCACCGGTTGCGCTGAAATCCTGAAAAAATATTACCCAAATCTTAAAGTTTTTGCCGTAGAGCCAGAAGCTTCTCCAGTTATTAGCGGCGGCGCTCCTGGTCCCCATCCTATTCAAGGTATTGGCGCAGGATTTATCCCGACTAACTTACACACAGCACTTCTGGATGGAGCCATACAGGTAAGTAAAGACGAAGCCTACGATTATACACGAAGAGCTGCCAAAGAAGAAGGAATCTTAGTAGGAATTTCTTCGGGCGCTTCCTTAGCAGCGGTAGCCAAAAAACTTTCTGAAATTCCTGAAAATGCTAAAGTCCTTACTTTTTGCTACGATACTGGAGAACACTATTTGAGTGTAGAAGGACTTTTTGAATAAAAAAAACTTAAAAAAAGTAACAATAAACAAGAAGCCGATTTGTGAAAGCAAGTCGGTTTTTTTATGTCGGTTTTCTGGGCATGCCCCTGCTTCCACTAGCGTTTCAGCAGAGTCAGGCTGTACGCTACAATCTTTGTTACACTCCGTTTCACAAAGGATTTCCACTGCCATCCTTCATGCAAAACAGTCGTTAACCTGACATGAGCTTTGAAAATAAAACACGCAAATTCTCTTGAAACGATCGTATTAAAACAAGAGAGTAGAAACATGAAGTTACCATTCTGATAGAAAGGCCCAACCGACAATAGATCGTAGCCTTCCTTCTTGTGGAAATAAAAGAATTATAGCTGATTTTTGAAAACAAGAAACCTAATTTCCTAAAAACAAATCGTGCTACGAACTGAACAAAAAAAGTTCTACCCTTGAAAGGAACGTTCTTACTTGAACACAGCAAATTATTTTTTTATTGCGAAAAAGTTGAGCTAATCCAACAAGTTACTACTCGAGCCTCTACTACACTGACAAACAAAAACCTACCTTAATTAGTTGCAAATAAAATAACGTATATTTGAATAGTAAGCCATCTACTATAAACTAGTGTCGGCTAGTGAGAGTTTTATATAGAAACTCGAACGTTAGCGCGAGTAAGGAATAATTGCGAAACAGCTAAGTAATCTGACCTATTATTGGTCGACCCTGATTGTAGTAATGTGAAAAAGAACTTAAAGAAGTACATACCGAGGTTAGAAATTCTTGCTTAATTATGCTTTACCAAAGAAAAGTACAACTAGAGAATTACAATAAAGGCATATAGATTTGGAACAAATGAAAGTAATAATAATCTAAAGAAGCTTTATGAAATCTAAAGATAAAGACCAAGAGAAGCATCAAGAGGAATTAGAGAAAACATCAGAAGAAATAGATAGTGTCGATGAGTATCGCGATATTTTAAGCCATGTTATTCGCGAAGGTGAAGAGATATTCAAAATAAATAACAGGGCTATAACGCTCAGTGCTATAATTGCGGGACTCGAAATAGGGTTCAGTTATTTCTTAATCTGTAGTCTTTATTACTTATTGTCTGGAACAATGACTGAAAACACTATTTTCAAACTTTTTAGCTTGGTTTATCCCATAGGATTCATTTTTGTCGTTTTAGGGAAGTCAGCACTTTTTACGGAGCAAACATCCGTTTTAACCATTCCCGTACTAAATAGACAACGCACGATCTGGGAGTTACTGCGAGTTTGGGGATTAGTTATTTTAGGCAACCTAGTTGGAGGTATTTTATTTACCCTATCTATAAGTCTGCTTGCACCACATTTAAACTTATTCACACATGAAACAATGGTAAAAATAGGGAGTCATGTAGTTCACTATGATGCTTGGGTTCTTTTTTTAAGTGCAATAGTTGCTGGCTGGCTAATGGGTTTATTAAACTGGTTAATAAACAGCGTCACAAACTCACTAACTCGTATTTTTCTCATTTTCATGATAACTGGTGTCATCGGTTTTGGAGGTTTTCACCACAGTATCGTTGGTAATATTGAGGTTTTTGGAGCTTTTTTACATTCAAACACAATTACACTTTTAGACTACCTAGCGTTTTTGTCTTTAGCCTTAGTGGGAAATGCCATTGGTGGCGCCGTAGTAGTGGGACTTTTCAAGTACAGAATTTTCGAATCAAATAATATGAAATAAAACTACTACTCACTCTAATAAGTCGTAGATCATAAGGTTTGTGCTTGCTCTGCCAATTATCTGATATCTCAACAAAAAATGTAGATTAAAAAAGAAAATGGGTACGAGCTTAGTAGAGTTCGCAACATATCCTACCAATACTATTTTCATTTTCGAAAATACTTCCGGCTACCATGATGCACCTTTTAGTCACCAGCGTAAAAACAAGAGTAAGTCCTAAAAACTATTGTGCCTTAGCGTCTTCACAGCAAAACCATCCCCGTTCATAACTCCTGAAGATTTCATTTCCATTCCAACTTCTAAATTCCTAATTTGCGGCTTCAAATCAACAAGAGAAAATGAAGGTCTGTATTGCCGAAAAACCAAGTGTAGCAAGAGAAATCGCATCCGTTTTAGGAGCTAATACCAAACATGATGGCTATTATGAAGGCAATGGTTATGCGGTAACCTATACCTTTGGGCATTTATGTACCTTAAAAGAACCTAACGACTACAAATCCTATTGGAAAAGTTGGGATTTGAATAACCTACCTATGCTTCCCGAAAAATTTGAAACCAAAGTGGTGGAGAATTCGGGTATCCAAAAGCAATTTAGAATTATAAAAAGTCTATTTGACAAAGCGGAGTTAGTTATCAACTGCGGGGATGCGGGACAAGAAGGAGAACTCATTCAGCGCTGGGTAATGAACGAAGCCAATTATAAAGGCGAAGTACAACGCCTATGGATTTCTTCCTTAACTACCGAAGCCATCAAAGAGGGTTTTGAAAACTTAAAACCATCTGCCAACTACGATAATTTATACTATGCTGGATTTTCCAGAGCCATAGGCGACTGGTTACTAGGGATGAATGCAACCCGTTTGTACACCGTAAAACATGGTGGTTACAAACAAGTGTTGTCCATTGGACGTGTACAAACGCCTACCCTAGCAATGGTTGTAGATCGCTGGAAAGAAATAGAAAATTTCAAACCGCAACCCTACTGGGAGTTGCAAACATTATACAGAGACACGCTTTTTAGTTATGAAGAAGGCCGCTTTTTGAAAAAAGAAGACGGAGAACTTCTGGCGAATAAAGTAAAAGAAAGTGATTTTGAAATTGTATCAATCGAAAAAAAGAAAGGAAATGAATTTGCGCCTAAGCTTTTTGATTTAACAGGCTTGCAGGTGTATTGCAATACCAAGTTTGGATTTTCGGCAGAGGAAACTTTGAAAATTGCCCAAACCTTATACGAACAAAAAGTAGTCACTTATCCCAGAGTGGATACCACGTTTTTACCCAATGACATCTACCCGAAAGTGGCTGGTATTTTGCAAAAGCTAACTAATTATGCTGCTTTAACAGAACCTCTTTTAGGGAAGAAAATAAAGAAATCCACTAAGGTTTTCAACGATAAAAAAGTCACAGATCACCATGCGATTATCCCAACAGGAATTCAGAGTAATTTGCAGTACAATCAGCAACAGGTGTATGACATTATTACCAAGCGTTTTATTGCCGTTTTTTATGATGATTGTTCGGTAGCAAATACCACCGTGATAGGAAAAGCGGCTGATGTACATTTTAAAACTACTGGAAAAGTAATCTTAAAAAAAGGATGGCGCGTCGTTTTTGAAAACCCCGATGCTAAAGAAAAAGAAGCTGATTTATTGCCTGACTTTGTGAAAGGAGAAAGAGGCCCACACCAACCCTCCTTTTTAGAAAAGGAAACCAAAGCACCTAATCAGTTTACGGAGGCGACCTTATTGCGTGCGATGGAAACTGCAGGGAAACAGGTTGATGATGAAGATTTACGGGAACTGATGAAAGAAAATGGTATTGGGCGTCCATCAACACGAGCGAATATTATCGAAACGCTTTTTAAACGCCAGTATATTGTAAGAAATAAAAAACAGGTTTTACCAACGCCAACGGGAATTCAATTGATTGACACCATTCAAAATGATATGGTAAAGTCGGCAGAATTGACGGGCTCTTGGGAAAAGCAGTTAAAAGATATTGAAAAAGGAACGTTTACCGCTGCTGCGTTTATCAACAACATGAAACGTATGGTCGATGCTTTGGTATATGAAGTACGAAGTGAAACTACCCGTGCTAATATTTCGCATGAAGGAAGTATTCAAAAACAAGAAGCCAAAGTCGAGAAAAAGAAAGCAGCAGGAATCGCAGCTGAAGTTTGTCCGAAATGCAAAAAAGCAACACTTTTAAAAGGAAAATCAGCTTATGGCTGTGCTAATTATAAAGCGGGTTGTGATTTTGTACTGCCATTTACTTTTGCAGAGAAAAAAATATCAGAGAACCAATACTTGCGCTTACTTCAAAAAGGATCTACAGTCAATTTAAAAGAGTTTAAAACAGCTGCTGGAACAGTAGAAGGTTTACTGCGTTTTGATGAAAACTTCAAACTCAAATTAGAAGCTAAAAAGACAGCCGCTCCTACTCCAGCAGCAGAAAAAAAAGCTCCCTCGGATGCCTTAGCTTGTCCAAAATGTCAAAAAGGAACAGTCATCAAAGGGAATACAGCTTATGGTTGCAGCGATTATAAATCAGGATGTGATTTTAAAGTTACTTTTGATGTGGTCAGAGAAAAATTGAAAGATCAAAAACCAACTAAAGAATTGGTTTACACTATTCTGAAAGAAAAAAGCTAAAAAAGCCCTAGTTCACTATCCAATTTGCAAACTAACTTTAGAGCCTTGCCTATAGGACTCTTTTGTACCACGAAGTTTATTAAGAATAACCATTCTTACTACTTGACAACTCATCCCTAAAAATAAACAGTTCGGAACTATTTTTTTTATAAAATCAACTTATTCCACGAAGTTTGATCCATAGAACATAAAGAAAATTAAAATGGAACAGACTATTAAGATTTTAATTTACATTCACGCCTTTTTTGGCGGAATTGGATTAATTACGGGAATTGGAAGTATTGTGGTTAAGAAAGGGGGCAATTTACATCGTAGAATGGGAAAACTATTCTCAATAGGAATGATAACTAGTTCTGCATTATCATTACCCATTTGCTGGATGCCAAAACACCAAAATTTATTTTTATTTCTAATTGGGATATTTACTATTTATATGGTTATATCAGGTAATCGCGCCTTAACTTTTAAGTCAAAAAACAAAGCAGATTTCATAGATAAATTAATATCAGGAGTCATGTTGTTTCTTTCGATAGTTATGATTTTCATCGGAATTTATTTTGTTTCGAATAAGACAACAAACGGAATCTTATTTGCCTTTTTTGGTGGTTTTGGATTATTTATGACAGTCAAAGATTTCCAGTTTTTTAGAAACTTTTCGAAAACAAAAAACAATTGGCTTACAAAACATATCGGAAAAATGATTGGCGCATTAATCGCTTCCATCACCGCTTTTATCGTCGCGGGACTAGGAATTGGGAATTTAATTACTTGGATTACTCCCTCCATTATTGGAACACTTTATATCATTTATTTGAACCAAAAAATTAAATCAAAAAGCAAATTCCAAGAAATCATTCGATAAAAAAAGCTCTTAGAGATCTTTTTAGACGAGCTTTTTTTTAGGAAACTAATGCAATACTTAAGACCTTCTGATCAACCAAGCCAAGTATATCAAAAACACAATCGATCACGAATTAAATACAGAGTGAACCTCTCTTTCTAAAACCTTGCCTTCAAGCAAGGTTTTTTTTTATGTTCTAAATTACTGTAATCCATTTAGTTAAAAAATTTATTTTTATTTGATCTAAATAACTATTGTTAAATAAAAATTAAAATATAGATTTGCGCTATTCTTATTAAATCTAAATAAGAACAATTACACATTTAACTTTAATTAATTTTTACCATGATCTATTTGCATAAAAAAGTACCCACACTCCTATTTCTCCTTAGCTTATACATGATTTCTCTAAACTCCACGTTTGCACAGCAAGTTACTGCTTCCATAAAAGGAACGGTCTTAACCAATACCAGCAAAGCAGCCGAAGGGGTTTCGATAAAGCTGAAAGGGGAAAACAAAACCACAATCACAGATAATGACGGTGTCTTTATTCTTAAAAACCTAACAGCAGGAAAACACACCGTAGTAGTAAGTTTAATAGGAAATAATGATATTGAGAAAGAGGTAAGTATTACCAATGAAGAAACAGCAATTGTTAACATCCAACTTTCTTTATCAAATACCGAATTGAATCAAGTCGTTATTTTAAGCAATAAAAGTGCTTTTAAAACCAATAGAATTTCCTCTTCATTACGACTACAGTCCCCTATTATTGAAATTCCACAAAACATTCAGGTAATTACTGGTAAACTGATTAATGACCAACAAATTTTTAATATGCTGGAAGGTGTTACTCGTAACGTCAGTGGAGCTACCAGAGTAGAGCATTGGGACAATTATGCTAATATCACCATGAGAGGGAGTCAAGTTGCCGCTTTTAGGAATGGTATGAATATCAGTTCAACATGGGGGCCACTTACGGAAGACATGAGCATGGTGGAACGCATCGAATTTGTAAAAGGCCCAGCCGGCTTTATGTTGGCCAACGGAAACCCAAGTGGTTTTTATAATGTAGTAACTAAAAAACCAAGCGGACGTACTAAAGGAGAAGCAAGTTTAACTTTAGGAAGTTTTGATATGTACAGAGGTACATTAGATTTTGACGGGAAATTAACCAATAATGGAAAATTACTGTACAGAATTAATGTAATGGGAGAAAAGAAAGGCAGCTACCGTGATTTTGATTTTAATGACCGCTATAGTTTTGCCCCTGTTTTAAAATATCTATTTTCAGACAAGACAGCAGTAACATTAGAGTACACACAACAATTTTCTAAAGTAAATGCAGTTGGGTCTAACTATTCTTATTCACATAAAGGATATGCAGATTTGCCTAGAAGCTTCTCAACATCTGAAGCTAATTTAGATCCTACAAAAATGACAGAAAGAAATATTTTTGCCATTGTAGAACATAAAATAAATGATAACTGGAAATTTACAGCCCAATCTTCTTACCTAAACTACAAACAAGAAGGACTTTCATTATGGCCCAATGGTTTTGATAGTACAAATAAAGCTATCCTTAAACGCGCTGGAAGTATTTGGGATATTTTAGGAAAAATCTATGTGGGACAAGCGTATGTAAATGGTGAAGTTAAAACGGGAGCTCTTTCTCATAAAATTTTATCTGGGATTGACTTAAGCGATAAAACATTTTATCATGACTGGATGCAATACTTTAGCATGCCTGATCTAGACATCTATAATCCGGTACACGGAACATTAGCTGCCTCTCCTACTTTTGACAGAAGTAAGAATATTGAAGACAGAGGAGTAAAATACCAAAACAATTATAAAGCACTTTATGTACAAGATGAATTAGGTTTCTTTGACAACAACTTGCGATTGACTTTAGCAGGAAGATATACTGTGCTTAAAGCGGCAAACTATTACTCTGGAGATACTAAAAACAGCAGGTTTACACCAAGAGTAGGTTTGAGTTATTCCTTTAATAAAAACACATCTGCCTATTTTGTAAACGATCAATCTTTTAATGAAAACTACGGCGTTGATTGGCAAGCGAATTCATTTAATCCTGAGACAGGTGGAAATATCGAATTTGGATTAAAAAGAGACTGGTTGAACGGAAAATGGAATTCAGTTGTTTCTGCATACCAAATCACAAAGAATAATGTGCTAACTGCTGATGCAGAGCATTCTACGGCAGCAATGCAATATAGCAGAGAAAGTGGACAGCAAAAAGTAAAAGGTCTTGAGGTAGATATTAGAGGAGAAATCTTTAATAATTTAGATCTTATCCTAAACTATGCTTTCACAGAAGGAAAAACAACTAGAGATAGCGATGCTTCTCTGGTAGGGACGCAAGTTCCAGGAAGCACTAAGCACATTCAGAACGCTTGGTTAAATTACAAAATAGATAAAGGAACATTTAGCGGAGTTGGTGTTTCATTAGGATACCAATATCAGGTAAAAAGAGCACCTTGGTTCATTTCGAATGGCAATACTGCTAGCCTACCTGATTACTATAGAGTAGATGGAGGTTTATCGTATCAAAGAAAAAAAGTAACTATAAACCTGACTGTCAATAATATTTTGAACAAATATTTATACTCGGGAGGCTATTACAGCTATACCGATATGTACTACTGGCAAACAGAGGCAGGTACCAATGCTAGAGTTACTGTAGCCTACAAATTCTAATTTTAGAGACAATCTATCACCCTTTAACTCCGCTTATTTCAAGCGGAGTTATTATAATTTTTACATCACATGAAAATGACATTCAAAAAAACTGTTGGCGTAGTACACCTCTGGTTGGGTTTATCCTCTGGAATAATTGTTTTTATCGTTGCCATAACTGGTTGTTTATACGCCTTTCAAGAAGAAATTCAAAACCTAACTGAAGATTATCGATTTGTAACAGAGCAGCAATCCCCATTTTTGCCTCCCTCTAAATTAGTTGTAATTGCCCAGGAACAGCTTCCTGGAAAAAATCTGCATGCCTTAAAGTACAATACAAAAACAGATGCCGTAGAAGCTATATTTTTTCATTATGAACCCAGTTATTACTACACTAGCTATTTAAATCCCTACACGGGTAAAGTGATTAAAACGGTCAATAATGAAGAAGGATTCTTTCATTTTATCTTAGATGGTCACTTTTATTTATGGTTGCCATACGCTATTGGTCAAGTTGTAGTAGCGAGTGCCACATTGCTGTTTTTACTATTGATTATCACTGGGTTTGTACTTTGGTATCCAAAAAATAAAAATGCTGCCAAACAACGCTTTTCGTTTAAGTGGAAAAAGGGAATGAAATGGAAGAGAAAAAATTATGACTTACATAATGTTACTGGTTTCTATGTTTTGATCATTGCTTTTATTTTTGCCGTAACAGGCTTAGTTTGGGGTTTTCAATGGTTTGCTTTCTCTTATTATACAGTAATGGGAGGCGAAAAATCATTACTATATGAAGAACCTGCATCAAAGATAAATACGGCTAATGGTACAATTGAAAACCCATTAGATATAGTTTGGAAACAAATGGTCCGTGAATATCCCGAAGCAGAATCCATAGAAGTACATCCTCCAGAGAGTCCTACTTCATCCATTGCTGCGAATGCCAATTCCAAGAAAGCAACTTACGGCACCATTGACTACCGCTATTTTGATCAGTTTACTTTAGAGGAAATTCAGGTAAACCATATTTGGGGTCGATTGAAAAATGATACTACTGCCGATAAATTGCTGAAATTAAATTATGACATTCACACTGGTGGCATCTTTGGCTTAGCCGGAAAAATATTTGCCTTTTTAATTAGTCTTCTCATTGCCACGCTACCAGTAACGGGTTTTTTTATTTGGTGGGGACGATATAAAAAAAGAAATAAGAATAAAAAAAAGCCACTAAACTAAAAAAAACAGTCTTTTTATCCTTTTAAAAAACTGAAAAACAACCCCTTAAAAACTTTATTTGTATTTAATCTAAATAAGTTTTGTAAATTCAAAACAGGATTATATATTTGCATCGTTATTTTTAATTATTCCAAATAAACAGTTATGAGCAGTCGAATTACAATACTAGTTATCTTATTTTTTACTTCATTTTTTATAAATGCACAAGACCACGGAATCATCGAAGGAAAAATACTTTCTGCTGATGGATATCCACTTTCAGGAATTGCCATCAAATTAGGTAAGGAAGCAAAAACAACTGAAACGAATATCAAAGGCGAGTTTAAATTCTCTAATTTCCCTGTAGGAAGTCACACTATAACTCTTGAAGGTGTTGGGATGAAAAAACAATCTAAAGAGATTAAAGTTTTGGCCAACCAAACAAATTTTGTAGAATTCAGATTAATTGAAGACATCACTACCCTAAAGGAATTAGTGATTAAAATTAAGCAAACTCCGAACAAGAAAAAAGAAACCGTTTTATCTGGTCTGGACATAAAGCCAATAGATTTGCCTCAAAGCATTCAAATAGTAGGACATCAAGTTATAGCACAACAGCAATCGGTACGATTGAGCGATGTTATTCGAAATGTGAATGGTGTATATGTTGGTTCAGCCCGTGGTGGCGCTCAGGAATCATTCTGGTCTAGAGGATACGATATGTCTTCCAATAATATGTTTAAAAACGGTTTCCGTTTTAGCAATGGTTCCCTTCCAGAAGTATCTTCTTTGGAAAGAATAGAAGTACTTAAAGGAAGTGCTGCCCTGTTATTTGGAAACGTAGCTCCAGGAGGTATTTTGAATATGGTTACAAAAAAACCTTCTTTTAAAAGCGGAGGAGAAATTAGCATGCAAATGGGAAGCAACGCCTTCTACAAGCCATCTATTGATATTTATGGCCCTTTAAATAATACTATCGCTTATCGATTTACAGGTTCTTACGAAAACTCAGAAAGCTTCAGGGATGTTGTAAAAAAAGAACGTTACTACGTTAACCCATCGCTACTTTTCAAAGTAAGTGACAAAACCGAAATTGTATTACAAGGAGATTATTTACACGACGATTGGACCCCAGATTTTGGAACTGGAATGATTGGAAAAGAAATCGCTGATGTACCTAGAAATACTTATTTAGGTGCTACATGGTCTAACGGTCAAACAAGACAAGCCAGCGTTTCAGGATTAGTGAAACATGAATTTAACGATGATTGGAAACTGAATTTCAACTCTTCTTTTCAAAACTACGAAAGAACATCTAAAGGTACAGAGCGTATCCAACC
The DNA here is from genome assembly GCF_041431375.1 of Flavobacterium sp. Arc3. Lineage (NCBI taxonomy): Bacteria > Pseudomonadati > Bacteroidota > Flavobacteriia > Flavobacteriales > Flavobacteriaceae > Flavobacterium > Flavobacterium sp. Arc3. The sequence continues at coordinate 106,280 of NZ_JASMRI010000010.1, read as the reverse complement.
GGAAGATAACGGGTACTGGAAAAGACCTTTAGGACAGAACAAAAATCTTGAACAAATACTAGGCGAACAAATTAGCTTACAAGGAAATTTTAATACTGGAACGATAAAGCACCAACTATATACAGGTGTTGATTTTGAAAATTCATTTACGCAAAATTATACTTATGCATTCTCACCAAACACTTATGGTAGCGGTAACATTTTTAATTTTGATAATTTTGATCAAGGTGGAGCAATTCCAGATGCTACAAATACTAAAATAATAAAAACAGACACTAATCGATTCGGAATCTATGCGCAAGATTTAATTTCCCTTACTGACAAATTCAAAGTATTGGCAGGATTGCGTTGGTCATGGCAGGAAGCTCAGGCTGAAACGTATGATTTAACTAAAACGCCAACTACAGTTAAAACCGATGCAAAACGTATTGATCAAGCTTTTACTCCTAAGTTAGGTCTTGTTTATCAACCTACTCAAGACATCGCCCTATTTGCTAGTTATTCTAATTCTTTTACTCCAAACTCAGGTACAACAGTAGACTTAAAAGTGATTAAACCTTCTTTAATTGACCAATATGAAGTGGGAATCAAAAAAGATTTCTGGAACGGAATATTATCAACTAATGTTACTTTATACCAAATTGAGAATAGCAATCTAGCGCAAACAGCAGAGCTTAGAGCTGACGGAACATTTAACACTGATTCAAGCATAAAAGTTTTGAGTGGTGCAACAAAAAGTAAAGGAGTAGAACTAGACATCACAGCTCGACCTACTGAAGGTTTGCGCATAATGGCAGGTTATAGCTACAATGACATGCGATATACAAAAACCTCTGGCGGTGACGGAAGTTTTATTGTAGGAGACCGTCTAGCAAGAACACCAGCAAACACAGCTAATTTTAGCTTTTTCTACACCTTGCCAACAGGAATATTAAAAGGCTTCTCAATCGGTTCATCAGCAAATTATATAGGGAATCGTGTAGCTGGATGGAACAACCAAATCTTAATTGATCCAGACACTCAAGTTAAAACCCTTAGAGACCGACAAGTACCCATAAATGATTACACTACTGTAGATATATCTGCCGGTTATGAATGGGATAAATTCGCTATCTTATGTAAATTATCGAACGTAGCAAACGTTTTAAACTACACCGTTCACGAGAATTACAGTGTAAATCCAATTGCTCCGCGCCAAGTAATGACATCATTAAAATATAAGTTCTAATTAAACCCTTTTTTACTTATAAAGTCCGAACAAAAAACTAGAGAAACTTCATGAAAAAAAAGACCTTCAGAAATTTACATAGAGACTTAGGCTATTTCTATATTGGGCTCATCGTTTCCTTTGCTTTATCAGGGCTTATGATGAATCACCGCGACATGTGGCATCCGGAAAAATATACCACTGAGACCAAAGCTATTGAAGTAACGCTGCCGCAAGAAAGCGAAATCAACGAAGAATTTGCTAAAGATTTAGGCAAGAAACTTGGGATTGAAGACAAAATGAGACGTCAAATGGTCAAAAAAGGAATGTTTAAAATCTCTTTTGAAAAGCATGATGTCGAAATTGACTTGAAAACTGGAAAAGGAGAGATTGTTTCTTTCATAAAAACGCCAATCATCAGTCAGTCCATGAGTTTACATAAAAACACTTCTAATTTCTGGATTTATTATTCTGACATTTTTGCCCTTAGTCTAATTATCATTGCTCTAAGCGGAACCATAATGGTGAAAGCAGGTAAATTTAGTTGGAAACAACGTGGTTGGAAACTGGCCGTCGCAGGAATTCTATTTCCATTAATATTCTTGTTTTTATTGGCTTAAAAAGATAAAATCAGACACAAAAAAAATCCGTAATAGTGTATACATTATTACGGATTTTTCTGTTAATGACTATTTTAAATCCACTTTAAAACACTCGAATCATTTCAATTCCTTTCTCAGTAAGCAATGCTTCAAGATTAGCGTATTGATTAGGATCATATTTTTCAATTCCGCTTTGATACCAGTTTGAAATTATATTTAACTGAAAAATTGTGTAGCCTTCATCATCAATATCAAAACCGCACATACCAGCAACTAGAAAATCTTCTAAAACTTTTTCAGTTAAAATTCGTTTTGGAATTCCATAACAAATTAAACCATTCCAACTTTCATAATCTAATCGGCCCGATTTAAACCCTGCAACAAATGCTTTATTTTTTTTTCCTTCAAAACTTAGCAGTGGATTTATACCTATAGAGTATCCATCAAAATAGCCTTTCCTATAAGTGGAACTAAATAATTCTTTCATATGATTATTGATGTGGTATTTACAATATAAAAAGCAAAAATATAAAACAATAGATCAGAAATAACACATAAATCGTTTAAGAGGAAAAATATCCTTTGAAATACAATAGCCATGTCGTTCGTCGATAAAACAGTAACTACCAAGCTATTAAAAAATAGTGGACTAGTCCTATTTCAGCAGTCGCTTGTAAACAAAAACCCCATCTTGTTAAAAACAAGATGGGGTTTAGAATAGTATAATACATTTTTCTTTACTTCAATCCGGCTAAACTTTGCTCGATTGTTTCAATTTTCGCTAAAGCATCAGCTTCTTTTTGTCTTTCATTTGCCAAAACTTTCTCTGGAGCTCCATTTACAAATTTCTCATTAGACAGTTTTCCTTGTACTGATTTCAAGAAACCTTTTGTATAATTCAATTCTGCAGTTAATTTCGCAACCTCTTCCTCTACGTTGATGTTTCCAGTAATCGGAATAAAATATTCATTCGATTTTACTCTAAACGATAAAGCACCATCTACTTTTTCAGAAACATACTCTAATGCGGTGATGTTTCCTAATTTGGTTACAACCGAATCAAAATAAGTTGAAGCTGAATCGTTATTAATCGCTTTTAACTCAATCGCGTCTTTAAAAGGGATATTCTTGTCTTTACGAATGGTTCTAATTCCAGAAATCACTTCGGCAGCATTTTCAAAGTCGGCAATTAGAGCCGTCTCAAAAGGTTTTAATTCTGGCCAAGTTGAAACAATCAATGCCTCTTCAGGAGTTCTATCTGCTAATATTTGCCAGATTTCTTCCGTCAAGAACGGCATAAAAGGATGCAATACCTTCAAATTATTTTCAAGCATTTCGATTGCTTTCGCAAAAGTAACACTATCAATAGGCTGTTGGTATGCCGGTTTAATCATTTCAAGGAACCAAGAACAGAAATCATCCCAAACTAATTTGTAGGTTCCCATTAATGCTTCTGAAATTCTGTATTTTTCAAAATTATCTTCGATTTCTAAAAGGGTTTGTTGCAATTTAGCTTCATACCATTCGATAGCCACTTTTGAAGATTCTGGTTGCGGAATTGTATCAGATACTTCCCATCCTTTTATCAATTTGAAAGCATTCCATATTTTATTAGTAAACCCTTTCCCTTGGTTACATAATTCTTCATCAAACATGATGTCATTACCTGCAGAAGCGCTTAAAAGCAAACCTACACGAACCCCATCGGCACCAAATTTCTCAATTAAATCTAATGGATCTGGTGAATTCCCTAATGATTTAGACATTTTACGTCTTTGCTTGTCGCGAACTAATCCTGTTAGATACACATTTGTAAATGGTTTTTTACCCGTGTATTCATATCCAGCAATAATCATTCTCGCTACCCAGAAAAACAAAATGTCCGGTCCAGTCACTAAATCATTCGTTGGATAATAGTATTTAAAATCTTCACTTTCTGGATCCATTATTCCGCCAAAAACAGACATTGGCCACAACCAAGAAGAGAACCATGTATCTAATGCATCAACATCTTGTCTCAAATCTTTTGTTTCAAGTTTAATGTTTAATGTTTTCTCACGTGCTAACTTTAAAGCATCTTCTATGTTTTCAGCCACTACAAAATCTTCTTTCCCATCTCCGTAGAAATAAGCTGGAATTTGTTGTCCCCACCACAATTGACGAGAAATATTCCAATCGCGAATATTATTCAACCAGTGCGCATAAGTATTCTCAAAACGTTTAGGATGCAGTTTAATATCTCCGTCTACCAATACAGATTGTATCGCCGGTTTTACTAAATCTTCCATTTTTAAGAACCATTGATCAGATAATCTTGGTTCGATAACAGCTTTGGTTCTTTCAGAAGTTCCTACTTTATTCAAGTGTATTTCTGTTTTTGCAAGCGCACCAATTGTTTCTAATTCTACTGAAACTTCTTCACGAACTACAAAACGGTCTTTTCCTTGGTAATGCAAACCAAAACTATTCATTGTTGCATCTTCATTGAAGATATCAATAATTTCTAAGTTGTGTTTTTCTCCAAGAGTTTTATCGTTCATATCGTGAGCTGGTGTCACTTTCAAACATCCTGTCCCAAATTCAATATCAACATATTCATCTTCAATAATAGGAATCACGCGACCACAAATAGGCACAATCGCTTTTTTACCTCTTAAATGAGCAAAACGTTCGTCATTTGGATTGATACAAATTGCACTATCTCCAAAAATTGTTTCGGGACGTGTTGTAGCAATAGTTAAGAAGTCTTCGCTTCCTTCTATTTTATATTGAATGAAATATAATTTACCTTGTCTTTCTTCAAAAATAACTTCTTCATCAGATAAAGTCGTTTTAGCTTCTGGATCCCAGTTTACCATTCGGTATCCGCGATAAATCAATCCTTTGTTGTATAAATCAACAAAAGAGCGAATTACAGACGCTGACATGTCTGGGTCCATTGTGAACTTTGTCCGTTCCCAGTCACAAGAAGCACCCAGTTTTTTAAGTTGTTCTAAAATTACTCCACCATATTTATCCGTCCAATCGTAAGCATGTTTTAAAAACTCTTCCCGAGATAAATCAGATTTATTGATTCCCTCTGCTTTCAGTTTAGCAACAACCTTGGCTTCGGTGGCGATAGAAGCATGATCCGTACCTGGAACCCAGCACGCATTAAATCCTTTTAGACGTGCTCTTCTAATCAAGACATCTTGAATCGTATTGTTTAACATGTGTCCCATGTGTAAAACTCCGGTAACGTTAGGCGGAGGAATTACTATGGTATATGGCGTTCTATGGTCAGGCTCAGAGTGAAAATAATTATTTTTCATCCAGTAGTCATACCATTTATCTTCAATAGTCTTGGCGTCAAATTGTGCGGGAATTGTCATAAAAAGCAACTGTTAAAACCAAAATTAAACTTTGGTCTGATATTTGTAATTCATATAGGGGACAAAAGTAAATAATTAAGTACACTATAAAAAGCGAAATAAAAATTTGTGCTTTAATTAAAAGAAAGTAAATTTACTTTTTATCTATAAAAAAAATCTTATGAAAAAAATAGCAACAATAATAGCGGTCGTATTCTTTACAAGTATTGGATTTGCCCAGAACGGGCCAAAGATTCAATTCAAAGCAGAAAACAACACCGTTGATTATGGAACCATAACTAAAGGAAAAGATAATGGAGTACGCGTATTTGAATTTACAAATACCGGTAACGCTCCACTTATCATATACGCAGTTCAATCCACTGCTAGTTCTACTATCCTATCAAAACAAACTGATACTGTCTTACCGGGGAAATCAAGTAAAATTGAAGTGAAGTATAACATGGCCGTAGGACCTATCAGAAAAACGATTACGGTAGAATCGAATGCCGTTAATTATGACGAAGGTAGAGTTCCTTTAAAATTAAAAGGAGAAGTAATCGCTAAATAATATTAGTGATACCTTAAAAAAATTAAAACGTTCCTTAATCATTATTTTAAGGAACGTTTTTCGTTTTACAAAATATCGATTAGTTGAAATCTAAATTTTAGCAGTTGATGATCTCTCTCAACCTCTATAGTTATCCATTTATCCTCTTCTGACCTTAACATTGAATTGATTTGCTCAAGAGAATATTTATAGGCTATGTTTTTATTTATGGAAATAATTACATCTCCTTTTAGTAAACCACATTTTGCTGCTGGTGAATTTTTTCTAAGATTGGCAATTTCAAAAACAGGTTTTAATTGAAACTTGTACTTTAAACCAGTAGCCTTTTTATCATCATTGATTTCCACATGATCTACGGTTATTGGAAAAGCACGTAACTGAACAGTCTCCTTAACCCATTGCACGCCTGAATGCCTGATTTCAATTCCACTTTTGTTATAAACAAAAGGAGCAAAATAGCGTCTGTTTTTCTTTAAATATAAAAACTCATTTTGGTAATCAAAAACAACTGAAAATCGTCTTAAAATTTCTCCTCCGATGGACCCTACCCTACCTGGAACCATTGTGACATGTTTTATAGAACTGGAATCCGGGAACGCTACTATAGGTTTGATAAATTTAAAATCAGAAATTAAAAATTCTGAAATTCGAGCTCTTTTTCCTTCCACGTCACCACTAAAGCCTTTACCTAGATAATCATCAAAATTATTTACTGGAACTTTTATTTTATGATTCGCATTTTGAAATAGCCAAATCGCATCACTATTTCCAACATCTATAAGTAATTTTGTAGGAATAAGTTCCGAATCAATAACAACATTAGCATTTACATATGGTTTTGCATCTTCAAGAGTAATAGGAACTTTTTTATATCTCCTTTCAATCCTTCTCCTATTTCTCCTACTGTCTTTGTAAAAGAACACTTTTCTTTTATCGTAATTGATTTCGATTAAATTATTTATAAAAAAAGAAGATCCAATTACGCCATTTACTGGAATTCCTATATGCGAGGACAAATTAAAATTCTGATCGACAATAACATATAAAAGATGATTACTAGATTTCATTCCCTTAACCTCCATTTGATTTCCCACAGATTTTAATCCGTCAATAGCCTCTTCACTACCTAAACCTCGCAAAGTAATCTTTTCAATATTTTTAAGACTCACATCACTTTGCTCTTCTAAGCTAAATAGAATAGTCTCCTTTACGCCAGAATCTAATAAAAAGGTCAACTCAACGCCGTTGACATTTATGGGAATAAATACTAGGTTATTAATTAATTTAAAAGGAATACTTATTTTGTTAACCTCTTTTTCAAATCGAAATCCACCCTGAGCCGAAATACTAAGGGTAGATATGAAAAGAAAAAGTAAAAAGATCCATTTTTTCATAGAGTAACGTTTCCATAAAATTACTGAAAAAACTAAAGAATATTGCACATTTAACAATAAATAGGCTAGATAGTTTATTTAGTTCAAAAAAAAAATCGCAAATTTGCATTTCAACAATTATTACCATGCCAAAAATATCGAACAAGGGTACACAAATGCCTGAATCTCCAATACGTAAATTAGTTCCCTTCTCTGAAATTGCAAAGAAGAAAGGAAACAAAGTATATCATCTAAATATCGGACAACCTGATATAAAGACACCAGAGGTGGCTATGAATGCAGTAAAGAATTTTGATATCAAGGTATTAGAATACAGCCATTCAGCCGGTTTTGAAAGTTACAGAACTAAACTATCTCAATTCTATAAAAATCAAGGATTACCTATTGATTTTGAAGACATCATCATTACAACTGGTGGGTCTGAAGCATTGCTTTTTGCAATGGGAAGCACTATGGATCCTGGTGATGAAATTATCATCCCCGAACCATTTTATGCTAATTACAATGGTTTTTCTACTGCATCAGGAGTTAATGTAGTTCCAGTTATTTCATCAATTGACACTGGTTTTGCTCTTCCTCCAATTGCTGATTTTGAAAAACTAATTACGCCAAAAACAAAAGCAATCCTTATATGCAATCCAGGAAACCCAACAGGTTATTTGTATTCGAAAGAGGAAATGATGCAGCTTGCTGACTTAGTAAAAAAACACGATCTGTTCTTAATCGCTGATGAAGTTTATCGAGAATTCACTTATGACGGAGACATTCATTATTCTGTAATGAACATTCCTGGACTTGAAGAAAACGCTATCATGATTGACTCTGTTTCTAAAAGATACAGTATGTGCGGTGCAAGAATTGGTTGCATTGTCTCAAAAAACAAGGAATTAATGACTGCTGCAATGAAATTTGCACAAGCAAGATTAAGTCCGCCAACATTTGCTCAGGTAGCAAGTGAAGCAGCTCTTGATACTCCTCAAAGTTATTTTGATGAAGTAATCTCAGAGTATAGAGAACGTAGAGATACGCTTATCGCTGAACTTCATAAAATTGAAGGAGCAAAAGTAGCGACTCCAAAAGGAGCTTTCTACTGTATCGCTGAACTTCCTATTGAAAACGCAGATGATTTTGCAAGATGGCTTTTAGAAAGTTATGATCTTGACGGAGAAACAGTAATGGTTGCACCAGCAGCTGGATTCTACTCTACTCTTGGTGTAGGTCTAAACCAAGTTCGAATTGCTTATGTCTTACAAAAAGAAGAGTTAATTAGAGCAGTACAAATACTTAAAGAAGCAATTGTAGTTTATAACGCAAAGTAATTAGCACTGCAATTTGAAAACAGTGATACTATAATGCTATAAAAATAGCGATATAGCTCTCTTAATTAAAACAATACCCTACAACGGCAATAACCATTATAGTTATTGCCGTTTATTTTTAATACAAAACCGTAAAAATCGCTTTACCCAATCACTATGTTAAAGCAATCATTAATTATTAAAAGGGATAGAAATTCTTTAGTATTTATTAATTATCTTTACGGCTTAAATATATACACCCACTATAATAGTAGCTTTTAATGAAACATAATGAAGAAATTCATGACGAAATAGGAGATAATCATATTGGTTCATGCGCAACAAACCCTTTACGAGAAGACGCTTTTGATATTACTGATGACGAAAAAATAGAAAGCATAAAAAAAGATGTTGAAAGCATTCTACTCACACTAGGAATGGATTTAACAGATGACAGCATAAAAGGCACACCCAATCGTGTTGCTAAAATGTTTGTAAAAGAAATTTTTGGAGGATTGAATCCTGCTAGAAAACCAAAAGCATCTACATTCGACAACAATTACAAATATGGCGAAATGTTAGTTGAAAAAAACATTATCGTTTACTCCACTTGTGAGCACCACTTGTTACCGATTATAGGAAGAGCACATGTTGCCTATATCTCTAATGGAAATGTAATTGGACTGTCTAAAATGAACAGAATTGTTGAGTACTATTCTAAAAGACCACAGGTACAAGAGCGCTTGACGATGCAAATCGTTCAGGAATTACAAAATGCTTTAGGTACAAAAGACGTTGCCTGCGTTATTGATGCAAAACATCTTTGTGTGAATTCAAGAGGTATTAGTGATATCGAAAGTAGCACAGTTACTTCTGAATTTGGTGGAAAATTTAAAGACCCTCAAGCTCGTAGAGAATTTTTGGATTATATTAAGTTAGAAACAAAGTTCTAAAGTAATCTATATAGTCAATTACCCACAAACCATTAGCCCTGATTAAAGTGGAAATCCTTTTTATTTTTTCTTTAAAAATAAAAAGATTGAAACGGAAAGCAGGAAACAGCTCCTAAAAAAACAAACATGCCTTTATATACTACCCAGAAGTTAAAAATATACAATTCTCTTTCAGGAGAGAAAGAAACATTCGTACCTATTCATGAAGGCAGCATAGGTATGTATGTTTGCGGACCAACGGTTTACAGTAATGTACATCTTGGAAATGTGCGAACTTTTATGTCTTTTGACATTGTATTCAGATACTTACTGCATTTAGGCTATAAAGTCCGTTACGTACGTAACATTACTGATGTAGGACATATTGTGGACGATGCAGAAGATGGAGAGGACAAAATTGCAAAAAAAGCACGTTTAGAGCAGTTAGAGCCAATGGAAGTTGTGCAACGTTACACCGTTGACTTTCATGAAATTTTAAAGGCTTTTAATTTTTTGCCTCCAAGTATCGAGCCTACAGCTACAGGACATCTTATTGAGCAAATTGAGATTATAAAAACAATTATTGATAAAGGAATTGGATATGTAGCCAATGGCTCTGTCTATTTTGATGTCGTTAAATTCAATAAAACCAATCATTACGGTAGATTAAGCGGTCGCAATATTGAAGACATGCTTGCTAATACACGTGATCTTGATGGACAAACTGACAAAAGAAATCCACAGGATTTTGCACTTTGGAAAAAAGCCGAGCCGCAACATATTATGCGCTGGCCTTCTCCGTGGAGCGAAGGTTTCCCTGGTTGGCATTTAGAGTGTACAGCCATGAGTACAAAATACCTAGGGAATCATTTTGATATTCACGGTGGTGGAATGGATTTAAAATTCCCTCATCATGAATGTGAAATCGCACAAAACGAAGCTTGTACCGGCCAAACTCCAGTTAATTACTGGATGCACGCTAACATGCTGACTTTGAACGGTAAAAAAATGGCTAAATCTACCGGAAATAATATTTTACCAAGAGAGATTTTAACAGGAGAAAATTCTATACTAAGCAAAGCCTTTCCCGCTTCGGTAGCTCGATTCTTTATGCTACAAGCACATTATAGAAGTATCCTTGATTTTTCTGATGATGCTATTGTTGCAGCCGAAAAAGGGTATAAAAGACTAATGGAATCATTAGCTACTTTAAAACAAATAAATGCGAGTCCTAACAGCACGCTGGACATAGCTAGCTGGAAACAGTCATGCTACGATGCTATGAATGATGATTTTAATTCACCTATATTAATTGCCCAATTATTTGAAGGAGTTCGTTTTATCAATTTACTAAATGATAGTAAAGAAACCTTAAATGCGGTCGATTTAGAAAATTTGTCAACAACAATGAATGCTTTTGTATTTGATGTATTGGGACTGGAAGATGAGAAAATAGCAGACGGTACCAATGACAAATTGGAGGCTGTTGTTAATATGCTTATAGGCATGAGAAATCAAGCTAGAGCGGATAAAAACTTTAAACTTTCTGACCAAATAAGAGATCAATTAATTGCTTATGGAATTCAATTGAAAGATGGTAAAGAAGGAACGACCTTTAGTGTTTAGTAATCAGCTAAGAAATTCAAATGCTAATTATCTAAAATATGATTTCAAAAATCCTCATATTTCCTTTTATAGTATTAGTTCGCTTTTATCAAGTTGCGCTATCCCCACTTATGCCCGCAACCTGTAGATTTGCACCTACTTGTTCCTCTTATATGATTGAAGCATTGCAAGTTCATGGTTTGTTTTATGGCGGATTTCTGGGTGTTAAACGAATTTTAAGTTGTCACCCTTGGGGCAAAACGGGTTATGACCCAGTTCCTAAAAAGAAGTGCAGTCATCAACACCAACCATAAAGGTAAACTTCTATTATTTGACTCTTAAATACCACAATAAAATAACGCATATTTTCAATATACTATTGAAACACAAAACAAAAAATGTATTTTTACATCAAATAAAAAATAATGACACACGCTTTAAACATAGTTTGGAACCCATCAGAAGGTATTGATTTAGGTTTTTTTATAATTCGTTTCTACAGTCTAATGTTTGTAATTGCATTTGGACTGGGTTGGTACATCATGAAAAACATCTACGATCGCGAAAACGAATCCATAGAAAAATTAGACTCCTTGTTTATCTGGACTGTCCTTGCCACATTACTTGGTGCTCGTTTAGGTCATGTTCTCTTCTATGATTGGGAATACTTCCGCAATCATCTATTAGAAATATTTTTACCTTTTAGATTTACTCCTAATTTTGAATTCACCGGATATCAAGGACTAGCAAGTCATGGAGCAGCCGTATCAATAATAATCGCCATGTATTATTACAGCAAGAAAGTGCTACAAAGACCATTGCTATGGATTTTAGACCGAATTGTTATCGCTGTGGCAAGTGGTGCTATTTTTGTTAGACTGGGTAATTTTTTCAATTCTGAGATTATAGGAAAAGAGACAACTTCTGCTTTTGGAATAAAATTTGTTCGTGATCAATTTAGTCCTAGAGATGCAGTTAACGCAACACAAATACCAAACCCTAAAGACGCGTATCAAGCTATTGCAACTAATCCGCAGTTTGCTAATTTACTAGAACAAGTTCCTGCCAGACACCCAGCTCAATTGTATGAAGCATTTTGTTATGTTTTTGTTTTTGCAATATTATTTTTCTTGTATTGGAAAACAGAAGCCAGACTTAAATCAGGTTTTTTATTCGGACTTTTTCTAGTCCTGCTATTTTCCGTACGTATCATTGTCGAATTTGTAAAAGAAAGCCAAGGTGGATTTGAAAGCGCTTTAGGATTACTTTCTACAGGTCAATGGCTCAGTATCCCATTTATTCTTATCGGGCTATATTTTATTTTCACAGCTAAAAAACCAGTAAAAGTTTAAGACCTGGTTTAGAATAAAACCAAATTAAAAAGCTTCCAGAAACGGAGGCTTTTTTTGTCTTCTATGTCCCGTGCCGAAACAGCACCACAGAAATGATGGTAAATCTGTTAAAATGGATAATTCAAGCCAAATTCTACATTACGCGTATTAAAACCAATATTTACTTTCTGCAATCCACCATTAGAAAGATGACTAAAATTAGGTCTTACTTCAACTATCATATTACACACTTTGTATGCAATTCCTAATGAAACAATATTAGAAAACGCAAACCCCTTAGAAAGCCGTTCCGTCTCAGTATCTGTAATCATGGGGCCAACACTCCCTAATAAAAAAATAGAAAAACGCTCTGAAATAGGCGTACTTATAATAAAACCTACATTCAAACTATAGTCTTTTATGTATTCTACGCTCCTGTACTTACTTGGTCTTTCCAGTGTGGACTGCACATATTCCTTTGCATAATAATCCCTGCTTGTACGCTTATATTCTATAAAATCCATTTCAGGTTGAATAATTAGTTGATACTTAAAATTCCTACTTTGTTTTAGCAGCGTACTAAGCTGTACTTTAGAATAGCGGCTTGTATAACTGTAGTTCTTATTCCCTAAATTATCTCCAAGACCATAATAAATACCAACCGCAAAATTACGCTTGATCTCTTGCGCATAAACTCCTTTAAACGTTAGAATAAAAATTAAAGCAAAGAGTCTACTATTAGTCATCAGCAGTATTAAAAAATTAAGATACTATTTACTTGATACTATTAAATATAATCAATTTAAAGATAATCTAACGGCAAATTCAAAACAAAAAAAAAAGACCCAACTTGCGTTGGGTCCTTGTAAATTATAAAACTAATGATTAGCTTTCTTGATGTTTTTTTTCTATCAACTTTTTATCTTCTCTTGAAATTGTGTCTACCAATACTGGAGTTGCAATAAATAATGAAGAATAAGTTCCAACAATAATACCTATAAGCATTGCAAAGATAAATCCTCTAATCGATTCTCCACCGAAAAAGAACATTATCGCCAATACACCAATCATCGTTAATGAAGTATTGATTGTTCTTGACATTGTTGAATTAATTGATTTGTTCACAATTTCTGAAAAAGTACCTTTAGTATTACCATCTAAAAATTCACGAACCCTGTCAAATACAATTACAGTATCATTCATTGAGTACCCGATAACAGTAAGAATTGCCGCGATAAAATGTTGATCAATTTCCATACCGAAAGGCATAAATTTATAGCATAAAGAATAAATCCCTAATACAAATATAACATCATGGGCTACAGCTGCAATTGCACCTAAACCATATTGCCATTTTCTAAAACTAATTAACAAATATAAGAATACAATTAGCATTGATCCAAGGACTGCCCAGTATGCATTAGTTTTAATATCCTCAGCAACAGTTGGCCCTACTTTTGACTGTTGTACAACACCGTATAGTTTGCCTTCGTATGCGTTTACAAATTTATCATATGTTAAACCTGCCGAGTAATGTTGTTTCAAACTTTGAAACAATAATTTATTTACTTCTTGATCAGCCTCATTACCGTGCTCTTCAACTTTATATTTGGTTGTGATTTTCAATTGATTATCCTTACCAAATATTTTAACTTCAGCACTACCAAATACTTTAATAAGTTCTGCTTTTACAACTTCAGCTTCAATTGGTTTTTCAAAACGAACCTGAAATGTTCTTCCTCCTACAAAATCAACACCTTGATCTAGTTTATTTGTTGCCAATGAAACAATACTCACAACAACTACAATTGCTGAAAACAAATAAGTCCATTTTTTTACTTTTAAGAAATCGAAATGGAAATTTGTAAAAAAGTCTTTAGAAAAATTAGTAACAAATGTTAAATTAGCTTTTTTAGCAATGTTTCTATCGATAAAGATTCTTGCTATAAAGATTGAAGTAAACAATGAAGTTATAATACCAATTAATAATGTAGTTGCAAAACCTTTTATTGGTCCTGAACCAAAAATAAACAATACAGTACCAATTAAGATGTGCGTCACGTTTGCATCTACAATAGATCGCATTGCTCCTGTCCAACTGTACGAAGCTTTTACTGCTTCATCTAGTGATTTTCCTTCTCGTAATTCTTCTTTTGCTCTTTCATAGATAATGATATTGGCATCCACTGCCGTACCCATAGTCAAAACAATACCTGCAATACCAGGCAATGTAAGAACTGCACCTAAACTTGCCAAGATTCCAAAAAGGAATAATAAGTTAACCGCTAATGCAATATTAGCATACCAACCTGCTTTTCCGTAATAAACCATCATCCAAAGTGATACTAAAAGCAATCCCACTATCGCAGAATTTGTACCATGATCGATAGCTTCTTGACCTAAGGATGGCCCCACCACTTCTGACTGAACGATATCAGCAGATGCAGGAAGTTTACCTGCTCTCAATACGTTAGCTAAATCTTTTGTTTCTGTAATGTCGAACGCTCCAGAGATTTCAGATCTCCCTCCAGCGATTGGCCCGCTACCTACTCCTGGTGCAGAATAAACGATATTATCAAGAACAATAGCAATATTACTTTTTTGCGTGTAGGCTCTACCTGTTAATTCTTCCCAACCTTTTGCACCTTGACCATTCATCTGCATAGAAACAGCAGGTTTTCCTGACTGATCAAAAGTATCTTTCGCATCAGTAACAACTCCACCACTCATTGCAGGGACGTTATCTCTATTTCCTTTTAAAGCGTATAACTCTACCGCTTCAATATCTTTATCTTTAGCGTCTTTTATTGTTGTAAGTTTTCCCCAAACAAATTTAGCATAACGCTGCTCTGCTGGCAGTAAATTTATAACATCTTGTCTTTTAAAATATCCGTTTACTGTTGCTGTATCTTTTGGTGAGAAAAGACCTAAAACTGGACCACCACCTTGAACAATAATTTTGTCAAGCAAAGGGTTATTTCCTTTTTTAGTAGCAGCAGAATCTCTTCCGTCTGTTAATAAAGCGCTCAAAGAATCTTTAACTACTGGTTTTGACTCCACTGTAGTAATTTCGGTTTTTTTCAATGCCTCATTTGTAGCCATCAAGAAATTACCAATTTCTTCAATTTTGTACGTTTCCCAAAACTCTAATTGAGCAGTACTTTGCAATAATTTTTTAATTCTGTCTACATCTTTAGCACCAGGAAGTTCAACAAGAATTCTTCCAGACTCTCCTAACTTTTGAATGTTAGGTTGGGTAACTCCAAATTTATCTATTCTTTTTCTTAGTACTCCAAAAGCACTTTCTACAGATTCATCAACTTTTCTTTTGATAACCTTTTCAACTTCTGCGTCAGTCATTTGATAATCTACTCCACCTTCTCCTTGTAAACTTCTGTTTGCAAAAATATCTGGTGAAGCTAATTTTACAGTTCCTTTTGAATTTGCAGCAAAAGCATCAAAAAACTTATCTAAATAAGACTTGTTTCCTTCTAAATCAGCCGTAGCATCTGCCAAAGACTTGTTAAATACAGGGTTTTTAGAATTATTAGATAATCCTTTCAATATATCTTTTACTGAAATTTGAAGTATTACATTAATACCACCTTCTAAGTCAAGACCTTTGTTGATTTGCTTATCACTTACTTCATTGAAAGTGAAATTTGTAAATCCAAGGTTAAAGACACTTTCCTTACCGATGGAATCTAAATATTTTGTTTCTTTTTCAGAATTACCTGCAGCGTATGCTTTGGCATCATTTTTTACTTTGCTTGCGACAAAAGTGAAAGAAAGTTGGTAAATACTCACCAATGCAAATAGAATTGCGAAAAATTTAATAAGTCCTTTATTCTGCATTATTACTAAAAATTAATTATTTTATATTTATTTGTTTATTTTCAACTCTTATAAAAGAACCCCTGACTACGATTTCGCTTCTAAAAAAGAAAACCAAGAATTATATTATTTATTTTTAACCGAGCAAATATATAATTAACGTTAAGATTAACCAATTTATTTATTAATTAATCTCAAAAAAAAGACTGCTAAAGTGCAGTCTTCTTTATTATATAAGGTATTGATTAACCTAAAATTGATTTAAGTGCATCGTTCATTGCTCGAACGGCCACTGCGCTTTTAGCAAACACGGCCTTCTCTTTATCATTTAGCTCAATCTCAATAATTTCTTCAACACCATTTTTACCTATTATACAAGGTACACCGATACAAATATCGTTTTGCTCGTACTCCCCTTCAACAAAAACAGAACAAGCAATCATTTTCTTTTGGTCATTCAAAATACTATCCACCAAATAAGCAACTGATGCTCCTGGCGCATACCAAGCTGATGTTCCTAAAAGACCTGTAAGCGTTGCTCCACCAACCATAGTATCAGCAGCTACTTTCTCTAAAGCCTCCTCTGAAAGAAACTGAGATACTGGAATTCCATTGTAAGATGCTAAACGCGTCAAAGGAATCATTGTCGTATCACCATGTCCTCCAATAACCATTGCTGAAATATCATTAGCTGGTTTACCCAAAGCCAATGACAAATATGTTCTAAAACGAGAGCTATCAAGAGCTCCACCCATTCCTATGATTCTATTTTTTGGTAATCCAGTAGATTTTAAAGCTAAATATGTCATGGTATCCATTGGATTTGAAACCACTACAATAATAGCATTTGGCGAATGAACCAATACATTTTCAACAACCGTTTTTACGATTCCTGCATTGATCCCTATCAATTCTTCACGCGTCATTCCTGGTTTCCTAGGAATTCCGGAAGTAATAACTACCACTTTACTATCAGCGGTTTTAGAATAATCATTGGTAACACCAGTAACTCTGGTATTGAATCCTGTATTAGTAGCACATTGCATAATATCTAAAGCTTTCCCTTCGGCAAAACCTTCTTTAATGTCTAACAATACTACTTCACTTGCAATTCCTCTATAAGAAATTACGTCTGCACAAGTTGCTCCTACATTTCCTGCTCCTACAATAGTAACTTTCATCTTTTATATATGTATTTCTGGTTAGTTAGTTGATTCTTATAATTTAATTACGCATCAATATTTGCGTAAACTGCATTTTTTTCAATAAATTCTCTTCGTGGCGGCACTTCATCTCCCATTAGCATAGAGAAAACTCTATCTGCTTCAGCTAAGCTATCAATCGTCACTTGGCGTAAGGTTCTAAAACTTGGATCCATCGTAGTTTCCCACAATTGCTCTGCATTCATTTCCCCAAGACCTTTATAACGTTGAATAGCTGCGCTACCCCCCATTCTTTCATTGGCTTGATCACGTTGAAGATCATTCCATGCGTATTCTTTTTTATTTCCTTTTTTAACTAAATATAACGGTGGTGCAGCAATATAAACATGACCTTCTTCAATTAGCTCCTTCATGAACCTAAAGAAGAACGTTAATATTAAAGTAGAAATATGACTACCATCGACATCGGCATCACACATAATAATTACTTTATGGTAACGTAGTTTTTCAATATTCAATGCTTTACTGTCTTCGGCTGTACCAATGGTAACTCCTAATGCAGTAAATATATTTCTAATCTCTTCGTTTTCAAAAACTTTGTGATGCATTGCTTTCTCTACGTTCAGAATCTTACCACGTAATGGTAAAATAGCTTGAAAAGCTCTATCACGACCTTGCTTAGCCGTTCCCCCTGCCGAATCTCCCTCGACAAGATATACTTCACATTTTGCAGGATCTTGCTCAGAACAATCAGACAATTTTCCTGGTAATCCACCGCCACCCATTACGGTTTTACGCTGTACCATTTCACGTGCTTTTTTAGCCGCGTGACGTGCTTGCGCTGCAAGAATAACCTTTTGAACAATAATTCTAGCGTCATTTGGATTTTCTTCCAAATAAGCTTCAATCATATCACCTACAGCTTGACTTACTGGAGAAACAACTTCTCTATTTCCAAGTTTGGTTTTAGTTTGTCCTTCAAATTGTGGTTCCGCAACTTTTACAGATATAATAGCTGTAAGTCCCTCACGAAAATCATCCCCAGAGATGTCAAATTTTAATTTATCTAACATTCCCGAAGCATCTGCATATTTCTTAAGAGATCTAGTTAGACCCGTTCTAAAACCTTGCAAGTGCGTTCCACCTTCGTGCGTATTGATATTGTTTACATAAGAAAATATATTCTCAGTATAACTTGTATTATAAATCAAGGCAACCTCAACTGGAATTTCTCCTTTTTCATTATCCATAGAGATCACATGCGCAATAATAGGCTCACGATTTCCATCCAAGTAACGAATATATTCTTTTAATCCTTCATCGGAATGAAAAATTTCAGAAACAAAATTTCCGTCTTTATTTAGTTCTCTTTTATCTGTAAATGTAATTGTGATCCCTTTATTAAGATAGGACAACTCACGCATACGAGCTGATAAAGTATCGTATGAAAACTCAGTTGTTTGCGTAAATATAGTTTCATCAGGATAAAAAGTAACAATCGTTCCTCTTTTTGTAGTTTCCCCAATTTGTTTTACTGGATATAATGCTTTTCCTTTTTCATATTCTTGTTGGTACACTTTTCCATCACTACTATGAACCGTAGCCGTAAGATGATTTGATAGCGCATTTACTACCGAAACCCCAACACCGTGCAGTCCCCCAGAAACTTTATAGGAATCTTTATCAAACTTTCCTCCAGCACCAATTTTAGTCATTACAACTTCTAATGCTGAAACTCCTTCTTTTTTATGAATTCCTACAGGAATACCACGACCATTATCTTCAACTGTAATAGATCCGTCTTCATTAATATCAACAGTAATGGTATCACAATGACCACCCATCGCCTCATCGATCGAGTTATCCACTACTTCATAAACTAAATGATGAAGTCCGCGAACCCCCACATCTCCAATATACATCGATGGACGCATTCTTACATGCTCCATTCCTTCTAATGCCTGAATACTATCTGCTGAATAATTGTCCTTCTTGATTTCTTCGCTCATATGATTTATTCTAATAATGTAATTTCGTCTAACACGCAAATATATAAAAATGTAAGCTATATTACCGTTAAAATAGCTTTTTAAGCCGTTAAGTTATTAACATATTGTTGATTTTTTTGCATAAAAAAACGCTCTCAAAATGAAGAGCGTTCTAATTTTATATAAAATGCAATTGTTTTTTAAACTTTTGCGCCAGCCATAGCTATTTCAGTATCTGCCTGTACATGCGCTTCATTTGCTCTTCCACTTGGATCTTGATTTTCCTGCCATTTTGGAATCCACTTTCTAACCGTTTGTGCCGCACTAACTTGCGGGTAATGTCTATTGAAAATAGATCGGTAAAAATAAGCCTCTTTCGTAATTGGAGGATTGTATGGAAATTCCGCAACTGCTCCATACAGCTGCTCGTCTGTAACTTGAGAAGCACAATATTCTATTAATTGGTCGATCCAGTTGTACCCTACGCCATCAGAAAATTGTTCTTTTTGTCTCCATAACACCTCTGCAGGCAAATACGGATCTTCTGGAGTATCAAATGCTTTTCTTAATATGTATTTTTCTTTACCATCATACGTTTTAGGCTGCTTCTCTTCCGGCTTAATACGTACAGCCATTTCTAAGAATGCCTTGTCTAAAAACGGCACTCTAGCCTCCAGCCCATGAGCCATCGTAGATTTATCAGCTCTTAATAAATCGGCAGTAAATAATTTCTGTACTCTTTCAATAGTTTCTTTTTGGAATTCCACTGCAGAAGGCGCGCTTCTAAAGTATAAATATCCTCCAAAAATCTCATCAGCCCCTTCTCCAGACAACACTACTTTAACCCCTAAATCGCTAATTGCTTTTGACAAAAAATACATTGGCGTACTGGCTCTTATCGATGTCAAATCATAAGTTTCTAAATACCAAATTAATTTATCTAATATTTTTATACCCTCTTCAACTGTAAAGTAAATTTCATGATGTTCAGTACCTAAAAAATCAGCTACTTTTCTTGCCGCTAAAGCATCCGGAGCATTTGCATCTAATCCTATAGAAAATGAATGTAATTTTTTCCCTTGCTTCGCCAATAATCTCGAAGCAATTGCAGATGTTAATGACGAATCCAATCCACCAGACAACAAAACTCCGATAGGCACATCGCTCATCAAGCGCTTGCGAGTAGCCTCGGTCAAAGTGGTTCGGATTAACTCTAAGTCTAAGTTTTGATCAGCCTTTTGATAATCTTCATATACAGGTTTGTAATACTTTACAAAACCGGTTTTTTGTGTGTAATAATGTCCGGGAGGAAAAGTGGAAAATGTTTTACATTGATCCGCAAGAGATTTCATTTCTGAAGCGAAATAAATTCTGCCTCTTTCATCTAAACCGTAATATAATGGTTTTACTCCTAGTGGATCTCGAGCGGCGACAAAATCATCTCCGTTTACCACAACGAAAGCAAAATCACCATCTATCTTATTACAAAAGTCATAACCGAATTCTTCGTACAGATGAACAATCACTTCCGAATCTGATTTTGTTCTAAAAGTGTGCTCTTTCAAGATACCGTCTCTTAGTTCTTGATGATTGTAAACCTCACCATTATGAACCACATAAGCAGTATTACTTCCTTGAATAGGTTGTTTACCAGAATGCAAATCGATGATCGACAAACGTTCGTGACTTAAAATAGATCCGTTTTCCATAACATGCAAATCACTTTCGTCCGGGCCACGGTGCGACATCCTTTTTGAAAGTTCCTTTACTTGTTCTACATCTTTTCCTTTTCCTATAATGGCCAGTATTCCACACATAATTCTACTATTTTCTTTATTTTGCTAAGCCAAAGATGCGTTAGCGGTTACAAATACAAAACACAAGTACGATATTTAGTTATACTTACAAACCAAAAACATGTAAATACATTAAAAATGAAATTAAAATAGACCCGATCTGAAGGATTAGACTATAAATTGTAAACACTGCTTTTAAGCATTTCGCTTATTTAACTTTTATTCCTTTTAAATAGGTATTTGAAGGCTTCATTCTCAAAATTTCGCTCTCTTGGATTTTCATAATGTCTTGATCATACAAAACAAAGTCGGCCCATTTACCCACTTCTAGACTTCCTTTTTCTTTTTCTTCAAAATTAGAATAAGCAGCCCAAATAGTCATCCCTTTTAAGGTCTCCTCTCTCGTCAATGCATTTTCCATCTGAAAACCATCTCTAGGATACCCTTTACTGTCCTTTCTAGCAACTGCCGCATGAAAAGTCAACATCGGATTCACTTCTTCGACAGGAAAATCAGTACCAAGCGCGATAACCCCCGCTTTTTTAAGTAATTTTTTATAAGCATAAGCATTCTTCAAACGCTCTTTTCCTAATCTTTGTCCTGCCCAATACATATCTGAAGTAGCATGAGTAGGTTGAACGGAAGGAATAATTCCTAATTTGAAATAATCAAAATCGGCCTCTTGTATTACCTGTGCATGCTCGATTTTCCAACGTCTGTCTTTTTTGCCTTCTAAAGCCGCTTTGTATACTTTCAATATTACCGTATTTGCAGAATCCCCTATCGCATGTGTATTCAGCTGAAAAGCGGAACCTGCAATTCTATTGGCAATCACTTTCATATCTGGAATAGGCGTAATTAATGCACCAAACTGTTCAGGACTGTCTGAATACGGTTTATGCATGCAGGCACCGCGAGAACCTAAAGCACCGTCACCATACATTTTAAAAGAACGAACATCCAAATTATCGGTTTTGTAAATACCTTTTTTTAGGTATAAATCCATGTTTTTTTGATTCACTGTGACCATCGCATAAACATTAAGCTTCATCGCCTTAGCCTTTTGCAGGCTATCGATTAAATCAATAACCTGAGGATCTAAACCAGCATCATTCACCGTAGTCAATCCATAGTCGAACATTATTTTTTCAGCATCTAACAATGCCGTTATTTGTGTTTTTCTACTTGGTTTTGGAATTATATTAAACACTAACTCCATTGGGTTATCAATTAAAATTCCTGTTGGTTCTCCATTTACAATTTCTATCTGCCCACCAATTGTTTTTGTGTCTTTAGTGATATTGGCTAATGCCAAAACTTTACTATTCACGACAATCGCGTGACCATCAACTCTATTAAGCACCACAGGAATATTAGGAAAGTACTTATCTAAAATCGCTTTAGAAGGAAATTCTTTAATCACCCAGTCATTTTGATCCCAACCGTTTCCAACAATAAATTTAAGATTCTTCTTTTTCTGAAAAGCCTGAATACGGCTTATCACTTCCTTCATACTTTTAGTACCGCGCAAATCAACTTCCTGCAAACTTAGCCCGTACCCATAAAAATGACAGTGGGCATCAATTAAACCCGGATAGATAAACTTGCCTTTCGCATCGATTGTATTCGTAGATTCAAACTTATTGCGTATCTCTTCATTTGTACCAATGGCAACAATCTCACCATCACTTATAGCCATTGCTGTTGCTGTATCAAAAGTTTTGTTTACAGTATATATCGTAGCTTCAGTAATTATGGAATCAACAGTAGCTTTATCCTTTTTTAAACAAGAAACAAGGGTAAATAAAGCAAGAATTAAAATATAGGGTTTCATATTGTGCGGTTTAGATAGGCTAATATAAAAAAGAAGCGCAAATAAAAAAAACTACTCCTTGTTATTTACATCGAATCCCGATACTATAATAATTTTTCAAAACAAAATAGAATAATAAACCCCTAAAAATTCAACACATTATCCATGTTGTTATTAATTTTAAACAAAAAAACGCTCTCATAAATGAGAACGTTTCCCTAACTAATTAAAAATAAACTTTAAATTATGCTTTTGCATAAGCATCAGCATGCACATTAGCAACTGCTCTTCCCGAAGGATCATTCATGTTTTTGAATGCTTCATCCCATTCCAATGCGATTTTTGTACTACAAGCCACACTGGCTTCTTGAGGCACACATAAGGCTGCAGCATCACTTGGAAAATGTTCATGAAAAATAGAACGGTAATAATATTCTTCCTTAGATGTAGGTGTTTGTAATGGGAAACGGAATTTAGCATTTGCTAATTGCTCATCAGTTACCTCAACAGCTACTACTTCTTTTAATTTATCAATCCAACCATATCCTACTCCATCACTAAACTGTTCTTTTTGTCTCCAAGCAACACTTGGCGGCAACATATCTTCAAAAGCTTTACGAACTACCCATTTTTCCATTGGGTGTTCTTTGTTGATCATTTTGTCTTGTGGGTTGATTCGCATCGCTACATCCATAAACTCTTTGTCTAAGAATGGAACACGTCCTTCAATTCCCCAAGCCGCTAAACTTTTATTCGCTCTTAAACAATCGTACATGTGTAATTTTCCTAATTTACGTACGTTTTCTTCATGGAATTCCTGTGCGTTTGGCGCTTTGTGGAAATATAAATATCCTCCAAATAACTCATCAGCACCTTCACCAGACAGTACCATTTTGATACCCATTGATTTAATTACTCTTGCCATTAACCACATTGGAGTTGATGCTCTAATAGTAGTTACGTCATATGTTTCTAAGTTATAAATTACGTCTTTAATCGCATCTAAACCTTCTTGAATTGTAAATTTAATTTCGTGGTGAATCGTTCCAATATGATCTGCTACAATTTGAGCTGCAGCTAAATCTGGCGAACCTTCAAGTCCTACAGAGAAAGAGTGCAATTGCGGGTACCAAGCATCAGCAGTATCTCCTGACTCAATACGTTTTTGAGCATATTTTTTGGCTACAGCCGAAGTAATAGACGAATCCAGTCCTCCAGAAAGTAATACTCCATAAGGTACATCACTCATCAATTGTCTGTGAACCGCAGCTTCTAATGCTACTTTAATATCTTCGATTTTTGTTTCGTTGTCTTTTACCGCATCAAATTCAGTCCAGTCTCTTTTGTACCATTGAACAAATTCACCATCCTTACTAGTCATGTAATGTCCCGGAGGAAACAACTGTATTTTTGTACAATATCCTTCTAATGCTTTCAACTCTGAAGCTACATAAAAAGTTCCATGTTGATCCCAGCCAATGTACAATGGAATAATTCCCATATGATCACGTGCGATAAAATACTCATCTTTATCTACATCATAAATAGCAAATCCAAAAATCCCGTTCATTTCATCAACAAAATGAGGTCCTTTTTCTTTGTAAAGCGCTAGAATAACTTCACAGTCACTTTCTGTTTGAAAGTTGTATTTACCTTCAAATTGTTTACGTAATTCTCTGTGGTTGTAAATTTCACCATTAGCAGCCAAAATCAATTTTCCATCCTCACTTAACAACGGTTGCTTTCCTGAAGCTGGATCTACAATTGCCAAACGCTCATGAGACATGATTGCTTTTTCATCACTGTAAATTCCGCTCCAGTCTGGTCCACGATGACGAATGATTTTAGACATTTCTAACACTTGCGGTCTTAAAACTTCCGCTTTTTGTTTTAGATCAAAGGCACATACTATTCCACACATAACTATATATTTTAAACTGTTTTATTTATTTTGATAAGACAAAGATGCAATTACAGTTACAATTACAAAACACAAACAACCTATTTGATTATAAATATAAACCATATATGTAAATTATATGTGAAATTGTAACTAAAAGAAGTGTAAGAATAGTTTTCAAGTTGAAAATAGCAATTTCATAATGTCTTCTATAATCATATGAGCATCTAAGAGGAGCAACTGCAGTGAATATTATGCAATCTCTTCTATCAAATACTTCGTTCCATTAATTTCGAATGTAAATCCAACTGTATTCCCCATCAATTTATTTCCCAATGGTGATTGTGGAGACAAGGCGATAACATTAACTCCTTCAATATTTATTTTAGGTAATGCGAGACTAAGGTATAAGTATATTCCGTTTGCTTTCACTAAACTCCCTACGACTATGGTTCCGGCAACTTTAGAAGAGTCAATTTTATCCAAGACTGCTTTCTGCGTAACGACTTCTCGTAGTTTATTATTCAGTTTTTCCTGCTCAAGATGCATCATGGATAGTGCTGTTTCATGCTTGTCTCCAGCAGACCCTTTAGCATCATTTTTTGAATCTTCGGTCAGTGCCGCTATCATATCTCTAAAAACATCAATTCTGTCCTGAACGAGTTGTAAGTAATACTGATATATCTTTTCTTTAAAAGTCATGTTTTTTCATTTTAGAAGACAACAAGCAAAAATCAATAAACCCTTAAAGCTTGCTCTACGCGACCAAAGTTAGAGTAATATTCTAAAAATGCCTCATCTTTTTTAAAACCTATTTTAATTTATTTTCAAAATTTTAACATGAATTATTATCTTTATAAAAACACAATTGATAATTTTAACATTCTAATCATTTAATATACACTATGAAAAAATCGACAGTAGTAGCCACATTAGCTTTTGCTTTTACAATGCTTTTATCTTCAAATGCAAATGCTCAAAAATTTCCTGATCTAGATAAAAGTCCTATGGATGCGGCTTCATATCCTAACGATTATAAGAATGCTGACAAACTTGCAAAAGTAATCTATAGCAGACCGCAACTAAAAGGACGCAGTATTAACGAACTTGCTCCAGCAGGTAAAGTATGGAGAACAGGTGCAAATGAAGCAACAGAAATCACGCTTTACAAAGACATGAAATTAGGAGAAAATAAAGTTAAGGCAGGTACTTATACTTTATATGCTATTCCAGAAAAAGACAGCTACACTATAATTATCAATAAAGACTTGAATGTTTGGGGTTCCTACTCCTACAAAGAAGCCAATGATGTTGCTCGATTAAAAGTTCCCGTAACTGAGGGCGCTGATTCATTAGAGTCTTTTTCTATGGTTTTCACCAAAGCAGATAAAGGTATCATTCTAAACTTAGGATGGGATAAAGTTAGAGTTGCAGTTCCATTTACTGAATAACACTATTTTTAGAATATACAAAAAATGGCTTCCCATATAGGAAGCCATTTTTTTATGCTGTCGTTTTAGCTTATTAAAGCCAAATTAAAAATCAAATTTATAGTTTGCACCTACCACGATTTGAAAACCTTGAACACGGTAATTCAACCATTTTTGATAATCATTATTCGATATATTATTCGCTCTTACAAAACCGGTCAACTGACTGTTGTATTTATAACCTATGTGCGCATTAGCATCAAAATAACTATCTAATATTACTGGAGAAGAGTTTAATGCAAAAGCGGTATTCGATTGAATATCTTTACGCTCTCCTACATAAAAAACAGTAGCTCCAGCAAACCATTTTTGAGTAATATTAACATCAATACTAGAATTTAATTTAACGGTTGGCAAATTCCAAGCTTCTTGCTGGAAATCGTTTGTATAACTATTGACAGTTCCACTGATACCAAAAGTTACATTATCTGAAAAATCAGCTTTCAAGTCTGCAGATAAACTTAAAGTTTTCATATCATCATAAACGACTTTAAATGAATTCCCATACTCATAATCTTCATTTGATGCATTTTCACTGTAATCATTACTTTTATACAATGCTTTATTTTTTTCGTTCACATAAGACCCGCGAATATTATAACTCACGTTGTTCACTATTTTCCCTTTTAAACCAGCATAAACATCATATTGCTTGTCTGTAGGCGCAATATTCAAGGTTGGTGACAAGAATGTATTTTCATTAGCAAAATCCATATAAGAATTTTGCTCTAAGTTTCCTTCGGCACCAGCATAAAAAATCATTAAGTCCCCAACTACCTTGTAAGAAGCACTAATTTGAGGATACAAATACAATTTATTATCACTGTTTTCATTATCTAAACTATAGAAAACTTTAGCACCGATATTCAACGTCCAATCCTCTTTTTGCATCACAAAACTAGGCGCAATACCAAAATTTGTATACCCGTATTTTAACGGTTGAACATTATTCCTGTAATATTCCTTAAAACTACCACCTACATAGTCAACTATTACATCTGTTTTAACTGACTCGTCCATCACGTCAAATTGCAAAGACGGCTTGATGTAAAATCTGTTTTCAGATGAACCTAATGCATCCGTAAAACGATTAAACTTCATGCTTGCTTCATTCAACACACCTTCATTAAAATCAACTTTACCCCCAAAAGAAATCGTGTTATAGGTATGCTGTGGGTCAATTCCATAAATCAAATCTGATCTATCAGACGCATTTAAAGAAGCTCCAAAATTTTCCGGTAATCCATACCAGTTATAGATCTGATTTTTATACCCTAAATCCACATTCCAAGACATATCATTATAGTTAGCCCCATAAGTCAAATCGATTGACGAGTCATAAAAGCGATCGTCTAACTCTGCACTGCTTATTCCCCCTTGCGAAGAAAGATGACGAAACATTCCGCCTACGTAATCATTATTATCGAGCTCTTGGTTGACAAACAATTCGGCATTTAAAGTTCTGTAACTTCCAAATCCAAGTGTCGCATAATTATCATACATATGCTCTTGTTTTGTCTTTTCTACACCTTCCGCTTTTCCTTTTGAAGGTGTAAAAGTAGAGGCAACTGGAAAAGAGAAAATAGAATATTTAATTGTTTCTTTTTTAGCATTCCCTTCATCATCCAGAACTGGAGTCTCCTGTACCTTGAAAGCATCTGAAACTGCAGGAGTATAAGGTTTCACAACGTTTACAACCTCAGAACCTATATTTTCTTCTTTCTTTTGTGCGAAAGAAACCTGAAGTACTAGAAGTAAAAAGGCAATTGTTATTTTATTTTGGAAATTAAATTTCATGTTTTTTTGTTTTATTATAAAAAAGGCATCTACAAGGCTGTTTTCTTGCTTCCGGCATTTTGTACTTTATCTAATCTTTTTTCTTTTATCTTATTTTTTAAACTACTTCCCATTCTCCCTGCGCAACAAATTGAGATTCTCCTCCAATATTTATATCAAATAGATTCTCCTCTAGTTGCCCTTCAAAATATATTTGAGAATTTCGATTGATGCATTCTCCTTGGTTGTTCACCATTTTTATTTTAGTTGAGTGATATTTTAATAAAAAAGCTTGCAAACAAGTACTAGCACTTCCTGTTGCTGCATCTTCTATAAGCTGATTGTTTTCAATACACAACATTCTACTCGTAAGCATTTCATTTTCTAAAGTAAAAAAATACAAAGCTTTGTGGTCCGTTTTACATTTTGCTTTAAGCCATTCTGCAGTTTTATCTTTATCTATTTTGACCGCGTTCAAAGTCTCTTTATCTTTCAGCGGTACCATTACAAAAGCACTTCCTGTAGTTACTTCCTGAACCACAAAACGATTATCAAAATCAGTCACACTCAAATTACTAAAAGACGCAAAATCTTCCTTCATAAAAACATCCAGAAAATCTGGTTGAGCTGCTTTTAACCAAACTAAATCTTTGACTTGACGGACTGAAATTTCTCCTATTAGAACATTTAATTCAATCGCTTTTGGATGATGAGCAAATATTCTATTCATCAAAACCCACGATGTCCCTATTATTGGATGTCCTGCAAATTGCATTTCATGTGCAGGAGTAAAGATTCTAATTGTTGCTTTATTATCTTCAGCAGCCATAGCTGTAACAAAAGTACTTTCGGCAAAATTAATTTCTCTTGCTATTTGCTGCATTTGATCCGTCGTTAAATCAGCTGCATCTAAAAAAACAGCCAGTTGATTTCCAGCATATTTTTTTTTACTAAATACATCTATAATATAAAAAGGAATAGTCATTTTTTAAATAATTTTAAATTCACAGCAACCGCATTATTCCAGTTGTTTTTTAAATATTCCTAATTCGTTATCGATGAATTTGTTTTTGACTCTTCCGTTTTAATGGCACCTAATTCTCTTTTCGCTTCAGATATTACATCTGGGAAATCAGTGAAATTTTCAATTACATTATCTAAAATATAAGTCGCCTGAAAACTATCTTTCAAACCGTAGAAATTCTTAGCCATTAGAACTAAACCTTTGGCACCAAAATATCGGTAACCTGAATAATTTTTAGCTAATTTTTGAACCGCTGTATTTGAACTCTCAAACTTTCCGTCTTTGTTTTTAAAATAAGCATCATAATACAACGCTTCTGCTGCTAATTCTCCTTTAGCGATTGTTAGCAATTTAGCATATCCTGATCTCGCTTTTGCCTCATCTCCTGTTTGAATTGCTGAACGAGCAATGATGATTTGTGCATCACTCTTCACATTATCGTCCGTTTTAGGATTACTCAAAACTTTATCTGCATAGATAACTGAGCTTGAATAATCTTTCTTATCGTAGTAACATTTCATCAAATTAGATTGTGCAAACACTTTGTTTTGAGGAAAGTCAGCTTCATTCTCAAGACGAAGCAATACCGGAATCGCTTTTGCATTATCTTTATCTTTCAATAAAACTTGAGACAAACGAGCTAAAGATTGTTCTGTAAATTCATTTCTAGGCTGTCCTACTACGAATTCATAATTAGGAACCGATTTAGCCTCTAAACCTTCAGAGAAGTATGCTTGAGCTAAATAAAAGTTAGCCTGTAAAGAATGAATCCCCCTTGGAAAGCTAGCATTGTATGCCGTAAATCCAGAAATAGCCTGCTTGTTATTATTCTGCTCAAATTGTTTTAATGCTGATTCATACGTATCGTTATCTAAATCTGCATCAGTAACTGCAACAAAATCTAAAGTTCGCACCCAAGTAGCATATTCAGCCACTCTTCCACCGTCAACATAAATCAACCGTGCTGTTGAAACCGCCTCAAGTGCCTCTGGAGTTTTAGGGAAATCAGCCGCTACTTTTTTAAATTTCGTCAAAGCATCTGCATTTCGATCAGAATTGTAATAAATTAACCCTTGACGCAAAATTGATTTTGCAGTATAAGATCCGCTCTTAAATTCAGAAATTAGACGGTCAAATGTTTTCAAAGCCAAATCTTGTTTTCCACTTGCAACATAAGTATTTGCTAATTCATACATCGCATCATCTCTATAGTTTGATCTTGGATACAGCTGTATAAAAGAATTCAACTCTTCAATTTTTTTATCGTTTCTGGCAACAAAGCCATAACAAATTGCTTTTTGATAAAAGGCATAATCAGCATCAACACCCTTCATCTCGATTGCTTTATTATACGCCTCCATTGCAGGCCAATATTTTGAGGTTACAAATTGACAATCCCCTAATCTTAGGTAAGAATCTGTCAATCGCACTTTGTCCTCTTTCGCGGTTTCAATTTGGTTTTGAAAATAGGTAGCCGCCTGATCGTATTCTTTCAATTTGAAGTACGTGTATGCAATATTGTAATTAATGTTTTTATATTCTGATGCAGAGGAAGCACGAGATGATCCTGCAAATTGTTTAAAGCTCAATAATGCATTTTTATAATCACCCAAAACATATTCGGTTTCCGCTTTCCAGAAAGTGGCTCTTGCTGTAATAGCAGCGTCAATTTGCCCGTCTATAGATTTTTTAAACATTTTTAATGCTTCTGCATAGTCTCTGTCAGCATAGAATTCTAATCCTCTGTAAAAAGTAACTTTTTGATAAGCCAATTTATTTTCAGGACTTTTATTTTTTTCCAATAAAATTAATGCTTCCTTGTAATTTTTTGAAGAGATGTACGAATCAATCAACAATTTTTCTACTACGGAACGGTTGGCATTATCAGGATATTTTTTTATAAAACCCAACAAAACTGCTGGCACACTTTGATACGAATTCCCAATTTCATAACTTAATTTCGCATAGTTCAAACTCGCATCTTCTTGTATCGAAGCATCGAATGACATTTCAGAAGCATTTTTAAAAGCATTCAAAGCTTCTTGTTTTTTATCTAACTTCAGGTAACTTTCACCTAAATGATAATAGGCATTTTGTGCTACAAAATCTTTCCCGCTTACAATCTTATTGAATTGTGAAATGGCATTTTCAAAATCATTTTGCTTGTAATAAGCATAACCCAATTGATAAAAATCAGTATTATTCCATCTGCCTTTTTTTCCTTTGTATGCTGCCAAATAAGAAATCGATTGCTCGTACTTTTTTAGGTTAAAATAGCTCTCTCCAATAATTTTATTCAGTTCAGACTTTTCAATCGCATTCGATTTAGCCATGGCTTTTTCGCCTAGCTCAATCGCTTTTTGAAAATTACCTAGCTTAAAATTCATATCAGCTTGATAGTAGGAAAGCTTTTCTTTGTATTTTTCTTCACCAGACACGGCATCAAAATACTTCGTTGCTTCCTTATAATCATCACCCTCATAAGCGATAAAACCTAAATAATACTTCGCTTGGGAACCATATTCTTGGGAGTTTACAACCTTATTAAAATAAGTAGTTGCCTCTTTTTTATTTTTCGAATTAAAGAAACTATATCCTTTTTGGAAATTAAACTTATCTCTATCGCTAGAACTCAGTTGGCTTTCATTTACCTTTTCGAACCATTGTAGCGCTTGAGGATAGTTTCCTTGATCAAAATAATAATGAGCCACTTCTATAAAAGCCTGATTGCTCTTAGCGCTTGTAGGATAGTCTGAAACGAAACGATCCATGAGCATATCAGCATTAGCCTGATTCATACGGATCGCGCAAGTAGCATCATAATAAGAACAATCTGATTTTATCTCGTCATTGTTAGTTTCTGACTTTACTTTTTCGAATATAATTTTAGCCGAAGCATATTGTCCGTCATTAAATAACGAAAGGGCTTTATCAAAATCTTTTAATTCATGGGTATATATTGTTGATTTTTGTGCCGAAACAGAAAAAGATGTAACAAAAACCAGTAAAAAGAGAAGCCAAGAAATTTTACGCATTTTATTTTTTTTTAATATTCAAATGTATCATATTCTATGGTCTATAACGAATCCCCTTTCGGTTTTATTATGAACAAATGTTTTAACAATGGAATTATTAGCGCTTAATCACTCTTCAAGCTACTTATAAAACTACAAATCATCGCTCATTTTGATTTCGACAACTATCATTATCCATTGATAAATTTATATTCGGACTAATCCCAGTTATTACATGAAATTTATTTTGAATACAACCGTTATCTTATTACTTTTACCCAATAAACAAATGCTAATTATGTCTCAAGCTATACTGTCTTTAAAAAACGTGACCATTCATCAAGAAGATAAAGTGATTTTATCTAATATTAATTTGGACGTAAACCGTGGTGAATTCTTATACATCATTGGAAAAACAGGATCAGGAAAAAGTAGTTTGATGAAAACGCTTTATGCTGATATGCCATTGACAGAAGGCGAAGCACACATTGTAGATTTTGATTTAGCAAGCTTAAAAGAAGATGACATCCCTTTTTTGAGAAGAAAAATTGGTATTGTATTTCAGGATTTCAAACTGTTACCAGACCGTACTATTAAAGACAATATGTTATTTGTGCTTAAAGCTACAGGATGGACTGTTAAAGATGAAATGGACAGAAAAATTGACGAGGTATTAGATAAAGTTGGAATGAAAGAATACGCCAGCAAAATGCCACATCAAATCTCTGGTGGAGAACAACAACGTGTTGCCATTGCCAGAGCATTGCTTAATGACCCGGAACTTATCCTTGCCGATGAACCAACCGGAAATCTAGATCCACAAACAAGCGCCGAAGTACTTGAAGTATTGAGAAAAATCAATGCTAATGGAAAAACAATAATAATGGCTACCCATGATTATGCTTTGTTAATGAAATTCCCATCGAAAACATTAAAATGTGAAGACACTAAAATATTTGAAGTAGTTCAAAGAGCAGTGTAATGCTTTCCATCCTTATTCCAATCTACAATTACGATGCATTTCCTTTAGTAAAAGAATTGTATAGTCAGTGTTTGGAAGCCAAGATTGATTTTGAGATCCTTTGTCAGGATGATTGTTCTAGTGAATATCTAAACGAAAATCAAACAATAAACACCTTAGAAAACTGTACTTTTTCCAGAAACAAAACTAATCTAGGAAGAGGCCACAATATAAATACACTCGCTAATCAGGCTGCTAAAGATTATTTGTTGCTTGTAGATTGCGATACTTTCCCAAAAAACAGACTTTACATTCAAAATTACGTCGACTGCATTCAAAAAGGAAATGCCACAGTTCTTTATGGCGGAATTATATACGAAAGCAAAAAACCAAGTACAGAAAAATTATTGCGTTGGGTGTACGGAAACAAAAGAGAGGCGCTTTCACTAGAACTCAGGACTAAGAATCCAAACAGGAATGCCTTAACTTCAAATTTAGTAATTAAAAAAGAGATTTTCACAAAACACCCTTTTGACAGTACAATAACAAAATACGGTTATGAAGATTTGTGTTTTCTAGTCGAGTTAGAATCGAATGGATTTGTGGTCAATCATATCGAAAACCCTACTTATCATCTAAACTTAGAAACTTCAGAACAATTTCTAAAAAAGACAAAAACAGCGTTAGAAAATTTAGCTTTTATCTTTGAATCAAAAAAACACGTTACTACCGAGAGCAAAATAATTACCGCTTATACACTGTTAAAAAAGATAGGGATTACTAGATTAATTGCGCGTACCTTTAAAAAAGGCGAAAACGTTCTAAAAAACAATTTGCTTTCAAAAAAGCCTTCATTGTTCGTTTTTGATCTTTATAAGCTGGGCTATTTCTGCCAATTGCAAAATCAAAAATCAATTTTTACTCGCTAACTCCAAGAACAATTCGTTCCAGTGATTCAGTATAAAATCGCTATTATACTGAGTAACACTTTTAGCCGCCTTACTCCCAAATGATTTTCTCAGCTCTTCCTCTTGCATTAATTGCTGTAGTTTTTCTACAAAAACATCCTCATCGCCATCGGGAATCAGGAATCCGTCATCATCATTCTTTATAATTGCTCTAGGACCACAAGGACAATCGTAAGCAATGCAAGGCAGTCCAGAACTCATCGCTTCAATCAAAACCATCGGAAAACCTTCTTGCCGTGAAGTCATAACAGACACAGAAGCTTCTTCATATTTTGCAGCAATATTTTGCACCGGTTCATAAAAATGCACGCTTGAATCAATGCCTAACTTCTCGCCTACTGCTTTTAAGGAAGTCACCTCTTTTCCATAAATTTCTAAAACCCAATCTGGGTGTTTGACCACCACTTTTTGCCAAATTAACAGGAGTCGGTCCAATCCTTTTTCATATGAATTTCGAGCAACTGCTATTACTTTTTTATTCTTTAATTCTGCTGTTTTTTTGGGTTGCAACCAAGAAGGGTTAGGAATTACTATCGAATTATTCAAATCCCATTCTGCCAAACTTTCGTTAGACAATGCAACGAATTTCGTGAATTTTTTAGCGCCAAAACTTTTAAAATTATATTTTAAAAACCGAATCCCTTTAGACAAAAGCCCATACTTGTCTTTTGACTCTTCAATGTATTTTGATCCATGACATTCAAAAACGATTGGCACTTCGCTTTTAATCAAAAACGGAATTGCAAATGCTTTTATACCGTTGTCACAAACAATAACAACATCTGGATTTACTAAGGCTATTTGTTTTAATAGTGACTTGTTATAGGTGTTTAAAAATTGAAATAGATTTCCCTTTAAAATCATATCATGAAATATAATTTTATCGTCAAAATCATAAAAAGGAGTGGAATTACCGTTGTTTTGGGTAAGAACATGCACTTCATAATTCCACTTCTCTATAAGCACTTTCGTTTTTATAGCTAATGTTCTGGCGACCCCACCTTCATTATTTATATTGGGTACTATATAAAGTAGTCTCATTTTTTTGAATCCATAAATTCACTAAAATCTCTGATATAATCTTCTTCTATAAATACATCAGAAGCAAAAACCAGACATATCGAGCCCGAAGAGAAATTCTCTAATTCTCTCCATATACCTGTTGGTATGTACAATCCAATATTGGGTTTATTTAAAACAAATGATTTTTTACTGTATCCGTCATTAAGGACAACCTCAAAACTTCCGCTTAAAGCAATCAATACCTCAGCCTGTTTAATATGCGAATGTCCGCCTCTAAAAGCAGTACTCGGCACATCAAAAAGATAATACACTCGTTTAAATTCAAATGGCAAAACATCCTTTTGAATAAAACCTAAATTTCCGCGTACATCTTCGACGACCGGAATTTCCAGTAATTGTATTTTCTCTAGTGTGCTCATTTGTTTACTCAATATTAATTTTCATCAAATCTAACCATTGCTGTCCAATTACGTCTAATAGAAAAGGCTTAATACTATTTGCTGCATTCTGCTTGCAGTGTTGATATAAAGTTTCATCAATGACCATTTCGTTCATCGCTGCTGTAAGCTTATTAAAATTTTGATCCTCTACTAAAAGGCCGTTTTCTCTATCTAAAATCATTGCCGAAGGCCCTGACGAACAATTAAAGGAAACGACAGGCGTACGACATGCTAACGATTCTAAAATAACATTAGGCATCCCTTCATTTTTACTGCTTAAAGTTAAGAACTTCGCTTTTTTCAAGTATTTATAAGGGTTTTCCTGATAGCCTAAAAAACGAACAAAATCTTCAACATTATTCTCTTTTGCTACACTTTCTAATGTGTTTCTATCCCCGTTTCCTAGTATTAAAAGATGTATTTTTTTTTCTGGTAAAATAGAATTCGCATAACTCATAATGAGTTTATCAAACTGCTTTATCGGGTTTTCAAACTGCCCAATAGCGATACAATAGCGAAATGGAAGTGATTCTTCTTCATTACTCTTTTCATTGATTTCTTGAGTATTAATAGGATTTGCAATCGTAACTACATTTTCTAATTGATGCGTTTTTACAATCAATTCCTGCATCTGATCTACTAAAGCCACATTAGCATAACAGTGATTGTACATTAATCTTGTTAGCCATGAATTTCTTGGCATATAATGATCTATCAAAAAACTATGTACTGTAAATATTGTTTTGGTATTATAAATTAATCTCGAAATTATAAGTTCTTGAAATACTTTAGTTCGAAAGCGAAAATCAATGATAAAATCAAAATCATTAGCCTTTAGATACTTTTGCAGTGCAATCAATCGCTTGCCTTTATTAATAATCCCATTGCTTTCATTTTTCAATAAACCTAGATTAACCAGTTTACCTGCATAAGGAAAAGAAACTTCATCAATTACAATGATGTTATGGATTTCAATGCCTTTACTTTCGAAAAAAATAGACAAATTAGCCATCACTTTATCACTTCCACCAGCGCTCAGACGGTAACCAATTAAAGCAATTTTATGTTTTTTGTTAGGCAATATCATTATCGATTTCTTATTTTCGTATCAAATATATAACTCTTTTAAAAAGATATGCAAGATAAATCATTAGTTACTATTATTTGCTTGTGTTACAATCAAGAGCCCTATGTTATAGAGAGTTTACAATCTGTTATCAATCAGGATTACAAACTGATTGAGCTTATTATTGTGGATGATTGCAGTACTGACCACTCTAAATCAGTAATAGAAAAATGGCTTCTTGACTATCCGGAAATTCAATTTATAGCAAACGAAACTAATCTAGGAAGCACCAAATCATTTAATAAAGCCCTAAAAATAGCCAAAGGAGCGTATATCATTGACTTAGCTGCCGATGATGTTTTACTAAACAATTGTGTAAGCCTGCAATGTAATGCTTTTACCAATAGTCCTTTTAAAAACTTAGGAATGGTTTATGGAAATGCAGCATTAATCAATGAGAATGGTGATTTTGACTCTTATTATTTTGCAGTTGACCACCATAAAAATGTGATTCAAAAAAGAGTAACTGGTGACATCTATTTATCCGTAATAACGGGTGGCAATAGCATTTGTTCTGTTTCGTCAATGGTTAAAAAAACTGTTTTTGACGCACTTAATGGCTATGATGAAAATCTAGCGTACGAGGATTTGGATTTTTGGATTCGTTCTTCCCGCGTATATGAAGTTGATTTTATTGACAAAATTTTAATTAACAAAAGAAACGTAGCCAATTCATTAGGAACCACATTTTTCAAGAGAAGGAACAAAATCAACAATTCGACTTTTATAATATTGAAAAAAGCGATTCAGTTAAATCGAACTAACGAAGAAAACAAAGCGATTTTAAAACGAATTCATTTTGAGATAATTTTAGCTTTTCGAACTTCAAATTTTGAGTTAGTACTAAAGTACATCGCCATGGAGATTAAGCTTCGAATAAAAATTCTACTTTAAAAAATCATCGAATAGTTAGATAATCCTCTAATGATTCGCGTTCCGCTTTCCAGTCTCTCGAAATCATATTTCGTATCAATTTAACCGGCATACCCGCTAGTAATATGTTTTCCTCTAGCTTAGAAAAATCTTTATTGCACAAACTATTTGAAGCTACGGTACAGTAATTTGGCGTATGAGTACCTGGCATAACAGACACTCTGTTTCCAATATAATTATAGTTCCCTATAACTACAGGCTGCGTAACTTTATATCGCTCTCCTGTACTTGTATCAATCATTTGATGAAAATTAGTATCCATAATTTGAGATTCTGAGCCAAAACGAGCAAAATCTCCTAAAACAACACTTTCAATAGCAATCAGTTTAGCATTAGAAGCCATTGATGCCATATGTCCAAATTCACAATAAGCACCCTTTCCTATGTAGATAAAATAATCTTTTCCAAATTGAAGATGTCCTTTAAAAACTAATTTTCCTGTAAGACTAATTTCCGCAATTCCTTTATGTAAGGTGTTCATTTCATAAGGTTGCCCAAAGCCAATCATCCCCTTTCTAATAGGCGCAGTGATTTCGATCTTACCAGAAATATCTGTTAATTTTACTTTCCCGTAAAAAAATACAGGCAGTTTCTTAGCGGTGCGATAAGGAAACTTCTTAAAATTAAAATAAAGCGTTTTAGGCCAGTTCACACCGGAGTAAAACTTCAACTTATGGTAGCCTATTTTAAGATTATTGATCATTTTTTTTCTTTATTATAGTATTGAAAAATGATTTTAACTCCATTTTTTTATTTAAGTGATATAACACATATAGTATTGACAACAAAGCCATCAGCAACATTGAGGTGTATTTTACAAATGTATTTGGCACATATCTTAGCGCAAAAGTAGTAATACACATTGCAATGCAGACGAAATAAAGAATATAAAAATCACTCTCGAAATAAAAATCATATCTCTTTTTAGTAATTACTTTTAAAGCAACAAAATGAATGCTATAATAGATTAAAAAACTAATCCCAAGTCCTTCAAGTCCATAAAAATAATACCCCAAAACATTCATCACCAAGGAAAGCACATTAAAAACTACAGCTGTTAGTATAAACATTTTAGAATCTCCTTTGGCAATCAGAATAAACCCCATCGACCAAGATACGGCTCTAAACAACATCGCTAAGATACCGAAACAAACCATTGGTATAATGGAAATGAATTTAGGAGTATATATGACTTTTACAATCATCGGAATAAATGTCAAAAACAGAATCACTATTGGCGTTATAATCAAAATTGAAATGAACGATTGCTGAATAACACTCGCTCTCACTTTTACATTATCATCACTAATAGAAGACAATCTCGGAAAATAATCGGTACTCATTACCGTAAAAATGATTCCAACATAAGAATTCAACAGTGTAAAACCAGCAGTGTAAAAACCTACTTCTACTAAACCGCCTATTTTCCCAACATAAATCTGAATTAAATAACTAGACAGCAAAGTTAACAATCCGCTTATTGTTAATAGAATACCCAGCTTAACTATGCCTTTTCCTTCAATTAGTAACTCTTTGGTTGTGAGATTATTTTTTGGAATTTCTATTTTTTTCGAAAAATAAAATGCAAACAAAAATGAGCTTAATGAAATAATAATCATTGTTGGTATTATTGCATCTATTCTGTAATAATAATATACTGGAATTGAAACAAGCAAGCCCATTAAATTTCCATAGAAATTGGCTTTCGCCAGAAGTCTCATTTTTCTCAAGCTTTGCAAGACCACTAATTGGCCTGAAGCCAATTGTTTTAGCAAAACCGTAACTGAAATCAAGACAAAGGCCAAAGTATAATCTGTATTTCCAAAAGTAATCGTGCTCAACCACGAGGAAAAAAATATGGCCAGTAGCGCACCAAAAATTCCGGTACCCAAGACTAGTTTTTTAACCGTGGAGACCATCGTAGAAACACTACTTAAATCATTTTCCTTATACTTGCCGGAAATATGCTTGACAGCACTAGTTTCAATTCCCAAACCCGAAACACCGCTAATGATATTTATAGCCGAATTCAATAACGAAATTATTCCCATCCCTGCTGGACCAATAAACACGGCAATCAGCTTTATACGAACTATTGAAATGATAATATTCAAAAATTGCACCCCTCCGAAAAGCGAAGTGGTTTTTACAATTTGTTCGTAGGATGCTTTGTCACTCACTATTTAGTACTTATTTAAAATTGCTATAATAAAAGTTACTTCTTCGGCTGTTAAAACGGGACTTATAGGTAAACTCAACACCGTTTCATGTATTTTTTCAGTAATAGGAAGTGATATATTATTCCACTCTAGCAATGCTTTTTGCTTGTGTGGAGGAACGGGATAATGAATCACGGTCTGTATTCCATTTTGATATAAATACTTTTGTAATTCTTCCCTGTTTTCTGTTCGAATAACAAACAAATGAAAAACATGATTGTTTGAAGAATCCCATTTGGGCAGCATTATTTTATCATTCTTAATTTCAGATAAATACCTACGTGCGATTGCTCTTCGTTGGTCATTCTCTATATCTAAATGCGGTAATTTCACATTCAAAAAACCAGCTTGCAACTCATCTAACCTTGAATTTACTCCAGCATAATCATTGTAATATTTGGTTTCTGAACCATAATTACGAAGTGAAAATACGATTTTGGCTAATGCCGAATCATTTGTAACTATCGCACCACCATCACCTAGTGCGCCTAAATTTTTACCGGGATAAAAACTAAAAGCAGCAGCATTGCTTAGATTCCCCGCTTTCTGAGGTTTATAATTTGCGATAGCGCCATGAGACTGAGCCGCATCTTCTAATAGTAGTAAATTGTGTTGAATTGCGATTGCGTTTATAGAATCCATCTCGGCTAATTGTCCGTACAAATGAACGGCTAGAATTGCTTTGGTTTTTGAAGTAATTTTTCCTTGAATTAAATCAGGGTCGATGTTATAGGTTTCCAACTTTGGCTCGACCAAAACCGGAATTAAATCTGCTTCGAGAATAGCTAGAATACTTGCGATATAGGTATTGGCAGGAACAATGACTTCATCTCCTTTTTCTAACTTTCCTAATTCAATGTAGCCTTTAAAAATCAAAGCCAAGGCGTCAAAACCATTCCCTACCCCGATGCAATATTTAGCCCCGCAATAAACTGCAAAATTACTTTCAAAAGCGCTGACTTCTTCGCCCAGAATGTACCAGCCATTTTCTA
Organism: Flavobacterium sp. Arc3; assembly: GCF_041431375.1. Lineage (NCBI taxonomy): Bacteria > Pseudomonadati > Bacteroidota > Flavobacteriia > Flavobacteriales > Flavobacteriaceae > Flavobacterium > Flavobacterium sp. Arc3. Next base: position 65,530 of record NZ_JASMRI010000010.1, on the reverse strand, counting down.
AAACTGCTTTCATCTTCTCTTGAAAAGCAGTTTCATACGGAGTGTTTATTTTTTTTAAATCTAAAAATGGTATCATATGAGATTCATTTTATAAAAATCCTGACTGTAAACAGCGCAACCTAATTCTTCTTTTTGTTTCAAAAGACCAGCATGATATCCTTTTTCATTATCGTCATTCACAATCCCCATATCAAAAAACTGTTTTCCTTCTCGCTTGTATTTATGTATTAAATTAATAAATAGAAAATCCAATGCACGCAACTCCTCCCCTTTCTTAGTAGTAGCACCATATTGTGATTTCACCACTGTATCTGTTTCAAAAAGTGTAATTCCGGCAATTATATCATTGTTATAATACACAGAAAACTGCTTGATGTAATCCGGAAAATTACTCTTTAACTTTGTTATTTCTTGTAGGGTATGAACTGGTTGAGCATCGTATTTATCCAGTAATCTAGGTTCTAAAACCAATTCCCAGAAAGATTGTAATTGCTGTTCTTCAACTATTTCTAAATCGAGATCTTCAATTTTTCTAAAATGCTTTAATTTACTTTTTGAAATCGTTAATGGCAGTGCTAAATTGACAGCCAAATTCATTTCTTTTTTATCTAGAAACGCTCCGTTTTTAAATAGAAAAAAATCTATTTCATGATTTCCCCCAGAAGAATAAAAAAAAGGAATAGGTTTAAAATAAAAAAACTGCATTCCTTTCTCTTTTAGAAAAGATAAAAGAGATTCAATAATATCTCCTACTACTTCTCCATTTATTTTAGAGGAATACACCAGTCCGCCATAAGTCAAACCTTGATGAGAATAAACGGTCTCTTCAACGCGGTTTGCAGGCAATACTGCAATAAGTTTATCGTCTTTAAAAATAAGTATAGAATAATCTTGAAATCGGTCTGAATGGTATTCCATAAAATCCCGATGAAAAAGAAAGGTAGCATTTTTGGCTTTGCTTATAAAAGCATTCCAATTTGCATAATCACTACCTTGATATTGTTTGACGGAATAATTTTTCACTGTTAATTTTTAGACTTCGTGAAAGTAATCATTTTTTACTCGTTTACTAAAGTGGGTAAATACCATTTGAATCTTACCGCCATCAAACGAACTGAAATAATTACCATTGAGGTTATTAAATATAAAATATCATTATCTAAATTGAAGTTTTTCAGCATAAAAAATACAATTCCGCCCAGAATACAAATAGTGGCATAAATTTCTTTTCTAAAAATCACTGGTATCTCAGCACATAAAATATCCCGAATAACACCTCCAAAACAAGCGGTCATGGTTCCTAAAGCAATACAAACGATAGGATGTAGACCAACACTAATTCCTTTTTCGAGACCAATTAGCGTAAAAACACCAAGCCCAATAGTATCAAACAAAAATAGTGATGTACGGAGTCTCTCGAATTTCTTTCTAAATATCAGTGCTAAAGCAAAAGCAATGCATATCACATATACATACTCTAAATTAAGCATCCATCCCACAGGTGTTGTTCCAATCATTACATCCCGCAAAGTCCCTCCGCCTACAGCAGTAACAAAGGCAATAATAAACACACCAAAGAGGTCCAATTTTTTACTCATCGCAGTCAACGCTCCCGATAACGCAAAAGCAATTGTCCCTATGATATCCAATAAATGAAACATGTTTTTTTTGTGAGTTTAAATTGAGAAAAATGTATTGTTTTTTCTAAAAACAATTGCTGCAAAATTAAAGAAAAATACTTGTGGAAAGTAGTTCTGACAGACATATCTGTAGAATCTCTTTTCAGGTTTACAAATATTCTGTTTCAAATTTTTAAAACTGCCCGTTCTCTGCGTATCTTTGTTTCCTCAATAATAATTAAATTTTAGAATCACTTGAAACAAATCACTTCAATTCAAAATCCATTCATAAAATCTTTGGTATTATTACAAGAAAAAGCTAAAAACCGCAAGCAAACCGGTACTTTTTTAATTGAAGGAAAACGAGAAATTTCCTTAGCACTTAAAGGAGGTTATGAAATAGAAACGCTCTTATTTTACCCTGAAATCTGCACTGAAATTGAGGCAAAAAAGATATCAAATACTACGGAGCTAATTGAAATAAACAAAGATGTATTTCAAAAACTGGCTTATCGTGATACTACTGAGGGTATTTTGGCCATAGCCAAAGCAAAATCACAACAGCTGTCTGATTTAAAATTATCAGACAACCCATTGATTCTTGTTGCCGAAGCTACTGAGAAGCCTGGAAATATTGGTGCTTTATTGCGAACAGCAGATGCTGCTAATCTTGATGCCGTAATTATTGCCAATCCCAAAAGTGATTTGTACAATCCAAACGTTGTGCGTTCGAGTGTCGGTTGTTTATTTACCAACCAAATTGCAACTGGAACAACGGCAGAAATCATTGCTTTTTTACAAGAGAAAAAAATCAATTTCTACTGTGCTACTTTGCAAAACTCAACATCATATCATACCCAAGATTACACGACACCAACAGCGCTAGTTGTTGGTACAGAAGCAACAGGCTTAACGCAAGAATGGCGTGATGCTGCTACCCAAAATATTATAATTCCTATGCAGGGCGAAATCGACAGCATGAATGTTTCGGTTGCCGCAGCGATATTGATTTTTGAGGCCAAAAGGCAAAGAGGATTTTAAAATAACATTTATTAATTCCAGAATTAAACAAGAAAAAAAACAAGAGTATGAAAAATAAATTATTCGCACTAATAACGCTAATCACAACAACACTTTCTTTCGCTCAAATAACAGAGCCACAAGTGGACGCATTGGTAAATAAAACCTTAACTGCATTTAATGTCCCTGGAATTGCAGTAGCCATTGTAAAAGACGGAAAAGTAGTTCTTGCCAAAGGGTACGGAGTAAAATCTATCGATACTAAAGAAAAAGTAGACGCCAATACTTTATTTGGTATTGCTTCTAATAGTAAAGCTTTTACAAGTGCATCATTAGCCATACTAGTGGATGAAGGAAAAATAAAATGGGATGATAAAGTCATTAAATACCTTCCTAATTTTAGAATGTACAATGATTATGTAACTCAGGAATTCACTATTCGTGATTTATTAACACACAGAAGCGGACTTGGTCTTGGAGCAGGTGATTTAATGATTTGGCCTGACGGAAGTAATTTTACTGCCACTGACATTATTCAAAACTTACAATATTTGAAGCCTGTTTCGGCTTTTAGAACTAAATATGATTATGACAATCTGTTGTATATTGTAGCGGGAGAAGTGATTCATGTAGTTAGTGGAAAAAGCTGGGGTGACTTTATTGAAGAGCGTATTATGGAACCATTAGAAATGAATCACAGCGCAGCTTCATTTGTTCGCTTAAAAGACTCCACTAATATTATTGCCCCTCACGTACCTATAGATGGAAAGCTAAAAGTAATCAAACGCTACAAAAACCAGCTTTTTGATGCAGCGGCCGGAATCTATTCTAGCGTAAATGACTTAAGCAAATGGGCGATTATGCAAATGAATAATGGAAAATATGGTCCTGAAAACAAGCAGTTATTTTCAGAGAAAGAGCATGATGAAATGTGGCAATTGCAAACTATTATTCCAACTAAAACGAAAGCTCCCTATAACACACATTTCAATGGTTATGGATTAGGTTGGTTTTTAAGCGATGTAAAAGGGTACAAACAAGTTACGCATACTGGAGGTTTAGAAGGAATTGTAACTCAGACTACTTATATTCCAGAATTACAGCTCGGTATTATTGTATTGACAAACCAGCAATCAGGTTCTGCATTTAATGCGATTACAAACACCATAAAAGATAGTTATTTAGATATTGTTTCAGAGGATTATGTTACAATATACAGCAACCGCATTAAAGCTAATGAAGAGAGCGCTGATAAAGTAACCGATGAAGTGTGGGCTACCGTTGCAAAAAACAAAAAAGACAAAGTAAAAGTTGACCTAGCTTCAATTACAGGAACCTACCAAGACAAATGGTTTGGAGATGTTGTTATAAACGAGAAAAAAGGGAGGTTATTCTTTGAATCTAAACGTTCTTCTCAGCTTAGTGGAGAGGTGTTTTTCTATAAAAAAGGAAACTATGTGGTAAAATGGAACAATGCTTATTTACATGCAGATGCCCATCTCTTTTTTACCTTTGATGAAAACGAAAAAGCTATTACTCTAAAAATGAATCCTATATCTAATCTAACCGATTTTAGTTATGATTTTCAGGATTTGGATTTTGTTCGAATTGAAAAAAAATAACCCTAAAATATCCTTGAAAGAGCAGGCAAAATATAAAATATCAGGCCTTAATTTATCGCTTGCATATATGCTAACTTATAGTTATTTTTAGAAAATGAACCATGCCGCTATGACAGAAATAGATATAGAAAAAGAGAACAAAGCAATTGCTCAGGAATACAAAGAATTACTTCGTATCAGTTACCAAACCTTGTCTCCAGAAGACAAAAAACTAATACGTAAGGCATTTGACGTTGCTGTAGAAGCCCATAAAGAACAAAGAAGAAAATCAGGAGAAGCCTATATATTTCATCCTATTGCTGTGGCAAAAATAGTCGCTTCAGAAATAGGTCTTGGTGCCACTTCTATTGCTGCAGCATTATTGCATGATGTTGTAGAAGATACTCCTACTTCTGTTAAAGACATTGAACGGATTTTTAATCCAAAAGTAGCGCAACTTGTCGAAGGATTAACTAAGATTTCTCTGGTTCAAAAGGACATGAACGTATCGATGCAAGCCGAAAATTTCCGTAAAATGTTATTGACGCTTAATGATGATGTGCGCGTTATCCTGATAAAAATTGCCGATAGATTGCACAACATGCAAACCATGGAATCCATGGAAAACCATAAACAAGTCAAAATTGCCTCTGAAACCTTATATATCTATGCACCGCTTGCCCATCGTCTAGGGTTATACAACATCAAAACACAACTAGAGGATTTAGGGTTAAAATATACTGAACCACCCATTTACAATGATATAGTAAGTAAAATAAAAGAGACCAAAGACCAACAGGATGCCTATATAAAAGACATCTCTGACGTGATTAAAACCTCTTTAGATGCTGAAGGTGTTGAATACATTATAAAAGGTCGTCCAAAATCGATCTATTCAATCAGAAGAAAAATGCTGACTCAAAATGTAAGTTTTGATGAAGTCTATGACAAGTTTGCTCTTCGCATTGTTTACAAAGCAAACCCGCATGATGAGAAGTTTCTTGCTTGGAAAATATACTCTATTGTAACCGACCATTATCGTCCAAGTCCAAGTCGTTTACGCGATTGGATTTCCTCGCCTAAATCTACCGGATATGAAGCATTGCACATTACGGTAATGGGACCAAAAGGACGCTGGGTAGAAGTACAAGTTCGCAGTGAACGTATGGACGAAATTGCAGAAAAAGGATACGCAGCACATTACAAATATAAAAACGGCGCCACAGAAGAAGGTGGTTTGGATGTTTGGTTAAACTTACTTAAAGAAGCACTCGAAAATTCAGAAACCAGTGCCGTAGATTTTGTTGAGGATTTTAAAATGAATCTTTATTCAAAAGAGATCTATGTTTTCACTCCAAAAGGAGACATCAAATCCTTACCTAAGGGAGCTACTTCGCTGGATTTTGCCTTTGGCATACATTCTGAAATAGGGATAAAGACCCGTGGAACGCGTGTAAACGGAAAATTAGTTCCTCTAAATTATGAATTAAAAAATGGGGATCAGGTAGAAATTATCACTTCCCAAAATCAAAAACCAACAATCAACTGGCTTGATTACGTTACCACGTCCAGAGCAAAAAATAAGATTAGAAATGTCTTAAATGAGAATACTAAAAAAATTGCTGAAGACGGAAAAGAAGTTCTAACACGTAAATTAAAACATCTTAAAATAACTTTAAACGAAGGTGTTGTTAATGAATTAGTCAATTTTTTTAAACTAAAAACCAGTTTAGATTTGTTTTATAGAGTTGGTGTGGGCTCAATTGACAACCAGCAACTGAAAGATTATGCTGCTCAAAAAAGCAATACTTTAATCAATTTCTTTAAAAGTAAAATGAAACGTTCTGGACCAACTGCTGATGCAGACGTCCACAAACAAGTATTGAGCAGCAACTATGACATGCTTGTATTTGGTAAGGAACAAGATAAACTAGACTACAAACTATCAACCTGCTGTAACCCCATTCCAGGAGATCCTGTTTTTGGATTTGTTACCATTAATGAAGGTATAAAAGTGCATAAGAAAGACTGTCCAAATGCAATCGCAATGCAGTCCAACTACGCCTATCGTATCATGCAAGCTAAATGGATTGATTCTTCACAACAAGAATTTAAGGCCATCATAAATATTACAGGAATGGATACTTTAGGACTTACAAATGAGTTGACTAAGGTAATTTCGAATAATATGCAGGTCAATATTCAAAGTATATCATTAAACGGCGATGCCGGACTATTCAAAGGGCAGTTAATTGTTGTGGTTCAGAATAGCACTTTACTGAATAAACTAATCGATAATATTAAAAAAATTGACGGAATCGATAAGGTGACACGTGTTTACAAAAAATAAAAGCATTGGGATGAAATCATAATTATCGATTTTTTTGATACATTCAAGACTACAGGATTTAAGTTCTTTTTGTTTCAAAACTCACAAATTATGCTCTTATAAGTCCTTAAACTTGAAAACTATTAGAATAAATAATTTATCTTTGCCAGATATGACACTCATTTCAACAGATAACAACAAAAACCAAGAAATTGTAAAAAATGTATTTACAATGTATCTTGAAAAAAAAGGGCACAGAAAAACTCCTGAACGTTATTCCATCCTACAAGAAATTTATGAAAGTCAGGAACATTTTGATATCGAGAATCTTTATATCAAGATGAAAAATAAAAACTACCGTGTTAGTAGAGCGACCTTATACAATACAATTGAGTTGTTATTAGACTGTGCTTTAGTTCGCAAGCATCAGTTTGGTCAAAATCAAGCACATTACGAAAAATCATACTTCGACAAACAACATGATCATATTATCATGACAGATACTGGAGAAGTGATTGAATTTTGTGATCCAAGAATACAAAGCATCAAAAAAACAATCGAAGAAATATTTGATATTGAAATCACAAATCACTCCTTATATCTATACGGAGTTAAGAAAAAACCAAAACTCGAAAGCGAAGTTGAAGCTGAAGTTGAAGAACAAAAACTTGACTAAAGGTTAAAATAGTATAGCAAAAATTAATTAGTACGGACAACATAAAAGTGGTCTCAATAACAAATAATAATTAGAATGACTGTAGATTTATTACTAGGATTACAATGGGGAGATGAAGGAAAAGGGAAGATCGTTGATGTTCTTACTTCAAAATACGATATTATTGCTCGTTTTCAAGGTGGACCAAACGCGGGACATACTTTAGAATTTGACGGAATAAAACACGTCCTTAGAACTATTCCTTCTGGAATTTTTCACGACAATAATATTAATGTTATTGGAAATGGTGTTGTAATTGACCCAGTTGTTTTCAAAGGTGAAGTTGACGGTTTAGCTAAATTTAATTTAGATATTAAATCGAAATTAATCATTTCAAGAAAAGCACATTTAATTTTACCAACTCACCGTTTACTTGATGCAGCTTCTGAAGCTTCAAAAGGGAAAGCTAAAATTGGTTCTACTCTTAAGGGAATTGGACCAACTTACATGGACAAAACGGGTAGAAACGGAATTCGTGTTGGAGATATTGAACTAGAAGACTTCAAAGAAAGATATAGAGCGCTTGCTGACAAGCATGAAGCAATGATTGCATTTTATGATGTGAACATTCAATATAATCTAGAGGAACTTGAAAAAGAATTTTTTGAATCTATCGAAGATTTGAAAAAATTAGATTTTATTGACAGTGAAGAATATTTACACCAAGCTCAAAAAGCAGGTAAATCAATACTATGTGAAGGAGCGCAAGGTTCTTTACTAGATGTAGATTTTGGAACATATCCATTTGTAACTTCTTCTAATACTACTGCTGCAGGAGCTTGTACAGGTTTAGGAATTGCTCCTAACAAAATCAAAGAAGTTTACGGAATTTTCAAAGCTTACGTAACACGTGTAGGTAGCGGACCATTTCCTACTGAACTTTTTGACGAAGACGGTACTACAATGGCACGCGTAGGAAACGAATTTGGATCTGTTACAGGAAGACAAAGACGTTGTGGATGGTTAGACTTAGTTGCACTTAAATATGCAGTTCAAGTAAATGGCGTTACACAATTGATGATGATGAAAGGTGATGTTCTTTCAGGATTTGAAACGTTAAAAATATGTACTGAGTACACCTATAAAGGTAAAAACATCGCTCACTTCCCATACAACATTGAACCAGAAAATGTAACTCCAGTTTACAAAGAATTCAAAGGTTGGGAAGCAGATTTGACTGGTATGACAACATACGAGGAATTGCCTATCGAACTAAAAGAATATATCGAATATATTGAGCAAGAAATTGAAGTTCCTATAAAGATTGTTTCTGTAGGACCAGATAGAAAACAAACTATCCTTAAATAAGTTTAACTAACGTCCCGATTCATCGGGACGTTTTTTATTTTAACTTTATCCAAGTCCATTTCAAAAAACAAAAAAAATAAAACTTTAGTTTACAACTACATACGAATGAAGGATCCTATAATAGACATAAAAAAAACCGAACTACTTTCTGACAACTGGTATATACTAAACAAAGTAACTTTCGACTACCAAAAAAACGATAATAGCTGGATTACTCAAAAGCGAGAAGTGTACGATCGTGGAAACGGAGCCGCTATTTTACTTTATAATTCGAAACAAAAAACAGTAATTCTTACAAGACAGTTTCGTTTACCAACCTACTTAAACGGAAACAAAACGGGGATGATGATTGAGGTGTGTGCGGGTATGTTAGACCAAGACAATCCAGAACAATGCGTCATTAGAGAAACGGAAGAAGAAACAGGATATCGCATTAAAAAAGTCGAAAAAGTAATGGAATCCTATATGTCTCCGGGTGCTGTTACTGAAATTCTACACTTATTCGTGGGCGAATATGACGAATCTATGAAAGTGAATGAAGGCGGCGGAGTAGCACATGAAGAGGAAAATATCGATGTGATGGAAATGTCTTATGACGAAGCTTATGCGATGATTGCGTCTGGCGAAATTAAAGATGCCAAGACAATCATCTTATTGCAGCATGCTAAAATTAACAAGCTCATATAAAACCATCCCTTTTTTTAAGAATAAAAATAACTACGCAAAAGGTCTTTTATTCGCATTGTGCGCTACCTTACTTTAGTTAGTGAATTTTGTGATTGCAAGCGGTATAAAAGGCCATATTCCATCAGAAGACAGATAGGAAAAGAGCGTATTATTGGATTTTTTTACTTTCTAGATCTTGATTGCCGCTGCTCTTTGTGCGGTAGAATACAATTCTGCGCCAACCTCTGCGCATATGGGAGTGGGTCGGGTTTTACTCAATGGTTCCGTTAAAACTTTTTGATTCACTATACACTGTAATTCCAAAAAGATTCCATTTTAAAATTCCGTTAGCAATAAATTCAGATTTTGAATTCGTTTCGTAATTATTCGTTTCAATTGAATTAAATTCCCAAACATAACCACTAACCAGTCCTGTCAAAAAACTGTTGCTTTCTATTGGAATGTATTTATTTACGTCAATCGAGTATTTGACAATCATATTTATGTCAAAAGTCAAATTATCTTCAAGTACTATTTGTTTAATTTATAAATCATTCTTTTTGTTGTAATCTTTAGTTATTGTTATTCGGTTCGTATTTTTTTCCGAATTAGAAGCGGAAATGATTTGAACAATTCCAATAACCATCATAAAAATTGAAACAACTTTAAATTGTGGTTTAAAAATTCGTTTTCCTTTTACAATGAATCCGATAATCAGATAGAAAAAGTATAAAATAATTATTCCGTTTATTATTGACCAAATTAAATGTATCATAGGTTTATTTTTAGCTTGTTGCCAGTGTTTGGCCGCTTTGAGATGGCTGCCAATTCGTAACATTTTATTTTTCTTTTATAATATAAATTTATTGCGAAACGTAAATATGAATTTACTAAAAAAATCGCAATCTTTCAAAACCGCTCTTACATACCACTTTTTATTCTATTTTTTCGTCGGTTTGTCAAAAGTCGGATATCCTTCTTTCCATTTTCTCTCTGTTGAAGTCCACATTAAATATGGTTCGTCAAAACCTTCCACATAAATTAGCTCAAAGTTGTCGTCATCTAATTTTCTATATTCTGGTTGTAAAAAGTCGATTTTGTCTTCAAAACCAAATTTTCGCAATGTTTTCCAATCGTTATTGTTAGGCAATCCGTTTTGTTTTTGATAGCTTTCAATGTTTTCTATTAACTGTTCTCCAAGTTTTATGTCCGAACTTCTATTAATTGTCAAAGGCAATTTCCACCATATAAAATAAACTCCAATGGTTAGTACAAAAAAGATCAATATGCCAAGGGTAATTTTTTTCATTCTCTCAAATAAATATTAGTTTTATTTCTTGAATCATTGGTGCGCTTCCTTTCCTAAAGCGGCATATAACGTTTTGCAGATTTGCGATGGGCGCGCTTTTTACCCCAAATGTTGATGCGGATCACAAAAATTTAGGCAACCACAAAATGGTCTGCGGAGCACGAAACACCGCCTATTACAAATGTGCTGTTATGTATAGTTAATTTCTTATTCATTGTCTTATTGTCCATCAGAACTTTGGAAAAAAACTTGCAATCCGGTCGTCCGTTCCAATTCGATTTTTAATCGTTGTTCTTCGACTTTGTCACTCGGAAAAGGTTCAATTGTCATGATGACTCCAGTCCCTTGTATTGATAACTTTTTAATGGAAGGAGAATTTACTGATAATTCACAGACTTTTCCCGCTTTTTCATAGATCGAATTATAGAATAAAATTCCTGAATTAAACTTTTGGTAATTTAACGATAGTGGTAAAATAATGATTGTGCCAAGAATGACTGTCGCAATTGTGCCTTTAAAAAGCCATTTTCGACTTTTACTGTTTTTTAATCCCAATATAAAGAAGACCAAAATTGATGCAAATGTTATTCCTATGAGATTGGTAACAAACAATAAAATACTTCCATATGCTAAAATAAAATGCCCCTGTTCAAGCATCATACCGCACGTGCAAAGTGGAGGTACTAACGCTACTGCTATTGCAACACCTGATAATATTGTGGAAAATTCACTTCTGTAATACCCCCAAGAACCCGCTGTACCTGCCAATATCGCTATTCCAATATCTCTTAAATCAGGTGAAGTCCTAATTAACATTTCTTTATTGGGAGTTATATCGGGCAATGTCAGACTTATGATATAAGCTATTAGGATAGAACTAATCATTCCAAGAATAATTACTCCTAACATTCTAAAGGATTGAATTCTCCAACCTAATGCAATAGCACCGCCAAGTGCTACAATTGGCTGCCCCAATGGAGCAACAATCATTGCACCGATTATGGTTGCTGATGAGTTTTCAGAAAGTCCTAAAGACCCAATGCCTATACTTAAAATTAGCATTAGCGCAAATGAAATTTGCCAGTCTTTCTTGTAATGAAAAAAAAGTTTATTGAAAACAGCGTTTCTTTCTTCAAAAGGAATGTCTTGAGAAAAGAAATTATTCTCGATATATATGTCCTTTTCGTTCGGGTCTATTTGCACGTTGTGTTGATTTAATTATGCATAAGGTTCTCGGCTTAGCGATGTGGCGAATTTTTAGCACAAAATTTCAATGGAATTCTGAATGTTGAACCTTGCACAAATATTTAATAGAAGCACTTCAGCCGCCATATTGCCAAACCGATCTTATGCGTAGTACTTATTTGTCGGTGCATTTTTATAGTGTTACCAATTGTCCGTCAGTTGGGATGATTAATCGATTTTCGTCAATTCCGTGTTCGGTCGCTTTTTGCCGTAATGAATTTCTCGTAACTCTGCAATGGTCTAAACTTTCCAAATGAACGGCGATAACTTTTGCGTTTTTCGCAGACTGTGCAAGTAAAATAGTTTGTTCCTCGTTCATTAAAATTGGATTGTTTTCAAATCCTGGAATGATTGCTCCGCCTGAATTTGTCACAATTATTTCTGGTTTAAAAGTTGTGATTGCATTTTCTACTTCTTCCAACCAAATGCTGTCACCAACAATATATAAAGTCGGTTCGTTTTCGGCTTGCAACACGAATCCTGAAACCTCTCCCATATGTGCCAATATTTCGCCACTTCCGTGTTTTCCGCCTGTTCTTGTGAGGGTAATATTTTCAAAGGTTGTTTTTGTTTCTACCACTTCTGCGTTTACAAAGTTTGCTTTTTCCATAAATTCTTTGTCGGTAGGTTGACAAAATAATTTAATGTCTTTTGGAAGTTTTTCGCTTGCTAAAGTGTCAAAATGGTCGGAATGCGTGTGTGTAACAATTACAAAATCCACATCATTTAAAATATTGTCGATTGAAACTGTTAAATCAACGGTTGGGTTTCTTGCTATTCCCGCAAAAGGGTCGAAGGTGTTTTTTGGGGAAAACATAGGGTCAACTAAAATAGTTTTGCCAGCAAACTTGATTTTGATTGTTGCGTTACGGATGAGTTGTAAGTCCATTTATTTTGATTTTAATTTATTTTCTGTTTGTTTGATCGGTTCGCATAGCATTAAGCACCACATTCTCACGCTTTGCCGTGTTCGGGAGTTTTGAAAACGAGTATTTTTGGCTAAACGAAAATACGAATAAAAACGGAAATTCCACTAAATTCCGCAATAGCCACAAACGTGTGCTACCTGCATTGTATTTATGTGGGTGTATTAAGATTATCGTCAACTGTTAACCTAAATTCAATTGTAGAATTCAAGTCTACTCTTTTGCATTTGTTATCGCTTGAAAGTTCAACAAATTGTAATATCATACTTTGCCATGCAATTTGGTTTTCACTACTAGGATGTACATGTATTTTATCTGAGAAATCTTCTTTATTATTTAAAATTATTGGATTCTAATCTCACCTAAAATCAACTTTTGAGGCTATATAAAAAGCAGTTTCTCTAGAAATTTCCATAAAATCTAATTCACCATAAGTATTGTGCTTAATATTAACAGTATTTCTGAGAAAGCGAACCAATCCATCTTTACTTCTTTCAAACATTGAGCCGACATAAATTACACATTGTCTTCTCTCATCAGTAAGTTTACCATGTTTTAAAGAGTCTGCTAAGTCTGAAAATATTTTATATGCATCAGATTCCGCAAGTAAATTTTTCGGTTTTAAATTATGAGTGTTTTCTGGAAAATATTTGAGAGTAACAGCGAGTGAGGTTGCTCTGTTTGTAAAATCTGAAATGGATGTATTAATAGAAAAAGGAAAACTTAATTCTCTATTTAAAGTTTCCCAAGGTTTAATAATATCATTTATAAATTTTATTTTATCTTCAGTCATTTAGATGATTTTTATTGACTCTGAGGCTACATTGTAGGCAACTTGTATATACCAGCTACAAAATAGCGCCTATACACCTATAATCGGCTAGATTGTCCCTACTTGAATCCATATTATACACTCTCAAATATATAACTCATTCTTTACAAAACTTACAACGACATTATAGAAACAAAAACGGTCTCCATAGCCCTGATGGAAATGATAATCCCGAACCCTTGCGGAGCATGAAGCTAAAGGGCGAAGATTGTAATGTACAGCAGGACTAGAAGTTGTTTTGAAAACAAATCCTTCTGCTTCAAAAAACACAATCCCATAAAAAAAGGAAACTCTACTGCTGTCGAATTCCCTTTTTTAACTCTTATTTATTCCTATTTGTTCGGCTGACGAGTCATTCTCAAATAAGGCTTTATTTGCTGATATCCTTTTGGAAACTTCGCAGGCATATCATGGTCTGGAATTGAAGTAGAAATCAATACATCAGCACCATCTTTCCGGTTTGTCTTTCATCATTTGAATCATCGCATTAAACATCTCGCTACTTATTCAATTCCATTTGGGAGAGTTTTTGCCCACCTTTAATTCCAAAGTCCAATGTTCTAATTGGAAAAGGAATAGTAATATCTTGTTCATCAAATGCTTTCTTAATCGCTTTCATGGCTTTGCTTCTCATCGTGAAGTAGCTGGGTTCTCCAGGATATTCTATCCAAAATCGAATATTAAAATTGATGGAACTAGAGTCAAATTCAGAATAGTCAAAAATCATCAAATCTTTATCTATCACTCCGTCCAAGTTTTTTATTGTGCTCAATACAACATCTTCAACTTTATCAAGATCATCTGCGTAAGAAACTCCAACGGCTATATCAATCCGCCTTTTTTCTAAGACAGAAAAATTGTAAAAGGCATGCTGTAAAAAGTCTTTATTTGGAATGTAAACTTCTTGGCCCTGAAAAGTCTCAATAGCTGTATCGCGCAAGCCAGTTCGGGTTACTTGACCCATTATATCATTTACTTCTATGATTTCCCCAATTTTAAAAGGTCTATTAAAGGCTAGGATAATACCCGAAACAAAATTAGCAGCGATATCCTGAAAAGCAAAACCCAATGCCAAACCTATCACACCAATTCCTGCTAATATTGAGGTTAAAGCCTTATCTAGCCCAAGAACGCCAAGCATAATAAAAAGCCCAATACTCAGGATTGCGCCATAAACTATAGTGGAAAATAAATGGCCCAATGCTTCGTTATTTGATGCTTTGTAGAAAAGTTTTCTAAACAATTTACTTCCAAGCTTGGCAAGCACAAGAAAGATGATCAATAACAACAAGGTCACTGCCATATTGGGAAGCATGTTGATGAAGGTATCAAGCCAGTTTTCTAACTTTTGTACTACCGTTTGTACTGGTTCCGCTACTTGCTCTTGTATGTCTTGTGTCATTGTGCTATTATAAATTGACTTTTATTTAATGGGCAGCAATTTTATGAATTAATGCTGAGCCTACCATTCCTCTGCGTCCTGTCACAATTATTACTCCAGCATCTTTCAAAACATTATAAGGAGATTAATTACATAACATTTTACTCCAAATCTCTGTGATGAAAAGTATTGTTAAACTCTTCACGATCATAAAATCCATCAACACTATTCGAACTGTGAATCGTGTTATCTCCGCTATAGTGGCGAAGTAAATTTAATTCGTATTCAAAATCTATAACATCTCCCTTTTTGAACCGTTTAGCTTTAACAAAAGTCGAACTATCAATTTGATTGGTATTTACAAGTTTGTTCTTCTCATCAATAATTACCATTCCGATAGGAATAATCAGGTGATTTTCCCCTTCCTTGTTTAAAAACTCATGAACACCGGTGTTTACACGATTTTGATACGTTTTATGCCCATCCTCAATCAAGGTTGTATCTCCTTCAACATCAAGGTAAACCACTCGTTCTGCAGTTTTATTCACCAGCAAATGATCGACTTTCCCAATGATGCGGTTATTTGCATCTTTCACATCCCAACCCCGTACATCGTTATAATTTTCGCTTACTTTGTAACCTGATAATTCATCCAGATTAAAAAGATTTTTATTTGTATCTGTCATTATTTTAATTTTTAAAGATTAACTAATTCATTTTTTGAAGAAGGTCAGAAGCCTTTGCAAAGTAATTCTTGATTGCATCTTTTTGTTCAAGCGCAAGTACTCCCCGTTTTATTGATTCTGACGCACTTCTTAATGCTGTAACTTCATCTGCCAAACCTGGATATTTTGCCTTTTGGATGTTTTGCAATATATTGGTTAAAATATCATCCGCCTCTCTAATATTATCCGCATGTGTTGTTTCAAAAGGGTCTTTTTCAATCATTTTTGCATATTCCCTTACCTTTTCTAAATCTGTCTGTACTTCATACCCAACCTCAGTGGCCATAGCATCAGTAGCCTCAATTAATTTTAATAGCGCTTCATTTGTATATTCATGATCCAGACTCATTTTTTCTTTACTGTTTTCCACAAAATTTACATAAGCCACAACGGTGCCATTATTTTCTTTTACCCCTAAAAGGTCAGATTCGTTTGTATTAGTGCTGTTATCCCCTTCAGTTACTGCCTCTGTTTCAGTTACTGCCTCTGTATTTTCGCCATTATCACGAAATACCAGAAAATATAAAAGGAATGCAATGATGACAAGGCCAACTAACAACCACGGCCAAATCTGTTTTTTCTGTTCAATTTTAATTTCTGCCATAATAATTTTTTTTAAGTGTTAAAATATTTATTTGAAAAAATTAATTTTTCAGCAGTGAATGACTGAAAGAATAAAGTTAATGAAATTTAATCTAAAAATATGTTAAGGAATTTTCATAAAGTATTATTTGATTCCGATCTTTTAGATTCTCAAAAATTTAAATATCTTGAATATAGAACAATATTCATTATTTGATCTTAAGGTCTAGCAATAATAGAAACATGTCAAGGAAAGAGTTTAAGCTAAGTTTTTTACGCTGTAAAAAGCATCGCACCTACCTTCGATAACATTTTCTTTTTCAGCTATCGCCAGAAAGAATACAAAGGAGATATATTAAATATAGAATTTTTAGATTACCTGAAATGGAACCTTTCAGGTAATCGACATTTAATTATAGTGTTCAATTGCCTTGAATGAGTTTAACAACTATTGCGATAACTGCAATAACAAGCAATAAATGTATAAACCAACCGACTTGAAAAGCAAAAAATCCGATTGCCCAGCCAATAATTAAAATTACCGCTACGATGTAAAGTAAATTTCTCATGATTGTTTTTTTTAAGTTATTAGTATTATTAGTGTTTTGATAGTATTGTGACCGTTTGAATTTGTAATACGAAGTTATGTTTTAACACGCTATATTGTGTTACATAATATCATGAATTAGTTACATCATTCACACATTAATCACCTGAATAGTAGTATTTTATAAAAAAGTTTTCTGTTTTTCCCACCATCGAGAGAAGAATTGTTCAGTGCCATCGCTCTCTTTTATATTTTTTCAGCCAATGATCATTACAATTTGTTTGAGCTCATTAAACTCTTCACAAACAACCTTTAACAAGGCGGTAAAGGGGGAAAAACAGAACCATACGGGCCAGTCCTCAAACAGCAGTACCAATAAACAAACTCACGATAGCGGTTAAAGCATTGATTTTTAAACTGCCCGCAACAATGCGAGGAGTTAGAAAATTATCAGAAAGCAATTGAACAATCTAATCGTACTATCAACAGGCTGAATCTGAAATGAATAATTAGCATTATGTCTCTCCTAATTTTTGCATTTTATTACAACAAATTTTAAAAATATCTATCGAATCCAATACAATCAATTTCTTATTACTATTAAAATCCGGTACATGGAAAACGCTTTTTATGGACGAAAGTGAAGTTTTTAATAACGCCTCTCGCATTTGCGCAGGAGCGGAAATAGGAACAGAGTTCGCTCCGTTAACTTACAACTTTCTTGGTTTGGAAAAACCTTCAATTAACTTAAAACTAGTTCTTGCGTAAATGCGATGTTGTGGTACGTAATGTTTGTCGCGTTACCATTTCATTACGGCGCAACCTTCGCTACTTTTTACTGCAGTCCAATGCGCTGAAGTTTTCGATTTGCTTCACAACGGCATTAATATAATGAGGTTAAATAGAACTTTGTCTCGGAAAAACAAAAACGAATTTTATAATTTAATAGTTAAGAGATATAGTCATTTGCAGATGTCCTCCATCGTATGAAAATTCAGCATCAGAAAACGAAGGAGCACTCATTGTGACTACTGCACCACTAGAGAAACCATAACCTTCTGTCGGTATCCCAAATAGATTAGTGTCAAGTTCGCCGTTGCGGTTTTCATCATGGATCACCACAATAGCATATTTTCCCGCTTTAATATCTGAAAACTCAAAACTCGCATCTTTTCCTCCTATTTGTGTTAACATGATGTTTGATGCGAATTTCATGAATTTATTAGGAAAACCTTCCTCGGATTCAAAAATCGCACAGGCGATAACCCCACTATTGTTACTTATATTTTGGATTTTGACATTAATGGAAGGGCATTCTATCTGAGCAAAACCGCTTGACGGCAGCAATACTAAACTTATGGCCAGCCAAAAAAGCAGTTGTGAAGATTTTCGGCCAATGCTGACCTTTTTAGAATGTCTAGTATTGCGAAAAAAAAGCTTGTAAAGAATAGTAGTCACCATTTTGCATATTATTTAGTAAATTCTAAGTTAATCATTTTTGCGTTACAATACAACTTAGAGAGAACAAAATAAGACTGTTAGCTTGAAATAGCCGAGTCAATAGAAATATCATTGTGTATTTTTACCATCTTTGAAATAGAATTCTAATTCGTGCAAGATACGTGGGTTCATTTTGTAAATGCACCACAACGTTCCCTTGCTACAAGTGATTTGGGGTTAAATAAATTTTTATTTTTCGGTTGTCTCAAAACTCCCAAATATAAAACCATTTTCAAATTAAGCCAATTGCCCGAATCAATTGTAGCAAGCGTTTTTATTAATAATGATTTTCTATGCTACTTTTCAAATCAAATTTGTTGCTTTGGAATAATGATTGGTAATATTTCATATAAATAAACTCTTCATTATTTTTTAAATCATTTATAAGTAATGTTTTATAATAGTTTTTTATATAGTACAAACACGAAAAAATCAAGAATTGATTGAAGACAATATTTTGAGGTAATAATTTTTTTTCGATTATCGTTAAGGATTTAATTGTATATCCCAAATCTTTCAATTTCTTTCTCAAAGTTTCTAAAGGCAAATTTCTACAAAGAACACGATTACATCCCTTTTTTGATATAATTCCTGCACCTACTGAAAATAAGCAAAATTATAAATATATCAAATATTTCAAAAGTATTTTCCATTATGAATTTCGGTTTTTTAAAATGACGCACAACTAGTAAATTGCCGCTATTTTACAACGTAATATCCTATATAAAATATAGAACTAATTCTTTACAAACCTTGTAACGGGATTATAGAAACAAAAACGTTCTCAATAGCCCTGATGGAAATGAAAATCCCGAGCCTTTGCGGAGCATGAAGCTAAAGGGCGAGGATTGTAATGTACAGCAGGACTAGAAGCTGTTTTTAAAACAACTCCTTCTGCTCCAAAAAATAAAATCCCATAAAAAAAGGAAACTCAACTGCTGCCGAATTTCCTTTTTTAACTCTTATTTATTCCTATTTGTTAGGCTGAGGAGTCATTCTCAAATAAGGTTTTATTTGCTGATATCCTTTTGGAAACTTCGCAGGTATATCATGATCTGGAATAGAAGTAGAAATCACTACATCATCACCATCTTTCCAGTTTGCCGGAGTTGCCACTTTATAATCTGCCGTTAATTGCAAACTGTCAATAACACGAAGGATTTCGTCAAAATTCCTTCCCGTCGATGCTGGATAAGTAAGTATCAATTTTATCTTTTTATCTGGCCCGATTATAAAAACAGAACGAACAGTTAAAGTTTCATTTGCATTGGGGTGAATCATATCGTAGAGGTTAGCAACAGTTTTGCTTTCGTCTGCAATAATTGGGTACTGCAAAGTAACATTTTGAACTTCTTCAATGTCTTTTATCCACTCCAAGTGCGACTCCAGTCCATCAATACTTAGCGCAATCACTTTTGTATTGCGTTTAACAAATTCAGGGTAGTAATTTGCAACCGCTCCCAACTCTGTAGTGCAAACAGGAGTAAAATCAGCAGGATGCGAAAATAAAACACCCCAAGAATCTCCTAACCATTCGTGAAATTTAATTTCACCCATTGTTGTTTCTGCTTCAAAATCTGGAGCTATATCTCCTAATCGCAATGTTGCCATGACTTTTTTGTTTTTAAATTCATCTAAAATTAATCAAAAAATCACGAAATGAACAACGAATATTCATAAATAAAACCAAATTTAACTGCGAATAACTTTCTTTTAATGTGAGTAAAAACGAAGTGGAAATACGAAAATTGTCAGAAATACTAAACCATCAACAATTCCTATAACTATTGCTACTATTCTGGTTCAAAACAAATTAACGTTTTATTGAACTAGTGCAGGATTGTCTGTTTTTCAATCCGTATTTAAAATCATATCGTTATAGAAAAAATCAAATAAAACGAAGTACAAAGTACCAAAAGGCTAAAGTGATAAAGGATATAGGGATACCAAAACCAATCATCATGCTGCTTAAACGAGGTTTTAAACCATGAGTCGTTGCTAATATACCGGCAGTAATCATGGGTGCCATTGCCGACTCCATGATGGCCACTTCAATCATTTTAGAGTTTTGATTCAAAATCACAACGTACAACACATAGATTATGGCGGGAGTCAATATCAGTTTATACAAAAGTCCAAGTCCTAAAAACTGCCAATGCTGGCTTCTACTTTCAAAACGCAGCTGCAGCCCTACAGAAACCAATGCTAATGGCGTAACCCCACTACCTACCTTCTGGAGAATATACTGTATCCATTCATGGAAATCAAAATTTAATATGTTCATCACACAAGCTACAATAAAGGTAATAAACGGAGGAAAGAACATGATTTTTTTAAAAATCTGAATACCATTTGGCTCCCCTTTTGAATACATTGTGGCTACCAAAATCCCTAAAGTAGAAAGTACCACAAAAGTTCCAGGTTGATCCACTAATATCGCTGTTTTCATGCCTTCCTGACCATATAGCGCTTCAATAATAGGGAATCCAAGGAAAGAGGTGTTCCCCAGACCTGCAGTTAAGATTAAGCATCCCGTAAGTTTTTTAGACCAACCATATTTTTTTCCTAGAAAACGAAATAGTAAAAACGAACCTGCAAATCCAATCCATGCTACGCCAATAGGAAACAGTAACTGATTATTCCAATGAATTTTTGGAATAAAATACAAGGCCAAAGCGGGAAGGCAAATATAAATTACAACCTTATTTAGTAACTTATAACTGTTAGTAGGAAACCTTTTTATACGTTGCAGGACAATCCCAAGGACTAAATAAAAAAAGATAAGAATGAAGTTAGTCATGTTGTAGTAAATATAGCAGCTAATTTACTACTATCACTTCGTATAATTCAAAATTTTTAGTGTTGAAATAAACTATTTTTCAACAACACGGTTTCATAACTAATTCGCTTGAAAAAGCAGAATAAGTTCTAATAATCCATGTTTAAATGCTAATTTTACTAAAATGATTTTAAGCTTTGGAAAACGACAAAATAAAACAGACTGCCCTTAATGAGAAAGCCGGAATTTCACCACCTGAAATTTTTAGCCCATCTGTTGTGAAAAATATTCAGAAATTCAGAAAAGTTCAGCCTTCCTCGGATGAACTAGTAAAGGGAATTTTGTCAGGTAATATAACAGCATTAAGTCGGGCGATTACTTTAATAGAAAGTACAAATCCTGATCATTTGGCTAAAGCCAATGCTGTTATTAAGGCTTGTTTGCCGCATGCCAATAAATCAGTTCGAATAGGAATAACTGGTGTTCCCGGTGTAGGTAAAAGCACTTTCATTGAAGCATTTGGAAAACATTTAACTGGATTAGGAAAAAAAGTAGCTGTTCTTGCTGTCGATCCTAGCAGTACAATTTCTCATGGAAGTATTCTGGGTGATAAAACCCGCATGGAGGAATTGGTCAAGGACAAAAACGCCTATATTCGCCCTTCTGCTTCTGGAGATACATTAGGTGGCGTAGCTAGAAAAACACGCGAAACAATTACACTTTGTGAGGCTTGCGGCTTTGATACCATCATCATTGAGACGGTAGGTGTTGGACAAAGCGAAACCGCGGTACATAGTATGGTGGATTTCTTTTTGTTGTTGAAGATTGCCGGAGCCGGTGATGAATTGCAAGGCATCAAACGAGGTATTATGGAAATGGCAGATGCGATTGTCATCAATAAAGCAGACGGTGATAACATTAGAAAAGCAAAACTCGCAAAAACTGAGTTTAACAGAGCATTGCATTTGTTTCCTGCAAAAAGATCTGGCTGGATTCCCACAACCGCAACCTGTAGTGCGATTACTCAAGATGGAATCCCTGACGTTTGGGAAACGATTTCTAAATTTGTCGAACTCACAAAAGGCAACGATTATTTTAATGTAAAACGTTCAGAGCAAAATGAATATTGGATGCTCGAAACCATAAACGAACAACTAAAACTTAATTTTTATAATAATACCGAAATTCAAAAATTATTAGATTCAACGAAAAAAGCGGTGCAAAATGGTGAAATATCACCTTTTGCAGCCGCTCAAATATTATTAGAAACGTATTATAAACGATAAACCTATTTGATATTTCAGCCAGGTTTATGGTAAAAAAAATATTAACCGTTATCTTTCTCGTAACGTTCCATTTCTCTATCATAAAATTCGTTAGCCAAAACTATAAGCCCTTCCATTTCGGCATTCAATTCTCCTTCATCAAGATCTTCCGCTTCTTCAATAAATTCTACCTCATCATCTTTAAGATTGATAATAAATCTTGGATAATCTAAGTGAACGATAAAAATATCTTCTTGAAAATCAGTGTTGTCGCCTAGTAAAAATTTTGGTAATTCCATTTATAAATATTAAATCATTAATTGCTAAATTCATTGCAACGACTAAATTAATAATCGTTGCAACAAATATAATCTATTTATCAGAAAGAATTATTGAAGAACTTCCTTTATCACCCATAAAAATAATTTTAGTGTTTGGCGATGCAGCTAGTTCTTTTTGAGCCTTTATAGATTCATATTGCAGTTGTTTAGCTGTTAAACCAGTAGAAATAATTCTTTGGTAATCAGCAATACCTTGCGCTTCCACTCTTTTACGTTCTGCTTCTTGTTTTTCTTTTTGAAGTACAAACGTCATTTTCTGCGCATCTTGTTCTGCATTAATTTTACTTTCAATAGATGCTTTTACTGAAGTGGGAAGATTGATATTTCTAATCAGTAATTGCTCCAAAATAAGCCCTCTTGATTTAAAATCAGCTTCAATAGTTTTAAAAATACGGTCTTGAAATTCATTCCTTTTAGTAGAGTATAAAGCTACGGCATCATAATAAACTGCGTTGTCACGGATACGTGTTCTAGTAACTGGTCGTACAATTTTATCCATATAACTAACTCCTATTTCTTTAAAAATTGTTGGAGCATCAACACCAGATACGCGGTATAAAACCGTTAAATCAATAACTACTTCAAGTCCGTCGTTTGACAATACACGAATCGCGTCATCGCCCTCTTGACTTCCTTCAGCTTGAGTAGAAGACATGGTGTAGTTTTGTGTTTGGATGTCAAAAACAGTCACATCCAAAAGTGGATTTATAACATTCAGACCACTTTCAAGAATACCCGGCTCCACATTCCCATACAAGGATTTAACCCCCACGGTACCAGCATCAATTTGCTTAAATGCAGAAGAGAAAATTCCCACTAGAATTAATAAAACCCCAATGATTTTAAAAAGAGTGGAAAATTTTGACAACGGATTTTGATCTTTTTTCAAAGTAAAGCTCGTAACCACTAAGATTATGCCTAGAATAATAATTATTATCATGTTTTTTAATTTAGAATGTTTATTGGTCAAATAAGAGCAATAAACGAATTAGAAGTTATAATGTTAGAATAACATTATAGATTAGATTTCTCTAAGATTAACATTTTTGTCAATCGAGAAAAGCGAAGATACAAAAATAAAGCCGCAAAAGATAATCCTGCCAGTAATCCAATCCAAATTCCAACAGCTTTTAAATCCGTATAGAGTCCTAAATAAATTGAAATTGGAAAACCAACAACCCAATAAGCCACAAAAGTGATGTACATTGGGACTTTTACATCTTGTAAACCTCTTAACGCACCTAAGAACACTACCTGGATCCCATCTGAGATTTGAAAAACTGCTGCAACTAATAACAATTGTGCCGCGATACCTACTACCTCAGTATTTACTGCTAAATCGTGTGCATTATTCATATCAACAAACAAAGCAGGCAATTGTGTATGGAACAGTACAAATATTAGTGCAAAAAAAGTTTCTACTACGATAACCAATAAAAATATAGAAAAGGCAACTAAACGCAATTGCTTGTAATCACCTAAACCTTTTTGATTCCCCACTCTAATTGAAGCCGCAACACTTAAACCCATGGCAAACATAAATGTAAAACTAGCCAAACTTAATGCAATTTGATTTGCTGCTTGATTCACTATCCCTAAAAGACCTGAAAGCCAAATTCCCCCAGTAAACAAACCCACTTCAAAAAACATTTGCATGGAAGAAGGCGCTCCTATATGAATAATTTTCATATTCATCTCTTTTTTAATGTTTTTCAGAGAAAACTTTTCGAAAAAAGGATGAAATCTTTCCTTTTTTTGCATCATATAATGCATATAACCTAGCATTACAAAACGCGAAACTATAGTTCCTATCCCTGCACCAATAATTCCTAATTCTGGAAAAATCCAAACACCGTAAATAAACAAATAATTTAAGATAACATTTACCACGTTTCCTAAAATAGTTGCCCACATAGAATACTTAGTCTCGCTCATTCCATCGGCAAATTGTTTATATCCTTGAAAAATAATCAACGGAATCAAAGAAAAAGCCACTATATCTAAATAAGGTTTGGCTAGTTCAACCACATTATCTGGCTGTCCCATAAAACCTATTAATGGTTTCGAGAAAAAAATCAAACCAAAAAGGATCACTCCTAAAATGGTGCATAAATATAATCCATGATGAAAGACACTTCGCCCTTCTTCAATGTTTTTTCTTCCATCAGCTTGTGCGGCCAATGGCGTAATTGCAGTTGAAAAACCAATTCCTATTGACATGGCTACAAAAACAAAACTATTACCTAAAGAGACCGCTGCTAGTTCTGTTGGCCCTAGTTTTCCCACCATAATATTGTCTACTATGCCAACAATTGTATGTCCAAGCATTCCCAAAATTATTGGGTAGGCTAATCTTAAATTATACGAAAACTCTTTTGTGTAGATAGCTAAATTCAATTTCTCTTTTTTGATGGCAAATATAATTAGAACCATTTTAATGTTCTTGCAATATTCAATTAATATACACTACTATTTTATGGTGTTTTTTTGCATTGTCTAATATTATGTAACAAAATCAAATAATTCTATAACATTTCAGCCTATGTTCATATATACATTTGTCCCTGTCAAAAGGAGTGTAATTACGCATCTCAAAAAAGACATATTATATAACCCAATTAATACGATTATGAAAGTTACAGGAAAAATTAAAATGTTATTTGTATTTGCAGTATCAATGATGTTTGCAAATAATGCACAAGCACAAGACACAGCAGTAAAAAATTACGATCAAGGTTTTAAATTAGGATTTGGTGTTAGTGGTGGATATGCTACTAAGGACCCATATAAATTAGCTTTGGGTGCAGATGCAAGATTACAATATGATTTAACAAAAAGATACTCTTTAACTTTAACTACTGGTTTTACAAATCTTTTTGTAAGTGAAGCTGATGCATTTCCAGGTGAAGCTACTGGAAAAGATTTAGGATTCATTCCAGCTAAAGTAGGTTTTAAAGCATTCGTTTGGAATGACGAATTTTATGTAATGGGAGAAGCTGGTGCTGCATTTGCAGTTACTAACGGTTTTGACCAAACTTCTTTAATCTTAGCGCCAAGTATTGGTTATGCATCTAAATACATTGACGTTTCATTACGTTACGAGCACTATTCTGATTTTAGAACAGTGAACAACAATGGAACTACAGGAAAAGGTGTTGGACAAATTGGTGTACGTTTAGCTTACGGGTTTGAACTATAATACAATTCTGAATTAGTAAAAAAAATGCTCTGAATTTCAGAGCATTTTTTTTGTTTTAGATTTTTATGAAAACTATTATTAATTACTATCGCGGTCAGAAAGCGTCTTCATAAAAGCAACAAGCTGTTTTTTCTCTAAGTCTGTTAAACTTAATTTATCTATTGGCAATGTCTGATTATCAAGATTAAAACCAAGTCCCTCTCCTCCTGCTTCGTTATAAAAATCAACTACTTCGTCTAGTGTTTTAAATACTCCGTTATGCATGTATGGCGCTGTCAATGTTATGTTTCTTAATGTTGGTGTTTTAAACGAGTATTTATGTATGCTTGCTTTTGTAACCCTATATTTACCTAAATCGCTATCTAACTTATTGTTTTTATCTGGCACGCCTAACACTTCACTTTCTGACCGATCAAAATGTGGTGGTACGGTTCCGTTAGTCAAAGGAATAAAATGGCAACTTGCACATTTACCCTTTCCGGCAAAAATATTAAAACCAGCCTTCTCATCAGGGGTAAATAAAAGTTCTCCACGCATATAACCGTCAAACTTAGCATCATAATTACTTAGTGATCGTATGTAAGAACCTAAAGCATTTTTTATAGTAAAAGCATTAATTTCTTTATTGGGAAAAGCCTTTTTAAAGTGCTTAACATACTCTTTATTTGTTTTAATTTTTACTGCAGACTCTTCCATATCCCCATGCATTTCTTCTTTATTTGTAATTACTGCTATGGCTTGGTCCTCAAGATAATTAACTTTTGAATCTGCAAAAAAAGTACGCTGAAAAGCGATATTTCTAAGGGTTGGAGTATTTCTTTTTACCACTGTTTTGCCGTCAAATGAAACTGCTTTTTCCATTCCGTCAGTAAATGCTTGATCAGCATGATGGCAAGAAGTACAAGACCTGCTGTTATCTCCTGATAAAATAGAATCATTAAACAACAATTCCCCTAAGGCTATTTTTTCTGGGGTTGTTTTATAATCCGGAAAACCTGAGAAAGCTTCAGGATCAAAAGCATTTTTATCAAACAGTGTTTGAGCAGTTGTTCGTAAACCTCTTACTTCTTTAAAAACAGGAATACCTAACTTCATCTGAGCCTGATACAAACTTCTACTTAATGGATTAGCAGTGTTCAAGATAAAGGAAGCACGGTCAAAACTGTCAAAATTTGTATTCTCCTTTAATGAATTGATGCCGCTATCTATCGTTTTTAAAACTAATGATACTTCCTCATTATTATGAGCATAAACCTTAAAATAACGCTGGATAGCTTGTAGAGCCGGAATAACTTCCGGAATAGAATTTTTGGCAATAGGTGAGTCAAAACCAGTAATTCCTAAGGTCACAATTCTAAAAACTTCTAAACGCATTGCATCAAAAATATGCGCATCGGTTAATGTATTTGTATCTGCTATTTTTTGAATACGCTTTAAATTTGCAGTAAGAATTCCTATTTGTTTTAAAAGCTCTTCTTTTGATTGTCGCTCATAAACAGGAAACACTAACTCTTCGATTACCTGAAACCCTTCTGGTGCAATCAGCTTTCCGTCATTTTCCTCAAATTCAGGAATTGCAGGCCCATTTACAGCCTTAGTAACTGACGGAAAATAATACTCGCTCAATAATTCAATAGTTTTATACTGCTCATGCGCTTTTAAAAATTGCTGCTGCAACTGCTGCTCACTTTCATTTGCAATTACTGCTATTTGCAACTTTTCAACTTCTTGTAGTACGTGCTGAATGTCTATTTTATACAAGTCTTTTATTTCTTGTGATTTTTCTTTTTTCTGACAAGAGAATAAAACAAATAATAGGAATAAGGGAAAATATTTTTTCATAATAATAAAACAACTAGAGATAATTTTGAAAGCCAAAAGCCCCAGTTCCAATTAAGAAACTGTAGGCTTTATAAATTTTAGTATATTAAGTAATTATCTGGCTAATCCTTTGATTAATAATATCTGGCTAGCTTGATTTTCATTAGGACGACCTGTTCCTCCATCAACTCCTTTGTATTTATCACCTGTCCAAGTATGTGGTTGAACACTTAATAAAAAGGTGTCATCGATTCCTAATTGCTCTGAAACATCTATTAATGCACCATATTCCCAATCTCCAAAACTTGAAGTACCACCTACATTATACTTTGCCGCATCAGCTGCAGTACGACGGTGATCCAATTCAAAAACTACTTTTAATTGTTTAGTAGCAATATTGTATTGGTAGATATAACCATCATGAGTTTCATCTCCATACCCATTAGCATCTTCTTGAACATATACATAGTTTTTAGTAACACATATATTATCTGGGTTTTGAAACTTACCCGCTATTCCTGTACGGTTATCTCCGTCAAGAACAACTTCTAACGTTCCTTTTAAAGGGTCTTTGGCATCTAAATTTAATTTGTAAACTCTTCCGTATTTAGTTCTGGAAGCATCAGCATTAGTCCCTGAAATATTTTGTCCTGTAACATTAAAATACAATTCGCGATCAGCATCCTTTCCTCCTTTGCGATAATCTAAGTCTTCAACTCTACCAAATTTTATGGCTTTCAATGTATTCACTGAAGCATTAATTTGCGCTCCTGTTAAAGTAGTGTGATTATCAATTTTCACAAATGAAACTCCATAACTTTGATTAGTAACCATATCTTTTTCTCTTTGGTTGTCATCATTTCTTTTCATCATGTATAATGATCCATTTGCTAGATCTCCTACAGTATTTGAAACATACATAAATAATTGACCTCCATAAGTTCCTGAATCGTCATCACCTATAACTACCACCGTTTTACCAGCAAATGCAGTTGCTCTTAGTGGCAAAGCGTTTTCAGCACTTAAACGTCCTAAACCTGCTAATTCTTTTGAGACACTATTTGTTCCTGCGTCAGCATAAGGATCTAGCCCATGGGTACGTGATTCTTGACCAGACTCTCCACAAGTTAAATACAATGGGCCAAAACCGTGTTCTGCAGGAGTTGCCATAGTGGCACCACACAATCTCCAAGTTCCCCCATTAGAATTCAATAAGTACTCCCCTTTTACAGGCTTGAAAGTTTTGTCAAGTGTAATTCTTGAAACTGAAAAGTTATCTTCGTTATTTACTAAAAAAGTAAAAGTCCCATCAGCATTTTTCAGTAAACCTGATCCATCAGCTGACCCTCCAAAAACGAAATTTGGACTCGCTGGTAAAACATCATCTGAAGTAATTAAAGAGAACAATTCTAAATTTTCAAATCCCGCTTGTTTTTTTAATAAAACTGGAGTTACGGATTGACTTGCTAATACAACGTCAGTTTTTGTAGCCGTTGCGTCATCATTACAAGATAATAATGATGTTAATAATAGTAATGGAAGAATAATTTTTTTCATTTGGTTGTTTTTTTGTTCGAAGCAAAGAAACAGCCCATACTTTAATAGGAAACCAACAAAACATTACTAAAACATAAATGTTTTGTCCGTTTTCCAATATTTAAAAACATTAACTTAACACTCAAAAACTTACTTTTCTTTCTTCAGCATATCTTTATACATCTGAAAATTAGCTTTTACCTTATCATCTAATTCCGGCTCTTTTATATCTGTATGTTTCTGCATTTCTTCCCAGATAATTTTGGCAACTATATATCGAGCCATATCCTTATCGTCAGAAGGAATAATATACCAAGGCGCATTTTCAGTAGCCGTTTTATTAATCGCCTCCTGATAATATTGCATATATTCATCCCAGTGTTCACGCTCTTTTAAATCCCCTGGCGAGAATTTCCAGTGGTGTTCCTCTTCTTCCAGTCTTCTCAACAAGCGTTGACGCTGCTCCTCCTTACTCATATGGAAGTAAAACTTCATTACAATTGTTCCGTTTTGAGTAATATGCTTTTCAAAATTATTGATTTGCTCCATTCTGTTTTCCCAAAACTGAGGCGTAATATCTTCGACTTTCTCAATGCCTGGTAAATTTTCGTTCAATATATATTCAGGATGCACACGCGTCACTAAAACATTCTCGTAATGCGTTCTGTTAAAAACGGCAAATTTCCCTTTTTCAGGCAAAGCAAGATAATGCCTCCATAAATAATCATGTTCCAGCTCTGTCGAATTTGGCGTTTTAAAACTATAAACCTCTACTCCACGCGGGTTGAATTCCTTAAATACTTCCCTAATCAAACTATCCTTTCCAGAAGTATCCATTCCTTGTAGACAAATCAAAACGCCATAACGATTATGCGCATACATCACATCCTGCAACGCACTCAACTTCTCTTGCACCTTATCTAATTTCTCCTCCTTATCATCATCACTGGCTTTGTTGTATAGGTTCGTAGGAATTTTAGACAAATCAATTTTACCTGTCACTTTAAAATCATCGGGATCAATAGACTTCATAAGAAATATTTTATCTTTACTTTCTCAAATATAACAAAAAATCAGGATTAGTCTTGATGATTTTTTGAAGCTTTTTCCAGCTATCCGCTATAATCTATTGTACCGCCCCGAAGTGTCGGGACTGGCACAATAGGATTTTCGCTGCTATCTGGGCTAGGGCTTTTCGGTTTCAACTTCAAACTATGAAAAAATTTACATTAGAATTATTCACAACGATTATCGGTATCGGTTCTGCCTCAGGCCTTTTTTTTCAAGGCAATTCTCTTTACTTAATAGGAGACAACAGTGGCTTTTTATACGAATACAACATTACTGACACTAGCCTTAACAAATATCCGCTGTTGCAAAACCCGAGCGAGAACATTCCTAAAAAGGACAAACCCGACTTTGAATCCATCACACATTTTCAAGACACGCTTTATATCTTTGGTTCAGGATCCACCGAAAAAAGGAATACAATGATCCAATTTGATTTAAAAACAAGAAAAAAAGCCACTACTAATAATTTGGTTGATTTGTATGCAGTCATGCAGAGTTTTGGGAAAATCAAACCGGAAGATTTTAATTTAGAAGGCGCTATTTATGATGGCGAAAATTGGTATTTCTTTAACCGTGCCAATGGAAGCAATAATAAGAATGTCATTTATACTTTGCACGCTAAAAAACTAAATGAAGAATTTAGCTTAATTTCTAACGAGTACAAATTGCCCAAAATAAAAGGCGTTCGTACCAGCTTTACTGATGCCATTCTCGTTGACGATAAAATTTATTTCTTAGCTACAGCCGAAAACACTTCCTCTACTTATGATGATGGAGAAATTATGGGAAGCACCCTTGGTCGCATTGATTTAGAGACCATGAAGATAGATTTTACAAAAAAAATTAGCCCAACAAATAAATTTGAAGGGCTAACCTTATTTTCAAAAACCAAGAACCAAATCCAGTTTTTAATTTGTGAGGATACAGACACAGCTGTCTTAGAAAGTAAGATTTACAAACTAAGTGTGGACCTGAAATAACGAGACATTTTTTATTTTTTAGAAGACTGAACTGCGTCTCGGTTTTTCTGTTCTTTTAGAATTTCACTTAAAAAAGGTGATGTTTGTTTCTCAATTTCACTTTCTGAAATAGCTAACGCCTTTGGATCAGTAACTAATTGTAGCCATGGTCTAGGTGCACCAAAATCATAACTACCAAAAACAATCACAGGAGTCCCTTTTACTTTAACGGTTTCTGGATCGGCTAATTGCCATTCATCAGCCCAATCATATAAGTATTTAGCATCCGTCTCCTGAAGTCTCAAACAAGAATGAGACGCCGGATAACCCGGTAAGCTATATTGATGCCATCCCACACCTAATTTATTCTCTACGTTAAAATTCCAACGTAAATCCCACTCATCATCAAATGTACTTGTTGTTTCCTCTGCTTTCCAATTGGTAAAAAAGAGCCCAGTTGGTGTTTTGTGCTTTTCACTCCCCATATTAGTGGGTCCGGCATAAATCAATTGCCCTTTTTCATAAGCAGCAAATGTTTGTGTGGGATAAGAAAAAAAGATGATTTTCTTTACGTCTTTTAAGTACGAAACAGTCATTGGGAATGGAAGATAGAATTCAACATCTCCGCTCATATCCCCTGGAATTATAATCGAATCCCTTTGCTTCAAGTTGGTTGCATCGGTTCGGTTAATAGCATAAGCTATTCGAAGCATTTTAGCATCTTTATCATGTGCAGCCAACCACTGTTTCGTGTTTTCTAAATGATAAGAAACACTTTTTGGTTCTACTCGTTTAATTATTGGATCGCTTTCAACAGTTTCTACCTCAGTTTGAGCTTGTTGTTTGCATGAGACAAAAAGAATCATGACACTAATATTAAAAAGAAGGGTTAATTTTTTCATAGTTATTATTTATACTACAAAACTCACCAATTTCAGCAGTTTAAGTGTTACATAATTATTTGAATAATTTATCAAATTTAAATATTTTCGTCCCCTTAGAAATTAACTTTTTATTTACTTTCTGTTCTGCCATTAAAAAAATAGAATGGCTTAACTTTGCTGATAACAAACTAAAATTTGAACACAATGATTGACTTAAAAAACAAAAATGCACTAATCACAGGTGCAGGAAAAGGAATTGGTAAAGCAATCGCTATCGCATTGGCAAAAGAAGGCGTGAATGTAATTTTAATGTCACGCACCCAATCTGATTTAGACGAGGTAGCTGATGAAGTAAATAAATTAGGTGTGAAATCATTAGCAGTTACAGTTGATGTCGCTGATATGAGTTCGGTAGATACAGCAGTAGCAGAAGCTTTAGATAAATTTAAAACCATTGACATATTAATCAATAGTGCAGGAATTGCCGCTTTTGGTAAGTTTTTAGAATTAGAACCTAAAACATGGGAGCGCATCATTCAGGTGAATTTAATGGGAACTTATTATATAACCCGCGCGGTTTTACCTAATATGATCGAAAGACAAACTGGAGACATCATAAATATTTCTTCTACTGCAGGATTGAAAGGAAATGCATTGACTAGTGCCTACAGTGCTTCTAAATTTGCCCTTTTAGGTCTAACTGAATCGTTAATGCAGGAAGTTCGCAAACACAACATTCGTGTTACGGCTTTAACCCCAAGTACAGTGGCTACCGAAATGGCTAAAGATTTAAAATTAACTGACGGAAACCCTGAAAACGTAATGCAAGCTGAGGATGTAGCTGAATTAATCGTTGCTCAGTTAAAATTAAACCGACGCGTATTTATTAAAGACGCAGGAATTTGGTCAACAAACCCATAATAACTTATACAAAGGTCAAAAAGACTTTGACTTAAATAAAAAAACCATTAAGAGATTAAGTTCATTAAGTTTTACCTTAATTTTCTTAATCTCTTAATAGTTTAAATTATAATTATTTTAAAATACTTAGGCCTCAACCGCTACAAATTCCATTCTAACGCTACCATCACTATCAATTGTAGTCAAGTTAATTTCATGCAACGTATTCACTAATTCTGGATTCCAAGGCGTTTTTACTTTTACATAGTTTTCTGTAAAACCATGAATGTAACCCTCTTTATTTTCACTTTCAAAAAGAACTGTCCTCGTGCTTCCCAACTGGCTTTCATAGAAAGAACGGCGTTTCTTAACCGATAATCCACGCATCATTTTACTTCTTTTTACCCGTACATTTTCAGGCACAACTCCACCCATTTCTGCTGCTTCCGTATTATCACGTTCAGAATACTTGAAAACATGCAAATAAGAAATATCCATTTCATTCAAGTAGCGATACGTTTCTAAGAAATGCTCATCAGTTTCACCAGGAAAACCAACAATCACGTCCACGCCAATGCAAGCATGAGGCATCACTTCCCTAATCTTATTTACTCTTTCAGTATATATTTCACGTTGGTAACGACGCTTCATCAATTTGAGAATAGCATTACTTCCAGATTGCAACGGAATATGAAAATGAGGCACAAAAGTTCTACTTTTCGAAACAAATTCTATAGTTTCATTTTTCAATAAATTAGGCTCAATTGAAGAAATTCGCAAACGCTCTATCCCTTCTACTTTGTCTAATTCCTGAACTAGTTCTAAGAACGTGTGCTCATGTTTTTTGTTTCCAAATTCCCCTTTTCCGTAATCTCCAATATTTACTCCAGTAAGAACAATTTCTTTGATATTCTGCTGCGAAATTTCGTAAGCATTTTTCAAAACATTATTCAATTCGTCACTTCTGGAAATCCCTCTGGCAAGCGGAATCGTGCAATAGGTACATTTATAATCACAGCCATCCTGCACTTTCAAGAAAGCACGGGTTCTGTCACCTATCGAGTAACTGCCCACATAAAAATCAGCATCAGCTATCTCGCAAGAATGTACTTCGCCGAAATCATTTTTGGACAAATCATTGATATAATCAGTAATTTTAAATTTTTCTGTAGCTCCAAGAACCAAATCAACTCCATCAACTGCAGCTAAATCTTCCGGTTTCAACTGTGCATAACAACCCACAGCGGCTACAAAGGCTTTATTATTGAGCTTCATTGCTTTCTTGACCACTTGCTTGAACTGCTTGTCCGCATTTTCAGTAACGGAGCACGTATTGATTACGTACATATCAGCGACTTCTTCAAAGTCAACACGATCAAAACCTTCATCTTCAAAATTTCTCGCAATCGTAGAGGTTTCTGAAAAATTCAGTTTGCAACCAAGCGTATAAAAGGCAACTTTTTTTCTGTTTTCCATAGGGATAAACTACGTTTTTAGTAGTAACTTATTATATTTACATCTTTGTAAAAAGAGTTTGCAAATTTACGTACAATATTCTTTAAAATGAAATCAATAATTCACTATATATCAACGCTTTGTATTGTATTAACATTTCTTTCCTGTGGAAAAGACAGTACAGAAAATAAAGATCATCTTGTTTTTCGCTACAATGAAAGTTCTAATATTACTTCTCTTGACCCCGCTTTCTCAAAAGTTCAATCGAATATATGGGCTTGCAACCACATTTTCAATGGTTTGCTTCAACTGGATGAAAAATTAAATATCCAACCCGATATTGCCAAATCATGGACTATTTCTCCCGATGCAAAAACCTATACTTTTACATTGCGAAATGATATCTATTTCCAAAAACACATTTTATTTGGTAAAGACAGCACTAGAACTGTAACGGCCTCCGATTTTGAATACAGCTTAAACCGATTATTAGACGAGAAAGTCGCTTCTCCTGGTGGTTGGGTTCTACAAAACGTAGACAGCTTCAAAGCAAAAAACGACAGTGTTTTTGAAATCAAACTAATCAAACCTTTTCCTGCTTTCCTGGGGTTAATGACGATGAAATATGCATCAGTAGTTCCAAAAGAAGTTGTATCCTATTATGGAAGCGATTTTCGTTCACATCCAATAGGAACTGGCCCTTTCCAATTGAAATTATGGGAAGAAAACGTAAAACTGGTCTTAAGAAAAAACCCTTTATTTTACGAAAAAGACGAAGAGGGAAATGCGCTGCCTTATCTGGAAGCCGTTGCCATTACTTTTTTACCAGACAAGCAAAGTGGATTTCTACAATTCATACAAGGTAAATTAGATTTCACCTCAGGTCTTGATCCTTCCTACAAAGATGATATTCTGACACAAACAGGAGAGCTACAACCCAAATACAAAAATGAGATCAACCTAATTACTGGGCCCTATCTTAATACAGAGTACCTTGGGTTTAGAATGGACGGCGACGACAAAGCTGTATTAGACTTGCGTATTCGCCAAGCCATGAATTACGGTTTCGACCGCCAAAAAATGATTACTTATTTGCGAAATAACATGGGAACGCCAGCAGTAAACGGGATTATTCCTGCGGGTTTACCCAGTTTTAATAACGCTAAAGGATACAGCTATGATATCGAAAAAGCAAAAAAGTTAGTGACTGAATACAAGAAAGCTACTGGAGATAAAAACCCCGTAATTCAATTAAGTACTAATGCTTCTTATGTAGACATTGGAGAATTTTTACAGAGGGAGTGGCAAAAAATTGGGCTTGACGTTCAAGTAGATATTAGTCCTCCTTCTACGTTGCGCCAAGCTATTTCTACTGGAAAAGTTTCTTTTTTCAGAGCGAGTTGGATTGCTGATTATCCCGATGCCGAGAATTATTTATCCCTTTTTTACAGCAAAAATTTCTCTCCAAATGGGCCAAACTATACCCATTTTAAAAACGAGGAATTTGATCGTTTATACGAACAGGCATTCAAGGAAACTGACGACCAAAAACGTTATGTTTTATACCAAAAAATGGACAAAATTATTATTGATCAAGCACCAATAATCCCACTCTTCTATGACAAAGTAGCCAGATTCACCAGAAAAGAGGTGAGCGGCTTAGGAATTAATCCGTTGAATTTGTTGAGTTTGAAAAAAGTAAAAAAGAACATCCCTAAATCGTAATAAACAAATGAAAAAAGCTATTATATTCTTTATTTTTTTTCACGTCCTAACTGCAAATGCTCAAAATAGTATTGAATGGGACGGTATATACCAACTGCAATTATCAGATTTTCAATCACAAGCTACACAAATTGGAAGTGGGGTTACCATCAGTAGCATCCATACTGCTTCAAGCCTTGATTTTGGATTCATGATGAGTAATATAGAGTTTATGTTTACCAAAAATTTCAACTCTAAAGTAAACTGCTCTTTCCAACGGGATGCAGGATCTGTAATTGCTCCCGATGCTATTACAGCTAACAAACTACTGGATTTTGCTCGTTATGAATTTGACTTGTCTGAACTCTATGCTCGTAAATTGCGCAAAGAAATCTACGAGCAGAAAGGAACTTTTTCTGACATTAGTTTTTTAAAAGTCCTATACGACCAAATACAAAAGGAATATACCGAAGAGCATGGCATGGCAGCAAAAAATACTAATATGGGTACTGATACAACAAAACTTGCTGCGCTGCATACCGAAGTCTTAAAACAAATTGAGAGCTATCCTGATTTTTGTAAAAGTTGCAAACCACCTAAGAAAAAGAAATAAAATCTCTAATTCAAAATAAATCTACGTACTACCTCAGCAACACCATGATCATTATTTGACGCGACAATAACATTTGCTCTGCCTCTTAATTCAGGGGTTACGTTATCGACCCAAACACCAAGTCCAGCATATTCTATCATTGTCAAATCATTTCCTGCATTTCCTACAGCGATGATTTCGCTTTGGTGAATACCCAGTTTCTCTGCTAATATCTTTATGCTTGCGGCTTTGTCTATACCATTTTGTGCCACTTCGAGGAAAAAAGGCTTTGACATACTCACGCTCAAATGAGGCATGGCTAGTTTCAAGTCCTTTTCAACTTCTTTCAAATAACTTGGTTCTTCCAGTAAAATACATTTCACAGCCGATGAATTAACAGCCGCTTTAAAGTCCAACACTTTATTGTGTACTAATCCTGTAATATTTAGCTCAATGTCTATATACTCTGAATTTGTTTCACTCACTACTTTACCATCAAGATATGTAATGATGTGGGTTTTGCTTTTTAGACTATAATCATACAACTCGTGTATTTGTTCCTGGGTCAAGGTTTGTTCAAAAATTACTTTGTCCTCTTTTAAATCAGAAATTACTGCTCCGTTATAAGATATCATATAGGAATTATCCAACTTCAACTCTTTGGCATAAGCAGTCATTGCAGGAGTTGGTCTCCCTGATGCCAGAATCACATAAACACCTAGCTCCTGTGCTCTTGAAAGCATTTCTTTATTCTCTTCCGAAATTTTATGGTCATCTGTCAACAAGGTATCATCCATGTCTAAAACCAACATTTTGTATTTCATATATTCTTTATAATTTATAATTCGAATCTAGTTTTAAAAAGAAAACCCTGATGCAAAGAAAAGCATCAAGGGTTCTATATTTAAAGCAACAGACAAGTATTAAATACTAAGTCTAAATTCTTCAATCACAGGGCTCACTTTGCCATACTCAGTTTCCTGAACAAAAAGCTCAACAGCCGATCCTGAACTTCCAAAACCTGCCAATCTTGCTGACTGGATATTGTCTTTCTTCACTACATCTACGCCAATTGCTTCGATTTTTTCTTTTAAAGCCAATGCTAATATTTCACTTCCTGAAAACACTTTCATTAATCCCATGGTAATTTATTTTATGTTATTTTGTATCCTCTTCTTCTTCCTCATCCTCTTCTTCGCCTTCTTCAATTTCAAATAGATAAGGCTCTACCATCATTTTATCAGCAAGACTTTCTATTCGCTCTGAAAGTCGGTCTGCAAAGATAATCCGTTGTGTTTTATTGATACTATTAGACATACGCATCAGTTTAGTTTCATGACGTAATTTCAATATAGGATCTGCGTCATCAATAATAAACATTTTCAATCTGTTCACATTAAAACCTGCAGTCGTAAACATTTCATTCAACTTAATTGGCGTCCCAATTAATACATCAACACCACCAGAAATATAATTTTTATCATATTCCATATCACCTCTATCGTGAACTCCGTAAACCACCAAATCAGTATACCTTTCAAATTTTTCAAAGATAGCTTCCATTTCTAAGACCTTTGCTTTATCTTCAACGATAATCAAAGCACGAGGCGATTGCTCCCCCTCACAAACTAACTGTTGGATCACATTGATCACAATAGTAGTCGATTTTCCGCTTCCTTTTGGTGCGATAATTATACAATCTGCTCCACTTTTCAAAGTAGAAAAAGTTTCTTTTTGCAAAGTATTGGCTTCGGTTAAACCGTTATCAACTAATCCTTCTCGTAACTTTTCGTTTATTTTCTTTAATTTCATTTGGTATGATTGAAAGAGTAAAAAACATCAAAATTGAATCCCAATCTCTGTTTTTTAATCATTAAATTATTTTTATTTACTGGCAAACAGCTTCACATCATTTTCAGAAATCTCACTTCCTCCAAGGATGATCAAACGTTCCACGACATTACGCAATTCCCGAATATTTCCGGTCCAGTCGTATTCCTGAAGTAACTTCACAGCATCTCCGGAAAACTTCTTCATTACATTACCTTGCTCAGAAGCGATCTTGTTTGCAAAATGAGAAATCAACATCGGAATATCTTCGCGTCTTTCATTCAATGAAGGCACTTTGATTAAGATTACAGCCAGTCTATGGTATAAATCCTCACGGAAACGGCCTTCGGCAATCTCTATTTTCAAATCTTTATTGGTAGCCGCCATTACACGAACATCCACTTTAATATCTTTATCTGCTCCTACTCTTGTAATTACACTTTCTTGTAATGCTCGTAAAACTTTGGCTTGAGCCGAAAGACTCATATCACCAATTTCATCCAAGAAAATAGTTCCTTTATCGGCAGCTTCAAATTTCCCCGCTCGATCTTTTACTGCTGATGTAAACGCTCCTTTTACGTGTCCAAACAATTCACTTTCTATCAATTCAGAAGGAATCGCAGCACAATTTACTTCGATTAAAGGAAAATTAGCACGTTCACTTTTTTCATGCAACTGATGCGCCACTAATTCCTTACCAGTTCCATTTGGTCCCGTTATAAGTACACGCGCATCTGTTTGGGCTACTTTATCAATCATCACTTTTATGTGACCTATTGCTTCACTTTCG
Organism: Flavobacterium sp. Arc3; assembly: GCF_041431375.1. Lineage (NCBI taxonomy): Bacteria > Pseudomonadati > Bacteroidota > Flavobacteriia > Flavobacteriales > Flavobacteriaceae > Flavobacterium > Flavobacterium sp. Arc3. The sequence continues at coordinate 26,099 of NZ_JASMRI010000010.1, read as the reverse complement.
CCAATCATTTCGTAGTTCTTGCTGACTTTCTTTCTTAAAATCTTATTCTCAGCTACAAGTTGTTTTTTATCTAATGCGTTTCTAACCGTATTTAATAGTCGGTTTAAATCTGGTGGTTTTGAGATATAATCAAAGGCACCTAATCGCATTGTATTTATAGCCGTTTCCATATCACCATGACCAGAGATCATAACAATTGGAATTTCTGGTTTAATTTTTTTAACTGCTTCAAGCAATTCAACACCATCCATTTTTGGCATCTTTATATCGCACAAAACTAGATCGTAGTCGTTATTTTTTATTTTTTCATATCCAGCCACACCATCTTCTGCATCTTCAACCTGATAGGTATCGTTCTCTTCAGAAAGTATTTTACTAAGTACTCTTCGGATCGCGGCTTCGTCTTCTATGATTAATATTTTACTCATATCTATTTTTATTATTAGTATTTGGCTTCCTGCAATTCTTCCAACTAAACGAAGTAACAAGCAACCAAGTAAACTTTAATATTTAAGCCATTTGTACAATTCCTTCCATGTCGGTTTCTTTCCATACATCAGGATTCCCACACGATATATTTTTGCTGCAAACCATACCACTGAAAAGAAGGTCGCAAATAATAGGCTTACAGAAATGACAATTTGCCACAAAGGTACGCCAAACGGAATTCGCATTAGCATAACAATAGGCGATGTAAGCGGAATCATAGAAAAAACAATTGCTAAAGTACCGTGCGGATCATTCATTACACTAAAAAAACCAACATAAACACTAAGCATTAGAGGCATTATTATAGGCAAAAGGAATTGTTGAGAATCGGTCTGATTGTCAACAGCAGCACCAATTGCAGCATAAAAAGAACTATATAAAAAGTACCCGCCTATGAAATAAACTACAAAACCGATCAATATACTAGCTATTGGCAAACTCCACAACTCCTTGATATACATTTGTGCGGTACCAGACAATTGATGCTGTGCCTGATCCATTAATTCTGGGGAAACTCTTGCTGTTGGCCCCACATTAACGCCAAAAAATACAGAAGCGGCAAACATAAGTGAAAGCCCTATTACAGCCCATATAACAAACTGCAGAATCCCGGCCAATGAGGTTCCGATAATTTTACCAATCATCAGCTGAAACGGTTTCACCGAGGAGATGATTATTTCAATAATACGATTTGTTTTTTCTTCTATCACACTTCGCATCACCATATTACCATAAATGATAATAAACATCATAATCAGGTAACCAAATCCACCACCAATAGCAATTTTTATTTCATTAAGGCCTTTTATACTTTGCTCTCCTGAGGCTTTCGCCAAGCTTATATTGACCTTTGACTGGGCATTTTTAATCGCTAAAGTATCTAAATTTGCTTTTTCCAGATTCGTTTTAGTGATTTTGTTAGCAACGATATCCTGAACCTTTTCAATAAACGAAATACTAGGGCTACTGTTAGATATAAATTTTATTCTATTTTCTAAATCGGTAACATTAGCGGTATTCGGAATCAACAACAAACCCTCATAATTTAGATTAGTGATACTATCCTTCAGGAATTTCGCATCAATTAAAGATAAATCAAGGTATCTGTATTCACTTTTTGGATTGTTTTGTTTTAAAAACTCTTTGACAAACAAACCTGATTCATCATGAATTGCAATTCGCTTCGTTTCTGCTTTCATCGAACTTAAATATCCCACAAATGCGGCAATACCCACAAATAGCAACGGACTTAAAAAGGTCATAACAATAAAAGATTTATTACGCACTTTGGCAACAAACTCTCTTTTTATGATTAATGAAATAATACTCATTTAGATTTATGATTTATGATTAACGATTTTAGATTTCAGAAATCTAAAACTATAACATTAAAAATTATTTACTTTTCGCTTACCGTTTGAATAAAGATATCATTGACACTTGGAATTTTTTCGACAAAATGAGTCACTTGCCCCCTTTGCGTCAAAACCTGTAGCAATTCATTTGGCTTGGCATTCCCCAATTGGATTTCAAGTTTCAATTCTTTGCCCAATGATTTAAAATTCGCTGGAGCTACAGTAAATTTTTGAGTGATATCATACATCAGACCTTCGACATTATCAGATACAATACCCACCTCAAAACTATTAGTTTTGAATTGTCTTTTCACATCGTCTAACTTTCCTTCAATCAGTTTATTTGATTTGTGGATTAGTGCTATATGGTCACACAGTTCTTCCACACTTTCCATACGATGTGTAGAAAATATAATCGTAGCACCCTCTTCTCGCAATGCTAGAATTTCATCTTTAATCACATTAGCATTAACAGGATCAAAACCAGAAAAAGGTTCGTCAAAAATCAACAATTTAGGTTTGTGCAACACACAAACGACAAATTGAATTTTTTGAGCCATTCCTTTAGAAAGCTCTTGAATTTTTTTATTCCACCAACCTTGAATTCCTAATCTATCAAACCAATATTCTAATTGCTTTTTGGCTTCTGCTTTTGACAGTCCTTTCATTTGAGCCAAATACAAACATTGCTCCCCTACTTTCATACTAGTATACAGCCCTCTTTCCTCCGGAAGATAGCCTATATATTGTACGTGTTTGGGCTGCAGTTTTTCACCATCAAGGATGATCTCACCACTATCAGGCAACGTAATTTGATTTATGATTCGGATTAAGGATGTTTTTCCTGCACCATTTGGACCTAAGAGTCCATAAATACTGCCTTTAGGAACTGATAATGAAACTTCGTTAAGCGCCACGTAATCGCCATATTGTTTTACGACTTTATTGACTTCAAGTAGAGTACTCATGCTGAAATTTGAATTTGTGTAAAAGTAAATAATTAGTATCGAAATAGATATAATTGTTACATAAAAAAACCCACCCTTATTTTCACAAGGATGGGAAACTTATATTTAATTTTTAACCTTTATAAAAATTAAGAGAACATATCTTTTACTTTCTCGAAAAATGATTTATCTGATTTTTCAGGATTTGGAATAAAATGTTCATCACTAATATTATTTTCAAAAAATAACTTTTGCTCTTTACTTATCGTTTTAGGAGTCCATACATTTACATGAACTAATAAATCTCCACTTGCGTAGCCATTTATATTTGGAATACCTTTTCCTTTAAGTCTAAGAATCTTACCAGATTGAATTCCTTCTTCTAGTTTGATTCTAACTTTTCCATTTATAGCTTCAATATCTTTGGAAACTCCAAGAACCGCTTCTGGAAAACTGATGTATAAATCATAATGCAAGTTCTCTCCTTCACGCTTCAAAAATTCATGCTCTAATTCTTCGATAGCTACAATCAAATCACCTGGAACACTGTTTCCTGGAGCATCGTTTCCTTTATTAGAAACTTTCAACTGCATTCCATCAACTACACCCGCAGGAATTTTAATAGAAACTGTTTCATCTTCAACAATCATCCCTTGAGAATCTGCCTCTGAAGGTTTTTTATCTAGAATCTGACCTGATCCACCACAGGTAGGACAGGTAGATGCTGATTGCATTCTTCCTAGGATTGTATTAGTAACACGCATTACTTGTCCTTGTCCATTACAGGTAGAACATGTTTTATAAGACACACCTGGCGCCTGAACTTTACGTTTTACTTTTACTTTTTTCTCAACACCATTTGCAATTTCTTCTAATGTCAATTTTACTTTGATTCGTAAATTGCTTCCTTTAGTTCTGCGTTGGCCTCCGCCGCCGCCGCCAAATCCGCCACCACCACCAAAGGCGCTACCGAAAATATCACCAAATTGACTGAAGATATCATCCATATTCATTCCAGCATGACCTCCGCCTCCGCCAAAACCTCCTGAACCATCAAAAGCTTGATGACCATATTGATCGTATTTTGCTTTTTTGTTCGGATCGCTTAAAACTTCATACGCTTCAGCAGCTACTTTGAACTTTTCTTCTGCCGATTTGTCTCCAGGGTTTTTGTCAGGATGATGCTCTAATGCTTTTTTTCTGTAAGCTTTCTTTATCGCTGCTGCATCAGCACCTTTTGAAATGCCTAATATCTCGTAAAAATCTTTTTTCATTTTTATTTTTTCTTGTGAAAGTATTGACGCAAATAATTGCGTTTACACTTGTCTACATTATTGTCCTATAACAACTTTAGGAAATCGAATAATTTTATCCCCTAATTTATATCCTTTTTCAAGTACATCTACAATTTTCCCTTTCATCTTAGGAGCAGGAATTTGTGTTATTGCTTCAGCAAAATCAGCATCAAATGCATCTCCAGCTTTAACTTCTACTTGTTCTAATCCTTTTGAAACTAGAGTGCTTTTCAATTTTTCATGAATAAGTTCTACCCCTTTCATAAGTAATTGGTCATCTGATTTACCTATTTCGACCATCGCTCTGTCAAAATCATCTAAAACAGGCAACATAGCTAAAATAACTTCTTGATTTGCTGTCTTATACAAGTCAATACGTTCTTTTGAAGTTCGTCTTTTATAATTTTCAAATTCTGCAAATAATCGTAAATATTTATCTTTTTCTTTCGCTAAGTCTTGCGTCAATCGCTCTTCAACACTTAACTCATCAGCAACAATTTGCTCTTCAGCCGCATTGTTATCTAATGTTACATCATCCATCTCTTTATCGATTTCTGTATTTTCAGTAGTCATATTACCCGTATTTTTAAAAATATTCTTAAACTTCATTTTTTACACTTTTCTTTGAATTGCAAAAGTACTGCCAATTCTCACTAAATGTCAAATTGTCATTCTTTTTTTTAATAGCAACTATTTATAATGGAGAACACTATAGCTTATCTTTTTAATATTAATTTAAATTTTAATAAAATTTTAAGACTATTACACTTTAGTTTCTATAAGTTTGTTACTGGATCTAATCTGGATTAAATTTTTAATCTGTTAAAAACAAATTTTAGGTTGGTTTCTAAATATTATTAATTCGTGATTACCTTATATTAAAAAAAGCTTCGTCTTTAGACAAAGCTTTTTTTTTATGTGCAAAATTTAATTTAAAGTAATGCGTTTTTCAAACCTTCAAAATCAAGAGAAACCTGCTCTCCACTCACTAAGTTCTTCAGTGAAAAAGAATTTGAAGCAATCTCTTGCTCTCCTATAATTACTGCAAAAGGAATATTCCTCTTATCAGCATGTTGAAACTGTTTTGCCATTTTTGCATTATCTGGATACAGTTCTACTTTTATTCCTGCGGCTCTTAATTTTTGTATTGCCTGTAAAGCATAAAATGCTTCGGCATCTCCATAATTAATAAACAACGCTTGTGATGTTGCCGTAACGGTTTCTGGGAAAAGATTCAACTCTTCTACAACCAAATAGATACGATCTAGTCCAAAAGAAATTCCAACTCCGCTCATGTTTTTCAATCCAAAAATACCGGTCAAATCATCATATCGACCTCCACCACCGATAGAACCCATAGCTACTTCTTTAGGAGGTGCTACTTCAAATATTGCTCCAGTATAGTAATTCAATCCGCGCGCAAGCGTAACATCAAGGTCTAATATTGCCGACGACAATCCTAACTTCATTACATTTTCACAAATGAACCTCAATTCTTCCACTCCTTTCATTCCTTCTTCCGAAGAAGTTAAAAGCAGCCCTAGTTTTTCAATTTTCTCTGCTATAGTTCCAGTGAAATTAAAAAGTGGCTGAACCTTCTCAATTGCTTCGGCCCCAATTCCCTTTTCAATCATTTCCTTTTTTACACCGTCCTCACCTATCTTATCTAATTTATCAAGCGCAACAGTGAAGTCAATCAATTTATCAGAAGCACCAATTACCTCAGCTATTCCAGATAATACTTTTCTATTATTAATTTTAACAGTCACTCCTTTCAAACCCAATTCTGTAAAAACAGTATCATAAAGCTGCACTAATTCCACTTCCTGCCACAAAGACTTTGAACCTACTACATCAGCATCACATTGAAAGAACTCTCTAAAACGTCCTTTCTGCGGTCTGTCTGCACGCCAAACGGGTTGGATTTGGTATCTTTTAAACGGGAATTCGATATCGTTTTGATGTTGCACCACGTAACGAGCAAAAGGAACGGTCAAGTCATACCGCAAGGCTTTTTCTGAAATATAACCAGTCAAATACTTATACTTCAATTCATAATAAAAGTCTGCAAAAATGATTTTAACAAAATCATCAAGCTCCGAATCTGATTTTGAAAGCAAATTATCTTTTTTAAGACGCTTTAATATAAAATAGAAAACATCATCTAATAATTCTATTTCCGATATTGTTCCATCTTTAAAAATATATAAGCTTTTACTTTTTAAATATGTGGTAAGATTTTTTTTATACAGAAAATCATAATCTTTCATATCAAAAGATTCATTTTTCTTTTCTAAATAATCTTTATGATAAATTATAGAAAAGCGAATAAATTCAACAAGTGTATCGTTAAATTTAGAAACATACTCGCCCGAATTCAAAATCTTGAAAATCAAACGATCTCCTTCTTCTCCATACTTCCCCATTAAGGTTTCTGAATTTTCAAATGATGGTGTTTCTATCGGTTGAAAACCAAATTTCTCAAAATTATTTTTAATGATTTGAATAATATATTGACGTTTTGCCACCTCAGCAGGTGAAAAATCTCTTGTTCCTTTAGGGATGCTCGGTTTTGATGCCATTATTTTTAATTTAGGTTTTACTATTTAGGATTCGGGATAATATCAATTGGCAAAAATTTCCAATCTGCAAACTCCCAAATCGTAAATTCAGGTTGCAAATATCTTATTTTTAAAATAAATAATACTCCTTCCAAAACAAACTTGTAACAAAAATTGTATTTTCGTGTCAAACTACCATGATGCTAAATTTATTCAAAGAAAACGTACGAATTGCTTTTGGATCCATTAGAACCCAAATATTGCGTACCTCGCTGACCGTATTAATTATCGCTATAGGAATTACAGCTTTAGTAGGTATTCTGACTGTGGTTTCTGCCTTGGAGAACACCATCTCTTCTGATTTTGCATCCATGGGAGCTAATACTTTTAACGTCAAACAATACGAAAACACAGCGCAACGACGAGGAGGAGAGGAACGTGAAATTATAAATCCTATTATTTCCTACCCCGAAGCTGTCGATTTTAAAAATAAATACGACTACCCTTTTACAGAAACTTCCCTTTCATTTACAGCAACTTCAACTGCAGAGGTAAAATATGAAGCGACAAAAACCGACCCGGAAATTGCTATTGTTGGTGTTGACGAATATTTTATGACCAACTCTGGTTTAGAAACAAGCTTAGGAAGAAATTTTACAGGTTTTGACATTGACAACAACAACTATGTATGTATTGTAGGTTCTGATTTTGGAAAAGGACTCCTTAAAGACATTAACCCTATTGGTAAAACAATTTCGATACGCGGTGCCCGATTCAAAGTAATCGGTATCCTGAAAGAGAAAGGCTCTACTTTTGGTAACAAACAAGATTTAAGAGTTTTGATTCCAATACAAGTCGCCCGATCGTTATTTACCGCGCCAAACATTAATTACACGATGAGCGTCATGGTTTCCAATAAGGAATTATTAGATCAAGCAATAGACCACGCCATCATTACCATGCGTAATGTTCGAAAGTTAAGCCCCGTAAGAGACAACAATTTTGGGGTTGTACGTAGTGACGACCTTATCAATAAAATCCTTGGTATTACAAAATACCTTGGTTTAGCTTCATGGCTTATAGGAATTATTACCGTTTTAGGATCTTCTATTGCATTAATGAATATTATGATTGTTTCGGTAACCGAAAGAACGCGAGAAATAGGTGTCAGAAAAGCGTTGGGAGCCAAAAGATCTACCGTCGCTATTCAGTTTTTTATAGAGACCTTGCTCATTGGTCAACTAGGCGGTATAGTTGGAATAATTTTAGGCATTTTAATAGGTTTCGGAATCGCAACTGCTTTAAGCTTTGCATTTGTCATTCCTTGGGGCGCGATCATGGCTGCCTTTTTTACGAGTTTCATGGTTGCCATCGTTTCTGGTTTGTACCCTGCAATTAGAGCTGCTTACCTAAATCCAATCGAAGCCTTGCGATACGAGTAACGTTTAATATGTTTTAGATTAAAGAACAACTACTCCTTTTATAATTAAAGGAGTAGTTGTTCTTTAGATAAAAAATAGTTTCAATTTGCTGAGAAATAGAGATTACTCTTTAGTCAGGATAACAAAGCAAGTCTTTTTATTGAGTTCTAAGTAGTTGTCAAAAATCTTAAATCGTCCCCCTAATCATTCTGTCATTGCCATAAATATCTTTTCGCAATTCAATGTTTTTAAAGTTCATTTTCTCGAGCAAAGCAACCATGTCTTTCCCTAAATATTGATTGATTTCAAAGAATAACTGTCCTTTGTCCGAAAGATTTTTCTGTGCTAATGCCGCTATTTTTTTATAAAAAATTAAGGCATCATCGTCTTCAACAAAAAGAGCCAAATGAGGCTCATTGTCCAAAACATTTTTTTTAATTTCCTGCTTCTCTAAATTTCGAACATAGGGAGGATTAGAAACAATGATATCAAATTGTCGATTTAAGTCCTCAGTTTCTAGAATATTCTGAGTTATGAATGTTACATTGACTTGATTTAATACCGCATTTCTTTTGGCTATAGCCAAAGCCTTTTCAGAAACATCAATTGCATACACTTTGGCATTCGGGATGGCTTTAGCCAATGAAATAGCAATACAACCGCTTCCTGTTCCTATATCTAATACGTTCCTCTTTGTATTCGTAACTTCGCTCATCGTACTTTGAATAATCCATTCTACCAATTCTTCGGTCTCAGGTCTAGGAATCAATACATCGTCGTTTACCTCGAATTCCAAACCATAAAAACTAGTTTTCCCTAGCAAATACTGAATGGGAATCTCCAACTTCAGTTGCTCCAAAATCGAATTCCAAAGCGTAATTTCTTCATTCAAAAAAACCAACTGCGGATCCAGAGCCAAGTCAATTCTTTTTAACTGACGTTTCTCCTCCAGTATCAGGTAAAAAAAACTTTCTGCTTCGCCTTCATCATAAATCGGAAGTAGTTCTTGAATAAATTGGCTTCTGTATTCTTTAATTTTCATCGTATCTTTATTACTTTATGAATTGAAAACTCATAATTCATAACTTATAATTTCTTCAACATCCAGACCGGACAAGAGACATGCCCCGTACTTCCCATGGGAGCATCTATGTATTCGAAACCTACTTTTTTGTATAATTTTTGAGCATCATGCATAAAAGGCATTGTTTCCAGATAACAGTTTTCGAAGCCAAAATCTTTTGCACTTTCCAGACATACAGCCATTACTTGACTGCCTATTCCCTGACCACGTGTTTCAGGTAAAAAATACATTTTTTGCAATTCACAAATGGTTTCAGCTTCATTCTCAAGAGGAGCCACTCCGGCCGAACCTACTATTTTTCCATTATTTTCAACAACATAGTAAACCGATTTAGGCTTATTGTATTCTTCAAACATCAAATCTAAATAAGGATCCGCATACGCCGTTCCAACTTTTGGGATATTCAATTCGTCAAAAACCGCTCTTATTAACTGGGCAACGGCTTCATTATCCTTTTTTTCAATTTTTCTAATAATCAAATTTTCCATTCTTTGTAACTGCTTGTTTATAAAAATACAAAAATAGAAATAGTTTATTGTAATTTTCGGAAGTTGGAAAACTAATCTCGAAATTTATAGGCTAACCTCAAAAATAACTACTTTTACATCGTGAAGATACATGAAAAATACATAGAGCGATGCATTCAATTAGCCAAAAACGGCTTAGGAACTACCTACCCAAATCCGATGGTGGGCAGCGTAATTGTTTATGAAAATAAAATTATAGGGGAAGGCTGGCATAAAAAAGCGGGTGAACCTCATGCCGAAGTAAATGCCATCAATTCGGTAAAAGACAAATCGCTATTAAAAAAAGCCACCATTTATGTGAGTTTGGAACCTTGCAGTCATTTTGGAAAAACACCACCCTGTTCTGATTTAATCATAAAAAATGGAATCCCACAGGTAGTTATCGGAACGGTTGACCCAAATGTAAAAGTGGCAGGGAACGGAATAAAAAAATTAATAGAAGCCGGAATAAATGTGACAGTCGGTATTCTTGAAAATGAATGCCACGAGCTGAACAAACGATTTTTTACTTTTCATCAGAAGAAAAGACCCTACCTAATTTTGAAATGGGCCGAAAGTCAAGACGGCTTCATTTCGCCAAAAGTAAAATCAGAACAAAAACCGGTTTGGATTACTAATATCTATTCCAGACAATTAGTTCATAAATGGAGAAGTGAAGAACAGTCTATTCTTGTAGGAACACAAACGGTCATTGATGATAATCCCAAATTAGACGTGAGAGATTGGGCGGGAAACAATCCTGTACGAATCGTTTTAGATCAACACAATCGCATCGCAAAAAACAGCCAAGTACTTGACAATCAATTGAAAACTATTGTTTTTTCAAAAATAAAAACAAAAGCCGACAAAGAAAACCTTATCTTTGAAATCGTTGATTTTGAAAAAAACATTGCAAGTCAAGTGACAGACGCAATGTACAAACATCAAATTCAATCGGTGATCATTGAAGGAGGCCGACAAACACTACAAACTTTCATTGACGCAAATCTCTGGGATGAAGCACGTGTTTTTAAGGGCAATCTCTTTTTTAAAGAAGGCACAAAGGCTCCGATTCTAGGTGGACCTTATTTGGAAAAACATAAAATCGGTCAAGATGAACTTATAATATCCCGAAACTATGATTAACGCAATTATTTTTGATTTTGGAGATGTCTTTATTAATTTAGACAAACAAGCCACTGTTGACGGACTAAGGAATTTAGGACTTACACACTGGAATGATGATCTCGACCAGTTAAACATTCAATTTGAAACCGGCCAAATTACCCGAGATAATTTTATTGAAGGTATTCAAAAACACATTCCGAATGCTAGCACCGAGGAAATCTTAAAAGCATGGAGTGCAATTTTACTCGATTTCCCACTATACCGATTGGAATTTTTACAAATGCTGTCTAAAAAATACCGCTTATTTTTACTCAGCAATACAGATGCAATCCATATCGAAACATTCGAACAAAATAACGGCGCCTCTTTTTACGGTGATTTCTACAAGTGCTTTGAAAAAGTCTATTTCTCATTTGAAATAGAAATGAGAAAACCAAATCCTGAAATTTACAAATACGTTTTAAACAAACATGATTTACAGGCAAAACGCACTTTATTCATAGATGACAAAAAAGAAAACACGGATGCTGCTCTATCTCTAGGCCTTCAAGTATGGAATTTACAGGTAGGTCAGGAAGATGTAGTAGACTTATTCAATAAAAATATAATTTAGAAAACCCCTTTTGGAAGTAAAAGACACCTACAACACCATCGAATTAGCATCAGAAGAAATACTACACAAAGAAAAGAACAGTAAATTTTTTGGTTCTGCTTTTCCCATTCAATCAGAAGACGAAGTAAAAGTCATTATTGACGGTTTACGAAAAAAACATCCAAATGCAGGTCATTTCTGTTATGCCTACCAAATAGGCACCGATATACTTTCTTACCGAGCCAATGACGATGGAGAACCAAGCAATAGCGCCGGAATGCCTATTTATGGCCAAATTCAATCGTTTTCTCTCACGAATGTACTTATTGTAGTTGCTAGGGTTTTTGGAGGCGTAAAACTAGGCGTTGGCGGATTAATCTCCGCTTATAAAACAACCGCACAACTCACGCTTGAAAGCTGTGAGATTATCGAAAAAACGATAGATATCCATTATCAGGTTTCTTTTGATTATAAAAACATGAATAAAGTCATGCGTGTAATTAAAGAAAAGAAGCTAGAAATCGTAACTCAAGAAATGGAGATTAACGAAGAATCAGGTTTGCCAATAGGAAAAATCGAGGTAAAAACACGAAAAAAAAATGCCGAAATGATATTCGACATTTTCAATTCTATATTTGAAATAGACATAAAACTTAAAGAATAAATATTTTTTTTCCTTAATTTTTTTTTTTAAAAGCTTCTCAGTAACATACTCTGGAGGAACAGTAGGTCGACCCGTTTTCATGTTCACAAAAACCAAAATTGAGTTAGCAATTGTTAACAACTCCCCCTCTTCATTATAAATTTCATAATCAAACTCAATCTTTACAGAAGTCTGACTTTTAAAAATAGTTTTTACCCTCAAAAGGTCATCGTAGCGCGCTGGTTTTTTATAATTTACATTTAACGAAACCACCGGAAGCATAATTCCGTTATCTTCCATCCATTTGTAAGAAATCCCAAGGTTTCTAAGCCATTCCACGCGTCCCATCTCAAAATACTGGGCATAATTTCCATGATAAACAACCCCCATTTGATCTGTTTCAGCGTACCTTACCCTTACATTAAATTCGTGTTCTTTCATTATATAATTTATTTATTTTGTATCAAAATTTTACCCTCTAAATACTACTTACAACAATAATACTACATAATCAACCCCTAAATATTTTTTTTTACAGAAATTTGTTCACATATTTGTTACCCCGAAAAATAGTGCTTTTTTAAGCATTATTTAATAAGACAACGATTACTAAATAAAATAATTTACATAGAATTTATGAACAAAACTGCTCAATCAGTGTGGGAAAACTGTTTGTCTTTTATAAAAGACAACATTCAAGATCAAGCGTTCAAGACTTGGTTTGAACCTATTAAATCAGTTGAACTTACCGATAACGCATTATACATTCAAGTACCAAGTAAATTTTTTTACGAATGGTTAGAAGAGCACTATGTAAAATTATTAAAAGTAGCATTAACTAAAGAACTTGGTAAAAACGCAAAGTTACTTTATAAAATTAAGATGGAAAACACTTATGGCAACAAACAACCGTTTACGGAACAATTGCCAAGTGCAAACCGCGCACCTATGAAACCCCAAAATATTGATGCTCCTTTTAAAAATCTAGACCCAGAATTAAAAAATCCTTTTGTAATCCCTGGAATCAGAAATTTAAAAATAGAATCACAACTGAACGCAAACTATAGTTTTGACAATTTCCTTGAAGGAGATTCAAACAGATTAGCTCGTTCAGCAGGTATGGCTGTTGCCAATAAACCTGGAGGAACATCATTCAATCCATTACTTATTTTTGGTGGTGTAGGATTAGGTAAAACACACTTAGCGCACGCGATAGGTGTAGAAATTAAAGATAAATATCCAGAAAAAACAGTTTTATACATTTCAGCTGAAATTTTCACCCAACAATATATTGATTCGGTAAAGAAAAATAACCGAAATGATTTCATTCACTTCTATCAACTTATTGATGTCTTAATAATTGATGATGTACAATTCCTGTCTGGTAAATCTGGAACACAGGATGTATTTTTTCACATCTTCAATTACTTACATCAAAATGGAAAACAGGTAATCCTTACTTCTGACAAGGCGCCAGTTGACATGCAAGATATCGAGCAACGCTTATTATCTCGTTTCAAATGGGGACTTTCTGCTGAATTACACCAACCAGATTACGAGACAAGGATTTCTATCTTGAAAAACATCTTGTATCGTGACGGTGTTGAAATTCCAGAAGAAATAATAGAATATGTAGCCCGCAACATCAAATCGAATGTTAGAGAACTTGAAGGAGCTATAATCTCTTTAATCGCTCAATCTTCTTTCAACAAAAAAGAAGTAACAATCGAATTAGCAAAAAGCGTCGTTGAAAAATTCGTGAAGAATGTAAAGCGCGAAATTTCTATCGATTATATTCAAAAAACAGTTTCTGATTATTTCCAATTGGATTTAGAAACGTTACAGTCTAAAACCAGAAAAAGACATGTCGTGCAAGCAAGACAGTTAGCTATGTTCTTTGCTAAGAAATTTACAAAAGCATCATTGGCAAATATTGGTTCTCAAATTGGGGATCGTGATCACGCGACGGTATTGCACGCTTGTAAAACGGTCGATAATCTAGTGGCTACTGACAAACAGTTCAAGAAATTTGTTGAGGATATCCATAAAAAACTAACGCTATAAACGCATCATGTCCGTAAAAATTCTAATGGTATGTTTGGGAAATATTTGTCGGTCACCTTTGGCCGAAGGTATTTTAGCCTCAAAACTTCCCAATAACAAATTCACTGTAGACTCTGCAGGAACAGGTTCTTGGCATATAGGTCATGCTCCTGATGCACGTTCGATTGCAGAGGCAAAAAATCATAATCTTGACATTTCCACTCAAAGAGGACGTCAATTTAAAACAGCTGATTTTGACACCTATGACTATATTTATGTGATGGATAATTCCAATTATTCGGATGTACTTGATCTTACAGAAAACCCAGCACATAAAGACAAAGTGAAAATCATTCTAAATGAATTGTATCCAAATGAAAATGTTGATGTTCCCGATCCTTACTTCGGAATGACAAACGGATTCGAAATTGTCTATGCTATGCTCGATGAAGTTTGCGACATAATAGCCGACAAATTAATTAGCAAACACGCTTAGATTAGCATTCGTTGGATTTTTATCGAACGAAGGTTTAATTCTCTATTTTATCCTGTATTTTTGTCAAATAACATCGATTAAAAAATATAAACACACCCATAATGAAATCAGCTACTCTTTTAGGAAAACTATATTTAATCCCTACCACAATGGGAGATTGTGACCCGATGGATGTTTTACCACAGACTGTAAAAAGAACCATAGATTTCATTGATTACTATATCGTTGAGAATGAAAAAACAGCTCGTAAGTCAATCAAAGAAGTACATCCTGAAAAAAAACAATCAGAATTAATTCTTTTTGTTTTAAACAAACGTACCGAAGTAAAAGAGCACCAAGACTTCATCCAACCTTTATTAGAAGGTGAAAATGTTGGTCTGATGAGTGAAGCAGGATGCCCTGGCGTGGCAGATCCTGGCGCTGTAATCGTTAAACTGGCACACGAAAAAGGCATACAAGTAGTACCATTAGTAGGACCTTCTTCTATCCTTTTGGCTATGATGGCCTCAGGAATGAATGGGCAAAGTTTTACATTTCACGGTTATTTACCTATTGATAAAGATGAGAAAAGAGCCAGTTTTAAAACTCTAGAAAGAACCTCTTTCGAAAAAAATCAGTCTCAAATTTTCATTGAAACACCATATCGTAATAATAACTTACTAGAAGATTTATTACAGACTTTACATCCAGAAACTCATTTATGTGTTGCCACAGACATCACACTACCAACCGAATACATAAAAACTAAGAGAATTTCGGCTTGGAAAAAAGAGACAATTGACTTGCATAAACGCCCAACTATTTTTATTATCCATAAAATGTAATTTTTAGAATACATTATTATTATTACCTTTAGAAAATTAACTAATCTAAAAACCAAATAAGATGAAAATAAATAAAAGAGAAATTAAAATATTTGCGCTAGGAATGTTTGCACTTTTTACATTTCAAACAATCTACGATTGGAAACAAGTCAAAGAAGATATTTCTACAGGTTTTCACGATGGTTACGCAGCAGGCGGTAATGCAATTGAAAAAAAATAGAACAGCTTTATTTTAGTCTCATAAATTAAACCTTTAAACTATCTAAAATGAAAGTAACTAGTAGAGATGTTCGTGTATTTGTATTAGGCATGCTAGCTTTTTTAGTATTCGAATCAATCTATAATTGGGAAGAATCTAAAGCCGCCTTTATGGATGGATATCATAACGGTCGAAATTCTGATTAAAGTATTGACAAAAAATAAAATCTGTTAAACAGGGAACGAAACATCTATAAAAAATAATTAACCAGACTATTACAAAAACGGACACGTTTTATAATAGCCTGGTTTTTTTTGAGCTTGTTATTTTAGTAATCTTCCATCTAAAAAAAAGTAAATCTGCGATAAAATACATTCATTACTTCGAAGGCTACAAAAGATCGTTTTATAAAAAAAACACCTTTTAAGCCTGATAATCAATATTTTATAACTAAATTTAGTTCCCCTTATCTTGAAAAAAAAATCACAATTATAAATTTTTAAAAATTTAATTATGAAAAACAAGATCTTAAAAGGAGGATTAATGGTAGTTATCATGTCTTTGATGGCAGCCTGCAATCAAAAGAAAGAAGTCCCCGCAGTTATAGTTGACAAAGAGGCAATTAAAACTGAAATTCAAGCAATGGAAAATGCTTTTGCAGAAGCCTACAATAACAGGGCTACGGATGGAATAAATTATTATGCCGAAGATGCCATTAGTTTTTCAAATGGTAAAATGCCGTTAGAAGGAAAAAAAGCGATTCATGAATCTATGAAGAGTGAATTACTTACCTTCCCAATCGGCGCGAAAATCGCCTTCGAAACTCAAGAAATCCATCCTTCAAATGATGGGAATATGGTAGTAGAAATTGGGGGTTACAAGGTAACAGACTCCACAGACACAAAAATCAACAGCGGGCATTTTATCAGTCTTTTTGAGAAAAGGGACGGAAAATACGTTTGCACTAGAGATATGGGAAATTCTGATATGCCCATGGAAAAAAAATAAAAAGAAACAAAGAAAGACACTCCACGCGAAGGGTCTTTCTTTATTTCATCTAATACTTCTGAATCTCATAGAAACAGTTTATTAACTAAAACCATTTGCGTACTTTTAGAGTATTAAAAAGATAGGTATGTCAAAACTTCCAAACATTGGTACGAGTATTTTTACTGTAATGTCAAAAATGGCTGCAGAGCATGGTGCCATAAATCTTTCGCAGGGATTCCCGAATTTTCCTGTTGCTTCCCTATTAACCGATATTGTCATTCGCTTAGCCAAAGAAAACGTACACCAATACCTTCCCATGGCGGGTTATCCTCCTCTCCTATCTAACATAGCACTTCTGGTCAAAAACTCCTACCGAAGAATCATTTTGCCAGAAATCGAAATACTGGTGACTGCGGGTGCTACACAGGCCATTTTTACAACTATTCAAGCTTTAGTACAAACTGATGACGAGGTAATTATACTGGATCCAAGCTATGACTGCTATGAAGCTCCCGTTCTACTATGCAACGCAAAGCCAGTGCGTGTTTCACTCAACGACGATTACACGCCTAATTGGAGTACCATCAAAAAAGCATGTTCGGCCAATACTAAAATGATCATCATCAATAATCCACATAATCCAACTGGAAAAATTCTGACCCAAACTGATTTTGAAGCCTTGGAATCCTTATTACAAAAATATCCGAAAATTATTGTACTCTCTGATGAAGTTTACGAATACATCACTTTTGAACAAAAACACATTTCGGCGCACACCCGTATCAAACTCTTAGACCGCTGCGTAATGGTTTCCTCGTTTGGGAAATCATTTCATGTAACTGGATGGAAAATAGGATATCTAGTGGCTCCACAACATTTAATGAAAGAAATTAAAAAAGTACATCAGTTTTTGGTTTTCAGTGTCAATAGTCTATGCCAAGTGGCAATTAGCGAGTACCTAGATCTTGTTTCTGTTGACGAAATTAGAACTTTATATCAGGAAAAAAGGGATTATTTTATAAAATTACTTACGACAAGTCGGTTCGAACTCCTGCCTTGTGAAGGCACTTACTTTCAGGTGGCTTCCTACGCAGCCATTTCTACTGAAAATGACGTAGACTTCTGTAAAAGATTGATCACGGAATATGGTGTGGCAGCGATTCCTATTTCGACTTTCTATGAAAATGGAAAAGATCTTCATTTAATCCGCTTTTGTTTTGCAAAAGACAATGCAACTCTGGAAGAGGCGGCGAAAAGATTATGCAAAATATAAGTCCCTGAACTTTTGATTTTAATATGCATGCATACTATTTAATTTTTCTATATTTACAATACCAAAAAAAAAAATTATGAGCTATACCGATAAAATGTTACGCGATGATGCGTTAAAAGGAAAAGTAATAGTTGTTACTGGTGGCGGTAGCGGTTTAGGAAAAGCGATGACAAAGTATTTTCTGGAACTGGGTGCGCAAGTAGCGATTACTTCCAGAGACTTAGACAAACTAAAAAATACTGCTGCAGAACTAGAAGCAGCAACTGGAGGAACTTGTTTGCCGATACAATGTGACGTACGTCATTATGAAGAAGTCGAAAACATGTTACAAAGCGTATTAAAAACTTTTGGAAAAGTAGATGTTTTATTGAATAATGCAGCTGGAAATTTCATTTCGCCAACAGAAAGATTGTCAGCCAATGCTTTTGATACGGTTATTGATATCGTTTTAAAAGGCACTAAAAACTGTACACTCGCTTTTGGTAAACATTGGATCGACAGCAAACAAACATCTTCTACGGTGTTAAACATCGTAACTACTTATGCTTGGACGGGTTCAGCTTATGTTGTTCCTAGCGCTACTGCAAAAGCAGGAGTTCTTGCAATGACCCGAAGTCTTGCTGTAGAATGGGCAAAATATGGTATTCGTACAAACGCAATTGCGCCCGGCCCTTTCCCAACCAAAGGAGCTTGGGACAGATTGTTGCCTGGGGATCTTGCTGAAAAATTTGACATGGCAAAAAAAGTGCCGCTACAACGTGTGGGAGACCACCAGGAATTAGCCAATTTAGCTTCTTATTTGGTTTCTGATTTCTCTGCTTATGTAAACGGTGAAGTCGTGGTTATAGACGGTGGTGAATGGTTGAAAGGTGCTGGCCAATTTAATATATTAGAAGCAATTCCTGAGGAACTTTGGGATCAACTGGAAATGATGATAAAAGCAAAGAAGAATAAATAAGTAAGATCTGAATTCTTTTTAAAAAGAGAGAACCATTTGTTTGGTTCTCTCTTTTTGTGTTTAACAACACTTCATTTTCCTTACCACTAATTCAACTTGGTAAATTTCGTCTTTTTAACCGCCAATCGTTTAATAGCCCAGATAGCAGTGAAAAGGTTTGCAGTCTAAAAGCTTTGCTTTTCCTGTCCTAAAAAAGCGACTGAAAGAAGCTCTTTTTAGGGCATTAGAAAAGTAGCTTGAGGACAAAAACTTGAAACGGATAGCTGGAATAGCTCCTCAATTTAAAGGCCAATATTTTATACAAAAAACAAAAACCACTCCCGATTTAATTCCTATTTTTGCACCACCAATTTATAACAACACCATTTTATGCTCATTATAGGGATTGCAGGCGGAACAGGAAGCGGAAAAACTACCGTAGTACATCAGATTATGAATGAATTACCCGAGGCGGAAGTCGGGATAATATCACAGGATTCTTATTATAAAGAGAACCACAACTTATCTTTTGACGAGCGTGCTTTAATTAATTTTGATCATCCTCGCGCTATAGATTTCGAATTGTTAGTTGCCCATTTAAAAGAGCTTAAAGAAGAGAAAACAATCCAGCAACCGGTCTATTCTTTTGTAACTCATAACAGAACAGAAGATACCATTACTACTCATCCTAGAAAAGTGATGATTGTGGAAGGGATTTTAATACTAGCAAACCCTGAGTTACGCGATATGTTTGACGTGAAAATTTATGTTCATGCCGATTCTGACGAAAGACTGATTCGCCGTATGAAAAGAGATATTGCCGAACGTGGACGTGATATGGACGAGGTTCTTAGCAGATATCAAAACACCCTAAAACCTATGCATCAGCAGTTCATTGAGCCTACGAAAGCATTTGCAGATATTATCATACCTAATGACAAATACAATACGGTTGCAATTGACGTAGTTCGTGCCGTAATAAATCAAAGAATTCTATAAATTTATTGTAATTTTATACCATTACAAGTTGAGAAACGATCCCGATAGCTATCGGGAGGCGTTTTCTGTTTCAATACAGGCCAATACTATTAATTTTTTACCGTACTCGGAAATAAATAAAACATGACAAATCCGCATAAAGACAAACCTTGGTTTAAATTTTTAAGCAATAAATATGTTTGGGTGTTGTTGTTTTTTTCAACATGGATGGTTTTTCTAGATAACTATTCGTATTTTGACCATAGATTTCTAGACAACCAAGTTAGCGAACTGGAGGACAACAAAGAATACTACCAGGAAGAGATTAAAAAAGACGAAGAGCAAATCAAGCAGTTAAAGAACCCAGAACAAATAGAAAAATATGCTCGCGAAAAGTACTATATGAAAAAGGACAGCGAGGATATTTACATCATAGAATTTGAAGGTGACAGCATAGAAAAAAAATAATAAATCTTGAATTATTAAAAATCAAAATCAAAATGGCTACTAATCTATTCGAAGATTTCGATCCTGTTTCTTCCAAACAATGGAAACAAAAAATCCAGTTTGAACTCAAAGGGGCAGATTACAATGAAACCTTAATCTGGAATTCGCCAGAAGACATTAAGGTAAAACCTTTTTATCATAGAGATGAATTTACAAAATCAGCTGACGTAAATACTAAAGCCTCTGAATTTGAAATTTGTCAAAACATTTTTGTTTTCGACATTGAAAAATCAGTAGAAAGAGCTTTAGACACCTTAAGCAGAGGCGCAGACAGTCTTCGTTTTACGATAGAAAGTGACACCATTGACGTAGCTAAACTTTTGGAAAAACTTCCTTTAGAAAACGTTGCTGTTTACTTCAATTTTAATTTTTTCTCAATCGATTTCGTTAAAAAAATTGATGCAATCCTTCAGAAGAAAAAAGCTGTTGCGTACTATAACCTCGACCCAATAGGGCAATTAGCCCGAGATGGAAACTGGTTTACTACTAAGGATAAAAATAATTTTGATTCGCTGAATTTACTTTCCACAGCGATTCCAAATAGTTCCATAATTAGTGTTGACGCTACCTTATATCAAAATGCAGGAGCTAACATGGTACAGCAACTTGCTTACACCTTAGCACATGCCAATGAATATTTTAATAGAATTCCTGTTATTAGTCAGCCGATAGTTATTGCCGTTGCTGTGGGTACCAATTATTTCTTTGAGATTGCAAAACTCAGAGCATTGCGATTGCTTTTTAATTTAGTAGCTAACGAATACAATCATAATTTAGAATGCCATCTTTTAGTTTCGCCTACAAAACGGAATAAAACGCTGTATGATTACAACGTAAATATGTTGCGTACTACAACAGAATGTATGGCGGCAATTATAGGAGGAGCTGATGCAATTGCGAATCTACCTTACGATTCACTATATCATAAAGACAATGAATTTGGAGATAGAATCGCCAGAAACCAATTGTTAGTTCTAAAAAACGAAAGCTACTTCGACAAGGTAAATAACCCTGCTGACGGAAGTTACTATATCGAAACACTGACCATTCAATTAGCCGAGAAAGCATTGACATTATTTAAAGACATCGAAGCTAACGGTGGTTTTCTAAAACAATTGAATGAAGGTATCATCAAAAGAAAAATTCAAGAAAGTGCTGACAAAGAACAGGAACTTTTTGACTCAGGAAAAGAAGTCTTACTAGGAACTAACAAGTATCCAAACAAAGACGACAAGATGAAACAAGATTTAGAATTGTTTCCTTTTGTAAAAGTGCAACCTAGAAAAACGTTGATAACTCCAATAATCGAAAAACGATTAGCCGAAAAAGTAGAACAAGAACGTCTGGATTTAGAATAATAGTGTAGAATTGCAATCAGTCAACAATAAGTATAAATTAGTGTCACAAATGATAAGAAATAACCTCCAACATATTCAATTAGATAGTCAAAAGTCAAAAGAAGAACCAGCGTTGCACGAAGCAGATGAATCGGCCGCGGACTTTTTTACGGCTGAAGGCATTGAACTCAAACCCACCTATTCTAAAAAAGATATTGAAAACCTCACGCATCTTGATTTTGGGGCTGGCTTTGCGCCAAATTTAAGAGGGCCATATACTACTATGTATGTGCGCCGTCCTTGGACAATTCGTCAATATGCCGGATTTTCAACCGCAGAAGAAAGTAATGCTTTCTACAGACGAAATCTTGCAGCAGGACAGAAAGGATTGTCTATCGCATTCGATTTACCTACGCACCGTGGCTATGATTCAGATCACGAACGCGTTGTGGGTGATGTAGGAAAAGCAGGCGTTGCCATTGACTCTGTCGAAGATATGAAAGTATTATTTGATCAGATTCCCTTAGACGAAATGTCAGTTTCGATGACTATGAACGGCGCGGTATTGCCTATTATGGCTTTTTATATCGTTGCTGCCGAAGAACAAGGGGTAAAACCAGAGCTACTGTCAGGAACGATACAAAATGATATTCTAAAGGAGTTTATGGTGCGTAATACATACATCTACCCTCCTACTCCTTCGATGAAAATTATTGCCGATATCTTTGAATACACGAGCAAGAAAATGCCAAAATTCAATTCCATATCCATTTCTGGTTATCACATGCAGGAAGCTGGTGCAACCGCTGATATTGAATTAGCGTATACGCTGGCCGACGGACTAGAATATATTAGAACTGGGTTATCAACTGGAATGAAAATCGATGAATTTGCTCCACGTCTTTCCTTCTTCTGGGCAATTGGGATGAACCATTTTATGGAAATTGCCAAGATGCGTGCCGGAAGAATGATTTGGGCTAAACTAGTGAAACAGTTTAACCCAAAAGACGATAAATCATTGGCTTTAAGAACCCATTGTCAAACCAGCGGCTGGAGCTTAACAGAACAAGACCCTTTTAATAATGTAGCTCGTACTTGCATTGAAGCATCGGCGGCAGCTTTTGGAGGAACGCAATCCTTGCACACCAATGCACTGGATGAAGCCATTGCTTTACCGACAGACTTCTCCGCTCGAATTGCGAGAAACACACAGATATTTTTACAGGAAGAAACAAAAATAACTAAAACGGTCGATCCATGGGCCGGAAGCTATTATGTCGAAAGTTTAACCAATGACATTGCTGAAAGTGCCTGGAAGCTTATCGAAGAAGTAGAAGAGCTTGGTGGAATGACAAAAGCTATTGAAGCCGGAATTCCGAAACTTAGAATTGAAGAAGCAGCAGCAAGAAAACAAGCGCGCATTGATAGCGGACAGGATATTATTGTGGGTGTTAATAAATACCGACTGGAAAAAGAAGATCCATTGCTTATATTAGATGTGGACAACCAAATGGTTCGCAAGCAACAATTAGAACAATTGGATCATATTAAAGCGACCAGAGACAGTGAAAAAGTAAAGGAATCATTGGCAAAGCTAACGCTTTGCGCAAAGACAGGAGAAGGAAATTTACTGGAATTAGCAGTGGATGCAGCAAGAAACCGAACTACATTAGGCGAGATCAGTGATGCCTTAGAAACGGTTTTCGGACGATATAAAGCACAAATTAAATCCTTTAGTGGCGTGTATAGTAAAGAAATCAAAGACGACAAAAGCTTTCAAAAAGCCAAACAACTAGCCGATACCTTTGCAAAACAAGAAGGCCGTCGCCCTAGAATAATGATTGCTAAAATGGGGCAAGATGGTCACGACCGTGGTGCTAAAGTGGTTGCCACTGGATATGCCGATGTAGGTTTTGATGTGGATATTGGCCCTTTATTTCAAACTCCAGCCGAAGCAGCGAAACAGGCTATAGAAAATGATGTTCATATTCTGGGTGTTTCCTCATTGGCCGCAGGACATAAAACCTTAGTTCCTCAAGTAATTGAAGAATTAAAAAAATACGGTCGAGAAGATATTATGGTGGTTGTGGGTGGCGTAATTCCCTCACAGGACTATCAATTCTTATTTGATGCTGGAGCGGTTGCCGTTTTTGGCCCTGGAACAAAAATTAGTGATGCTGCTATAAAGATATTAGAAATTCTTATAGGAGAATAGCAAGTTAAAATACTCTACTAAATAGAAAAGCATCAACCAAAAGTTGGTGCTTTTCTATTTATAATCGACAATAAATACATCCTGAAAACTGAAAAAGAAAAGTAAAACTAAACCTTTAAATGAGATAGATACCATTCAATAACAGTACTCCTAAAGCTACAAGAAAACGATTATTTAATCATTCAGAAAAAATAATAAAGGCAGCAATTACTGAAATCAAATCCTCAACATAACTAGTAAAACCCTGTAAACAAAGCTAATAACACTACAAACATATTGTTAATTAACAAAACTTAAATAACGCCTTAACTAGTGGTAAATTCGATAACCCTTAAATTTGTCTATAATTATAATTTTATTTAAAAGCTCCAAAACGCAAAGTATTATTTAAAAAAAGAGTTTAGACTAAATTGACGTAATAAAAAGGGGAAGAAACTCATAGACCTTAAAATTTATTCTAAATTAAGTTATTACTAATTTAAATTCGACTGTTATGAAAGCTTATATTATAATATTGTTATTCCTAGGAGTGACAACTACATCTTACTCACAAGTAAAAAATACTGGAAACATAAGTATGGAAAATTTGCCAGCTGTAGTAATAAAAAGTGCTGGAGAGGACTTTTCGATATATCTGCCTGACAGAAATCCAGATCCTAAAGTAAGAGCCTTAGAAGATAATTTCATTGCCTATGATCTTGGTAAAAACTATGAAGGATATGAAACATATCTTGTGTATATAGAAATAAAAGGAGGATCTTTGTCAGCCACTTATAATGAAAACGGAAAACTAATTCGTGTTATAGAAAATTACAAGAATGTAGTATTACCCAGTAAATTAATCTACGAAATTTATCGCAAGTTCCCTGGATGGAAAATCGTAAATGATAAGTACTTGTATTCTCAAGAAGAAGGAGACATCTTAAAAAAACAATATAACATAAAAATAAAAAAAGGAAATGAAAGCCGTAAATTAAAGGTTCATCCTGATGGCGAACTTATCGCTGAAAACTAAAATTACAAAATAGAAACCTTTTTAACTGTCCAATTAACATTGGGCAGTTTCCTTTTATATCAAGATTAAAGTACCCCATTATCAACACACTTCCTTCTCTAATCAGCTAATTTCCTTCATCAAATATTTATAAAGTTTGATTTTTTTATCGCAAGGAGATGATTTATCCTAATAAAAAAACAAAGTATTGACGGAAAATATTAACATGTCAAAAGGAAAGCTTTAACATGAAATTTTCAATAAAAAGACTAAATTTACTATAAGTCTATAATTATACAGTGCAATAAAACACAATTCAACAAATAAAGATCATGAAAATTAACGATCACATAACAAGTCCTTAAATTTCAATTATTTAACCTAAACTGAATATTAATTTAAAAACTATCTATCATGAAAGCATTTATTATTATTTTATTGTTATTAGGTTTGACCACTTCATCTTATGCGCAAGATAAAATGGAGAAAGTTACGAAAGAAGGAGTTATCAAAATAGAAGATTTACCAGCTGTGGTAATTAAAAGTGCAGGAGATGACTTCTCAATATATCTGCCAGACAGAAACGCAGATCCCAAGGTAAGAGCCTTGGAAGATAATTTCATCGCCTATGATTTGGGTAAAAACTATGAAGGGTACGAAACATACCTTGTTTATATGGAACTAAAAGGAGGAACTTTATCTGCAACTTATAATGAAAACGGACAGTTAATTCGTGTTGTAGAAAATTACAAGAATGTTAAGTTGCCTTCTTCTGTCATCTATTCTGTATACAAGACTTATCCAGGATGGCAAATTGTAAATGACAAGTATTTATATTCTCAAGAAAAAGGAGATGTCTTGAAAAAACAATATAATTTAAAAATTAAAAAAGGAAAAGAAAGCAAGAAATTAAAGGTTCATGCCGATGGTGAAATTCTTTCTGTAAGGTAAGCACTTTAAAAATAGATTAACTTCTAGCTCCCCAAATTTGGGGAGCTTTTTTTGTATTCGAATTAGGGTGACTTTAATCTATTTTTACACGCATTTCAAATTTTTTCATTAATAACATCTATTCTTTTCTTAATAATGGAATCCAATTAATCAAAAAACAAATAAAAAAGTAATTTCCATTAAGATGAATAATAAAAAAAATAACACAATAGATTCAGAAAAACAACTAACTTTATATAGCATCGCTTTATAAATACACTAGATTCAATTAATTAATGCAACTCTCAGGAAAAAAGATAGGATAATTTTTTCAAAAGAAAGGACATTTAAGTCC